>NZ_DAMBQK010000003.1:0-312141 GCF_032062175.1 Atlantibacter sp.
GCTGTTAAACCCGGTGGTGTATGACCAGCTGCGTTTCTGGCAGTCCGGCTCGCTGGATATCCGCACCCTGATGACCCTGAAAGTGGTACTGGCCCCGGTGCTCATCGGCCTGTTAATCGCGCTGCTGCTGGCCCGGTCGTTAAACAGCCTGAGCATGGGCAGCGACACCGCCACTGCGCTCGGCAGCCGCGTCGCCCGCACCCAGCTGTTCGGCCTGGCGGCAATTACCCTGCTGTGCGGCAGCGCGACGGCGCTGGTCGGCCCCATCGCCTTTATTGGCCTGATGATGCCGCACCTGTCGCGCTGGCTGGTGGGCCAGGATCACCGCTGGTCGCTGCCCGCTACGCTACTGGCGACGCCGCTGTTGCTGCTGCTCGCCGATATTATTGGCCGCCTGATCGTACCGGGCGAAATCCGCGTCTCGGTGGTGAGCGCGTTTATCGGCGCGCCGGTGCTGATTTATCTGGTGCGCCGTCGGCGTAATGGAGTGACGCTATGAGCCTCTCCCCTCGCCTGTTGACCGTGCTGGCGCTGTTTTGCCTGGCGGCGGCGGTAATGTCGGTCTGGAGTTTATCCAGCGGCGCGCTGCCGCTTTCCGCTTCGCAGGTCATTAGCGCGCTGCTGGGCGACGGCCCGCGCCAGATTTCATTAATCGTGGTGGAATGGCGGTTGCCGCGGGTATTAATGGCGCTGGTGATTGGCGCAGCGCTGGGCGTCAGCGGCGCGATCTTCCAGTCGCTGATGCGCAACCCGCTGGGTAGCCCCGATGTCATGGGCTTTAACATGGGCGCGTGGAGCGGGGTGCTGATCGCCATGGTGCTGTTCGGCCAGAGCTTGAGCGCCATCACCCTGGCGGCCCTCGGCGGCGGTATCGTCACGTCGCTGCTGGTCTGGGCGCTGGCGTGGCGCAACGGCATTGACACCTTCCGACTGATTATTATCGGCATCGGCATGCGCGCCATGCTGGTGGCGTTCAATACCTGGCTGCTGTTACAGGCCTCGCTGGAGACCGCGCTTTCTGCCGAGATGTGGAACGCCGGCTCGCTCAACGGCCTGACCTGGGGCAAAACCTTCCCGGCGGTGCCGCTGATTGCGATTGCCCTGCTGGCGGCGGCGCTGCTGGTGCGCCGGATGCGCCTGCTGGAGATGGGCGACGACAGCGCCTGCGCGCTGGGCGTGGCGGTTGAACGTTCAAGGCTGCTGCTGATGCTCACTGCCGTGACGCTGACTGCCGCCGCGACCGCGCTGGCAGGCCCGATTTCATTTATCGCGCTGGTCGCGCCGCATATCGCCCGGCGTTTAAGCCTGACCTCGCGCCTGGGTTTATTGCAGTCGGCGCTGTGCGGCGGCACCCTGTTACTGGCCGCCGATTTATGCGCCCAGCGTCTGTTTACCCCCTACCAGCTTCCCGTGGGCGTTGTTACCGTCAGTATCGGCGGTATTTACCTCATCGCCTTGTTGATTCAGGAGTCCCGCAAGAGATGACCCATTCCCGCCTGCATGGCGCCACGCTGACGCTCGGCTACGGCAAAAAAATCATTGCCGAGTCGCTTAACGTGTCGATTCCCGATGGCAAATTCACCGCCATTATCGGCCCGAACGGCTGCGGCAAATCGACGCTGCTGCGCACCTTAAGCCGCCTGATGAAGCCGCTCAACGGCCAGGTGTGGCTCGACGGCAAACATATTGAGCAGTACGCCACCAAAGACGTGGCGCGGCGCATTGGCTTATTGGCGCAAAACGCCAGCGCGCCCGGCGATATCACCGTGCAGGAGCTGGTGAGCCGTGGCCGTTACCCGCACCAGCCGCTGTTTACCCGCTGGCGCGATGAGGACCAGCAGGCCGTGAGCCGCGCCATGAAAGCCACCGGGATTGAAGCCCTTGCCAGCCAGAGCGTGGATACCCTGTCCGGCGGCCAGCGCCAGCGCGCCTGGATTGCGATGGTGCTGGCCCAGGAAACCTCGATTCTGCTGCTGGATGAACCCACCACCTGGCTGGACATCAGCCATCAGATCGATCTGCTGGAGCTACTGAGTGCGCTGAACAAAGAGCAGGGGTTTACGCTGGCAGCAGTGCTGCACGATCTCAACCAGGCGTGTCGCTATGCGAATCACATCATCGCGCTGCGTGAAGGGGTGATTGTGGCACAAGGCGATCCGCAAGAGATTGTCACTGCGGATCTGATCGAACGCATCTACGGGATGCGCTGCATGATTATAGACGATCCGGTGGCGGGTACGCCGCTGGTGGTGCCGCTGGGACGGCACGCATAGCTTGATTTGGCCCTCTGCATCAGAGGGCCATTGATTACACGATCCGCACGCCTGCGGGCATCAGGCGCTCCGGCGTCAGCAGTACGCTTTCGCTGCCGTCGTCGGTTTCCGCGCACAGCAACATGCACTCCGACGTTTCACCGCGCATCTTCGCCTTCGCCAGGTTACACAGCACCACCACCGTTTTACCCAGCAATTCCTGCTCGCTGTAGTACGGCACCAGGCTGGTCACCGTTTGCAACGTTCTGCCGCCGACATCAATCTGCGCAATGTACAGCTTGTCGGCGTTGGCGTGGCGTTTCACCTCAACCACTTTGCCGGTGCGCATTTCCAGCTTCGCGAAATCATCATAAGCAACCGTATTCATCCTTCCTCCTTAGTAAAATTTTAGTAAAATATACCAGCAAAGTTTTTCCGTACCGCGTTTTACCGGTAAAATTGTTAATCGGATCACGCTTTGCGCTGTCCGGCGGGGATGAATAAACCCACGGATATTTACTGAAAACAGATGCAGGCGCGCCGGCTTGCTTTACAATAAGCGGGCGAAAAGGGGCAACGTCAGATAAGGAAAATGATGGCCACACTGAAAGATATCGCTGCCGAAGCGGGCGTCTCACTGGCGACGGTTTCACGGGTGTTAAACGACGATCCCTCGTTAAACGTGAAAGAAGAGACCAAACACCGCATCCTGGAGATCGCGGAAAAGCTGGAGTACAAGAGCACAAGCTCGCGGAAATCCCAGACGCCTGCCGTGGGCCATCACCATATTCTGGCGCTGTACAGCTACCAGCAGGATCTGGAAATCAACGACCCTTATTATCTGGCGATCCGCCACGGGGTCGAAACCCAGTGCGAGAAGCTGAGCATTGAGCTGACCAACTGTTATCTCAATAACACCTTGCCCGATTTGAAGAAAATCACCGGGGTGCTGATCGTCGGTAAGCCCGCCCGCGCCCTGCGCGAAACCATTACGGCGCATACCGACAATATCTGTTTTATTGATTTCCACGAACCGGGCAGCCGCTATGACGCGGTAGATATCGACCTGGTGCGCATCGCCAAAGAGGTGGTCGACTTCTTTATCAGCCAGGGCGCTTCACGTATCGGATTTATCGGCGGCCAGGACGAGCCGGGTAAAGCCGATATCCGCGAACGGGCGTTTGTCGAATACGGGCAGCTCAAAGGCGTGGTATCCCAGGATGATATCTGGCGCGGCGGTTTTTCCAGCTCCTCCGGTTATGAACTGGCGAAAACCATGCTGGCAAAAGAAGACTTTCCCCCCGCGCTGTTTGTGGCCTCAGACTCCATTGCCATCGGCGTGCTGCGCGCGATCCACGAGCGTGGGCTGTCTATCCCGCAGGATATTTCGCTGATTAGCGTTAACGATATCCCCACCGCGCGGTTTACCTTCCCACCGCTGTCCACGGTGCGCATCCATTCAGAAATGATGGGCAGCCAGGGCGTCAACCTGCTGGTTGAAAAAGCTCGCGATGGTCGCGCGCTGCCGCTAAACGTGTTTGTGCCCAGCGTCCTGAAACTGCGCGGCACCACGCGCTAACCCAGCGATATCGCCGGATTGCGCCCGCTATTCCGGCTTCTTTCCTCTCCCTCCCGAAAACGCATTCTGTGATCGAGTTAAAGTAAATCAGTCCTGCTGGTTTTATTTAGTAAAACTTTTACTAAAATGCAAAGCAATAACTCAGGCCGTTCAGGGAGGCGATATGAATCGCTGGGAAAATCTTCAACTGACTCATGAAAACCGGCTGGCACCGCGCGCGTACTTTTTCTCGTACGATTCGCTGGCCCAGGCCCGGACCTTTGCACGTGAAACCAGCAGCCGCTTTTTGTCGCTCAGCGGGCAGTGGAACTTCCGTTTCTTCACCAACCCGCTGCTGGTGCCGGAGGCGTTTACCTCCGAATACCTTAACGACTGGGGATCTATCACCGTGCCGGGCATGTGGCAGATGGAAGGCCACGGCAAATTGCAGTACACCGATGAGGGTTTCCCGTTCCCGATTGACGTGCCGTTCGTGCCGACCGACAACCCCACCGGGGCCTATCAGCGCACCTTTACCCTCGGTGAAAACTGGCAGGGTAAGCAGACGATTATTAAATTCGACGGCGTCGAAACTTACTTCGAAGTCTACGTTAACGGCCAGTACATCGGCTTGAGTAAAGGCAGCCGCTTAACGGCGGAATTCGACATCAGCGCGGCGGTAAAAACCGGCGAAAACCTGCTGTGCGTGCGGGTGATGCAGTGGGCGGATTCCACTTATATTGAAGACCAAGACATGTGGTGGTCAGCCGGGATTTTCCGGGATGTTTACCTGGTGGGTAAACAGCCGCTTCATGTCCAGGATTTCACCCTGCGCACCGACTTTAATGACGACTATGTCGACGCCACCCTCTCCTGCCAACTGGTGCTGGAAAACCTCGCCGGGCAGCCTGCCGATGCCCGCGTGGAATATACGCTGTTCGACGGTGATAACGCGCTCTACCACGGCACCACCGGCCCGCTGACCGTTAGCCAGACGCTGGACAGCGGCTTTACCCTTGATGTCAAAGCCCCGCAGCCATGGTCGGCGGAAAACCCGTATCTCTACCATCTGGTGATGACGGTGAAAAACGCCGCTGGCGAGATCCTTGAAGTCATCCCTCAGCGCGTCGGCTTTCGCGATATCAAGGTGCGCGACGGCCTGTTCTACATCAACAACCATTATGTGATGCTGCACGGCGTCAACCGCCACGATAACGATCATCTCAAGGGCCGCGCCGTTGGAATGGATCGCGTGGAAAAAGATCTCCAGTTGATGAAGCAGCACAACATCAACTCGGTGCGCACCGCCCACTACCCGAACGACCCGCGCTTTTACGAGCTGTGCGATATCTACGGCCTGTTTGTGATGGCGGAAACCGATGTCGAATCCCACGGTTTCGCTAACGTCGGCAACCTGAGCCGTATCACCGACGATCCGGCCTGGGAACATGTCTATGTCGAGCGTATCGTGCGCCACGTTCACGCCCAGAAAAACCATCCGTCGATTATCATCTGGTCGCTGGGCAATGAATCCGGCTACGGCTGTAATATTCGCGCCATGTACCGCGCCACCAAAGCGCTGGATGACACCCGGCTGGTGCACTACGAAGAAGATCGCGACGCCGAAGTGGTGGATATCATTTCGACCATGTACACCCGCGTCCCGCTGATGAACGCGTTCGGCGAACATCCCCATGAGAAACCGCGCATTATCTGCGAATACGCCCATGCGATGGGCAACGGACCGGGCGGCCTGACCGAATACCAGAACGTGTTCTATCAGCATGACTGCATCCAGGGCCACTACGTCTGGGAGTGGTGCGATCACGGCATTCAGACCACCGATGAAAACGGCGCGGTGTGGTACAAATTCGGCGGCGACTACGGCGACTACCCTAACAATTACAACTTCTGCCTCGATGGGCTGATCTACGCCGACCAAACGCCGGGGCCAGGACTGCGTGAGTACAAACAGGTGATCGCGCCGGTGAAAGTGCTGGCGAGGGATGCCCGGCGCGGCCAGCTGCGCATTGAAAATAAGCTGTGGTTCTCGACCCTCGACGACTACACCCTGCGCATCGAAGTGCGCGCCGAAGGAGAAACGCTCTCCAGCCAGCGCCTGAAAGTTCGCGATTTAGCGCCAAACAGCGGCCGCGATATCACCATCGATCTGCCTGAACTGGACACGCGTGAAGCCTTTATCAACGTAATGGTGACTAAAGACTCGCGCACCCTGTACAGCGACGCCAATCACGACATCGCCGTTTACCAGTTCCCGCTTAAAGCGCGCACGGCGGCACAACCCGCGCCGTACAACGCCAGCGCCACGCCGTTGCAGATTGCCGATGAGCGCCTCAGCTACACCGTCAGCGGGCACAATTTCCGGGTGGTGTTCTCGAAGCTGAGCGGCAAGCTGACCCACTGGCAGGTGAACGGCGTGGACCAGATCACCCGCGAGCCAAAGATTAACTTCTTCAAGCCGATGATCGACAACCACAAGCAGGAATACGAAGGATTATGGCAGCCCAGCCATCTGCAAATTATGCAGGAGCATCTACGCGGGTTTAGCGCGGAGCAGCGCGGCGAAACGGTGGTGATCACCACGAAGACGATTATCGCGCCGCCGGTGTTTGACTTCGGGATGCGCTGCACCTACCGCTGGCAGATTACCCCGCAGGGCCATATCAACGTGGAGTTACAGGGCGAGCGCTACGGCGACTATCCGCATATCGTGCCGTGCATCGGCTTTATGATGGGGATTAACGGCCAGTTTGAGCAGGTGAATTACTACGGTCGCGGGCCGGGCGAGAACTACCCCGACAGCCAGCAGAGCAACATTATTGACGTCTGGCGCAGCACCGTTGATGAGATGTTCGAGAACTACCCTTTTCCGCAGAACAACGGCAACCGCCAGCATGTGCGCTGGGCCGCGTTCGCTGACCGCCACGGCAGCGGGCTAATGGTGGTGCCACGCGCGCCGCTGAACATCAGCGCCTGGCACTACACCGCAGAAAATCTGCACGCCGCCCAGCACTGCAACGAACTGCGCCGCAGCGATGACATCACGCTGAATATCGACGCCCAGGTGCTCGGCCTTGGCTCCAACTCCTGGGGCAGCGAAGTGCTGGATAGCTGGCGCGTGTGGCTCAACACCTTCAACTATGGCTTTACCCTGCTGCCGCTGGAAGGCGGCGTCGGCTCCTCGCCAGTGTTGGCGAACCAGGCGTTCGGCGACGGTTTCTTTTCCCCCGTTTCACACAGCGAGGCTGAACAATGAGAGTTCTCGATAATTTAGCGCAGTTTTCCGAGGTTTATCACAGCGGGCGGAAATGGCAGCGCTGCCTGGAGGCCATCAACAATATCGATGCGATCCGCCCCGGCGTGGCCCATTCGATTGGCGATTCGCTCAGCTATCGCGTGGAAACCAGTACCACCACCGATGCGCTGTTTATGGGCCGCCGCCGCTATTTTGAGGTGCATTACTATCTCCAGGGCCAGCAAAAAATCGAGGTCGCGCCGAAAAGCGCGTTAAAAACCGTCGCCTGCTATCGCGATGAAACCGACCGGGAATACCTGAAGGGCATCGGCGAAATCGTCCAGGTTCACGAGGGGCAATTGATCGTCTGCGATAACAGCGAGGCGTACCGCTTTATCTGCGATGCCCCGGTCAAAAAAGTGGTGCTGCTGGTGACGATTGAAGACGGTTATTTCCTGAATAAGTGATGACGCGTTAAGCAACGCCGGGGGCCATCCCCCGGTTACAGCCCTTAACCGGGCTCTCTATCCTACAAACAACACAACCCCCTTCAGCGGTTTCGGAAGGACAATGTGTGGAGATGTGTCATGTCTGATACTAAACGCAATACCATCGGCAAGTTCGGCCTGCTCTCGCTGACCTTTGCCGCCGTGTTCAGCTTCAATAACGTTATCAACAACAATATCGAGCTGGGCCTGGCGTCGGCCCCGATGTTCTTCCTGGCGACGCTGTTTTACTTCATTCCATTCTGCCTGATCATTGCCGAATTCGTGTCGCTGAATAAGAACTCCGAAGCGGGCGTTTACGCGTGGGTGAAAAGCTCGCTGGGCGGCCGCTGGGCGTTTATCACCGCCTACACCTACTGGTTTGTGAACCTGTTCTTTTTTACTTCGCTGTTGCCGCGCGTGATCGCCTACGCCTCGTACGCCTTTTTGGGCTATGAGTACATGTTCACGCCGATCACCACCACGGTGCTGAGCATGGTGCTGTTCGCCTTCTCTACCTGGGTTTCTACCAACGGGGCGAAAATGCTCGGGCCGATCACCTCGGTCACGTCGTCGCTGATGCTGTTGCTGACGCTGTCCTATATTTTGCTGGCCGGTGCGGCGCTGGTGGGCGGCGTGCAGCCTGCCGATCCGATTAGCGTTGACGCGATGATCCCCAACTTCAACTGGGCATTCCTTGGCATTACCACCTGGATCTTTATGGCGGCGGGCGGCGCGGAGTCGGTTGCGGTGTACGTTAACGACGTCAAAGGCGGCTCGAAGTCCTTCGTTAAAGTCATCATTCTGGCCGGGATTGTGATCGGCGTGCTGTATTCGGTCTCCTCGGTGCTGATTAACGTGTTTATCAGCAGTAAAGAGCTGAAGTTCACCGGCGGTTCTGTGCAGGTGTTCCACGGTCTGGCGGCGTATTTTGGCCTACCGGAAATCATGATGAACCGCTTTGTTGGCCTGGTGTCCTTTACCGCGATGTTTGGCTCACTGCTGATGTGGACCGCCACCCCGGTGAAAATCTTCTTCTCGGAAATCCCGGCGGGCATCTTTGGTAAAAAGACCGTCGAGCTTAACCAGAACGGCGTACCGGCACGTGCTGCCTGGATCCAGTTCTTAATCGTGATCCCGTTAATGATTATCCCGATGCTGGGCTCCAGTACCGTTCAGGAATTAATGAACACCATTATTAATATGACCGCCGCCGCGTCGATGCTGCCGCCGCTGTTTATTATGCTGGCCTACCTGAATTTGCGCCGCAAACTCGACCACCTGCCGCGTGATTTTAAAATGGGCTCGCGCACCACCGGAATTACGGTAGTCTCGATGCTGATCGTTATTTTCACCATCGGTTTTATTGCCTCTACTTTCCCCACCGGCGGCAATATTCTGACCATTATTTTCTATAACGTCGGCGGCATTGTTATTTTCCTCGGCTTCGCCTGGTGGAAATACAGCAAATACATTAAAGGACTGACTCAGGAAGAGAAGAATATTGAGGCCGCACCCGCGTCTCACGTTCAATAACGGGTTGTTTTTCTAAAAATAATAAACGGACACACCGATGAAAAATATGCACCACTTATGCGGGGCACTGGTTGCCCTGTCTTTTTGCTGCCCTGCGCTTGCCGCTGAAACCGCAAAACCGGCGGAACATGATGATACCAAAACACCGGAAATCACCGCGCCGTCATACCGCTTTTACGGCGAGATGGGCATTGGCGGATATATGGATCTGGAAAATGAATATAAACATAAATACAGCGACGGGACTTATATCGAGGGTGGGCTGGAAATAAAAAATGGCCACTGGTTCGGGCTGATTTACGGCGAGGGCTGGACGGTACAGGCCGACCATCAGGGCAACGCCTGGGTGCCCGATCATAGCTGGGGCGGTTTTGAAGGCGGGCTTAACCGTCTTTACGGCGGTTATAAAACCGACGACAGCACCGAAATCATGCTCAGCCTGCGCCAGGACTCGTCGCTGGACGATCTGCAATGGTGGGGCGACTTTACCCCGGATCTGGGCTACGTGATCCCCAACACCCGCGACATCATGTACGCCCTGAAGGTGCAGAACCTGGCGGGGAAATTCCGCTACAGCGTGACCGCCACCCCGGCCGGGCACCATGACGAAGGCAAAGCCTGGCTGCACTTCGGCAAGTACGACCGCTATGACGATAAATATACCTACCCGGCGATGGTGAACGGCTATGTCCAGTATGACATTGCCAAAGACGTCACCTGGATGAACGGCCTGGAAGTCACCGACGGCACCGGTCAGCTGTTTTTAACCGGTATTCTGTCGCCCAACCTGGCGGCCCGCGCCTGGCACCACACCGGCCGCGCCAACGGCCAGCACGTCCCCGGCACGGAAACCGGCTTTATGGCCAGCGCCATGGTTGAAGCCTTAAAGGGTGTTTACCTCTCAACCGCGTACAGCTACGCCAGACACCGCCCGGATAACGCCGCCGAAGAAACCACCTCCTTTATACAGTTCGGCATCTGGTACGAGTACGGCGGCGGGCGCTTCGCCACCGCAGCCGACAGCCGCTTCTCTATGAAAAACGCCTCTGGCGACCCTGCCGACCAGGTGTTCCTGATGCAATATTTCTACTGGTAATAAGGACATTTTTATTATGACCATCAAGTCGCCCCTCGCCCCGCTGGCCTGCGCGCTACTGCTGAGTTTCTCTGCCCACGCAGTGACTGCCGATGACTTTAAAAACGTCATCAACCGTACCGGCGCGCCGCAGTACATGCACGATTACGACTACGATGACCACCAGCGCTTTAACCCGTTTTTCGATCTCGGCGCGTGGCACGGGCACCTGCTGCCCGATGGCCCGGCAACGATGGGCGGGTTCCCTGGCCCGGCGCTGCTCACCGAAGAGTACATCAACTTTATGGCGACTCACTTCGATCGCCTGACGGTGTACCAGAACGGCAAAAAAGTGGGCTTTACGATGCAGGCCTACAGCCTACCCGGCGCGCTGGTGCAAACGCTGACCGCCCCTGGCGTGCGCATCGACATGACCCTGCGCTTCGCCAGCGCCCATACCTCGCTGCTGGAAACCAAAATCACCAGCAACACCCCGCTTACGCTGGTGTGGGACGGTGAACTGCTGGAAAAACTGGAAGCCAAAGAAGGCAAGCCGCTGTCCGGTAAAACCATTGATGAGGCTTACCCGGACTATCAACGCCGCCTCAGCGCCACCCACGACGGCCTGACGGTAAGCTTCGGCAAAGTGCGTGACGACTCGGCGCTGATGACCTCCGGCGAATCTCAGTATCAGGTGCATAAATCCCTGCCGTCCGAGACCAAAATCGACGGTCATCGTTTTACCAGCACCGCCCGGATTAACGGTTCCACCACGCTGTACACCACCTATTCGCACCTGCTGACCGCCGGGCAGGCGAAGGTTGAAAAGGCCATTATTCGCGATATTCTGGCGCGCCCGGCGCATTACATGGCGGCCTCGCAGCAGCGCTGGAATAGTTATCTGCAAAAAGGGCTGACCAATCCTGATGCCACACCGGAGCAAACCCGCGTGGCGGTGAAAGCCATCGAAACCCTCAACGGCAACTGGCGCGCGCCGGGCGGCGCGGTGCAGCATAACACCGTGACCCCATCGGTGACCGGACGCTGGTTCTCCGGCAACCAGACCTGGCCGTGGGATACCTGGAAACAGGCTTACGCAATGGCGCATTTCAACCCGGAAATCGCCAAAGAAAATATCCGCGCGGTCTTTTCCTGGCAGATCAAAGCCGATGACAAGGTGCGCCCGCAGGATGCCGGTTTTGTGCCGGATCTGATTGCCTGGAACCTGAGCCCGGAACGCGGCGGCGACGGCAGCAACTGGAACGAGCGCAATACCAAGCCGAGCCTGGCCGCCTGGTCGGTGATGGAGGTGTACCGCGTCACCCACGATAAAGCCTGGCTGGAAGAGATGTACCCGAAACTGGTGGCCTATCACGACTGGTGGCTGCGCAACCGGGATCACAACGGCAATGGCGTACCGGAATACGGCGCGACCCGTGATAAGGCGCACAACACGCCCGGCGGCGAGATGCTGTTTACCCTGAAAAAAGCGGGCCATGAAGAGACACTTTCCGGGCTGCAAACTTATGAAGCGGTCACCGGGAAAGGCGACTACGACAGCCTGGAGATCCCGGCGCAGGTGGCGGCGTCCTGGGAATCGGGCCGCGACGATGCGGCTGCGTTTGGTTTTATCGATAAAGAGCAACTGGATAATTATGTCGCTAAAGGCGGAAAACGCAGCGACTGGACGGTGAAATTCGCCGAGAACCGCGATAAATCTGGCAATTTGCTGGGCTACTCACTGCTCCAGGAGTCGGTGGATCAGGCCAGCTATATGTACAGCGATAACCACTACCTGGCAGAGATGGCAACGATCCTCGGCAAAACCGACGACGCCCGCCATTACCAGGCGCTGGCGAACAAACTGGCGGAGTACATCAATACCTGCATGTTCGACCCGCAAACCAAATTCTATTACGACATCCGTATCGAACCGCAGCCGCTGGCGAACGGCTGCGCCGGGAAGCCGATTGTTGAGCGCGGCAAAGGACCGGAAGGCTGGTCACCGCTGTTTAACGGCGCGGCGACGCAGCAACACGCCGATGCGGTGATCTCGGTGATGCTGGATAAAAACGAGTTCAATACCTTTGTCCCGCTGGGCACCGCCGCGTTAACCAACCCGGCGTTTGGCGCGGATATCTACTGGCGAGGCCGCGTGTGGGTGGATCAATTCTGGTTCGGCCTGAAGGGCATGGAGCGCTACGGCCATCGCGAAGAGGCGCTGACGCTGGCGGACGCCTTCTTTAAACACGCGAAGGGGCTGACGTCCGATGGCCCGATTCAGGAGAACTACAACCCGCTGACCGGCGCACAGCAGGGCGCGCCCAATTTCTCCTGGAGCGCGGCCCATTTGTATATGTTGTACAACGAGTTTTTCCGCAAGTAACAGCGCATTACCCTCTCCTCTTGCGGGGAGAGGGTTGCTGTCTTAGCCGTGGTTTAACGCACCCGCGATCTGCGGCCCAATCACCTCAAACATCGTCGGCGACACCACTTCCACATGGGCGCAATCCAGCGAATGCACCGTCATCTGCCCAAGCCAGTTTGACCAGACGTCGGCGGCGCTCATGCCGTTGGGCACGGTTTTCTCAGCGACAAACAGCGTGGTCGGCCCGCGATACGGCAAGGTATGCGCCGAGGTCAGCAGCCGGATGGCGTCCGCGTAGTTCCCTTCGATGGTAGTAAATAACCGCTCGCTGCCCTGCCCGCGCTGGGCGGCGATAAAGGCTTCACGCTCGCGCTCAATTTCCGCCAGCACTTCCGGGTCAGGCTGGTCGCCCTTCTGCGCCCAGTTTTGGATTTCCGGCGGCCAGGTGTCGAGCAAGCCCAGCCAGGCCACCTGCTCCCCCGCCGCTTCCAGACGCGCCGCCAGGTTTTGCGCCAGGGTGCCGCCCAGCGAGTAGCCCAGCAGATAATAAGGCCCGCTGGGCTGCGCGCGGCGCAGCGCGGCAAACTGCTGTTCGCAGAGATGGCTGAAGTCGCGTGCGGTCGCCATCGGGCCGTCCGGGCGCGGCGACTGAATGCCGGTAATCGCCCACTGCGGGCCCAGATAACGTTGCAGTACGCTGAACTGCCAGGCAAAACCGGATGCCGGATGGAAGCAGAACAGGCGCGGCCCGTTGCCGTCACGCAGTGGCAGCAGCGCGCCAAAGCCCGCTTCATGGGCATCGCTGTCCGGGGCGCTAAGACGCGCCGCGAGTTTTTCCACCGTCGAGGCTTCCATCACCTGGCCGACCGTCACATCGATATTAAGCGTCTCACGCAGATCCGCCGCCAGGCGCATCGCCAGCAGCGAATGCCCGCCCAGGGCGAAGAAATCGGCATTGACGTGGCAAACCTCGCAGTTCAGCAGGCGCGCGAACGCCCCGGCGAGAGTGCGTTCCAGTTCGGACTGTGGCGCGCGGCCCGTTGCGGCGCGGGCCAGCTCCGGCAGCGGCAGCGCTTTGCGGTCCAGCTTACCGTTGGCGCTTAACGGCATTTCCGCCAGTTGGATCACCATCACCGGCACCATATGGGCGGGTAGCAAGGTTTCCAGTTGGCGGCGCAGGGCGTCGGTATCCAGCGGCAAACCGCTTGCCGACACCACATAGCCCACCAGCTGGCGGGCGTCGCCTTCACTGGCTGCCGCCTGGTTCAGCACGCAGGCGTGGGTGACCGCCTGGGCGATATCCGCCAGCGACATCAGCGCGCTGTCGATGTCCCCCAGCTCAATACGCTGGCCGCGCAGTTTAAGTTGAAAATCGCTGCGGCCAAGGTATTCAACCGCCCCGTCAGCCAGATAGCGCGCCACGTCGCCGGTGCGGTACATCCGCTCGCCAGGGGCGAACGGGTCAGCGATAAAGCGGCTGGCGGTGAGATCGGCGCGGCCCAGATAGCCCTGCGCCAGCTGCACGCCGGTCAGGTATAAATCCCCCGCCACGCCGGGCGGCACCGGGCGCATCGCCCCGTCCAGCACCCGTAAGCCGGTATTCCACACCGGGTAGCCAATCGGCACGCTGTTGCCCTTTACCGCCGCCAGCGCCGCGCCGTAAGCCGGATACCAACTCACGTCCACGGCGGCCTCGGTTGGGCCGTAGAGATTATGCAGCGCCACGCCGGTCAGGGTTTGCCACTGTCGGCACAGCTCGGTCGGCAGCGCTTCGCCGCTACAGAACACCTGGCGCAGAGAGCGGCACCGGGCAATAGCCTGCGGGCTGGTTAATGCGCCAACGAATGCCGCCAGCATCGACGGCACAAAGTGGGTCGTGGTGACGTTCCAGCGGGCAAACAGCGCCTGCAACGCCTGCGGATCGCGGTGCGCCTCCGGCGGGGCCATCACCAGTTGCGCACCCACCATAAACGGCCAGAAAAACTCCCACACCGAGACGTCGAAACTGCACGGCGTTTTCTGCAAGACCACATCCCCCGCCGCCATCGGATAGTGATCCTGCATCCACCACAGGCGGTTAACGATCGCGGCCTGGCCGACCATCACCCCCTTCGGGCGTCCCGTCGAACCGGAGGTGAAAATCACGTAGGCGGTGTGTTCCGGGCGCGAAAGATCCCGCGCGGGCGCGCCAGACGCCGCCAGCGGGGCGTCGTAAATCATCAGCGGCTGGGCGGTCAGCCCGGCAAAACGCACTTCCAGGGCGGCGCTGGTGATCGCCAGGCGCGGCCTGGCGTCTTCCAGCATCATCTGTAAACGGTCATCGGGGTAGCCGGTATCCAGCGGCAGCCAGGCTGCGCCGATGTCGACAATCGCCTGTAAGGCCAGCGATAAAAACACCGAGCGGGGCAGCGCGACCGCTACTACGTCGCCGGGTTCAACGCCCTGCGCCCGTAATTCCACCGCCAGCGCGTGCACCTGCTGGCGCATTTCCCGGTAGCTGAACTGATAGCGATCGTCCGCTAACGCAGGCGCATCGGGGGTTTTAAGCGCCTGGCGCGCAATCGCCGCCGTCAGGGTATCTGCGGGCAGCATCATGCTGGTGTCATTGATGCGCGCGATCAGTTGCGCCTCATGGGGATGGACCACATCGGCTTCGCAGCAGGCCAACTGCGGGTTTGCCGCGAACTGGCTCAGCAGCAGCGGCAGGCGGGCGATATGCTGCTCCAGGGTCGCGTCGTGATAGCGTTGCGCATTGGCTAACACTTCCAGCCCCAGACTGCCCTGCTCGTCCTGGTACAGCGCCAGCTCGATGTCGTTAACCGGGCCAGAGGCCAGTTGATGGGTAATGCCGTTGATACCGCCGAGGTCCAGCCGGTAGTCGAACATTTTGAAGTTGAATACCGTGCCGTACAGCGGCGTCAGTTGGGTGATGCGTCCGGCATCGCGCAGGATTTGTTCGGCGTCATAGCGCTGATGGCGACGCGCGCTTTTCATCTCGCGCGCCAGGCTGGCGGCCAATTCCGGCAGCGTTCCGGCGGGCGGGATGCGCACCGCCAGCGGCAGCACGTTTAACACCGGGCCGGTCGCGCACAACGCTGCCGACCCCATCCGGCGCATAAAAATCACCCCGGCGGCGAAGTCGTTGCGCCCGCTCAGGCGACCAATCCACAGGGAAACCAGCGCAAAGGCCATGTCGGCAGGGTTCACGCCGGGAGCGCTCGCCAACAGCGCCTGAATCTGGCTGTTGTCGAACTGCACGCTGCGGCGAATCAACTGCGGCGACGGCTCGCGGGTGGTGAGCGGCTGGTCCGACAGCGTGGCGGGCTCCGGCAAGCTGGCAAGCTGTTCTGCCCAGAAAGCGCGGTCTTTTACCCAGCCACTGGAGGCCTGGTACTGCTGGTACTCTTCCACCACCTCACTAAACGGCGTAAAGGGCGAGGCCTCCGGCGTCTGTCCTGAATGCCAGGCGCGATAAATGTCGGCGATCCGGCGGGTAATAGCGGTGAAGCTGAAGCCATCCACCCGCAAATGGTGATAACGCTGATACCAGAACCATCGGGTGTCGCTCAGGCGCAATAGCTGGTGGCACCAGGGCAGTTTCCCTGCCGAACGGCGCAGATCCTGGGCCAAATCCTGGCGCATGATTGCCCGCGCGGCGTCGGCAGGGTCGGCGTGATGGCGTAAATCAATGCATTCGGGCGGCGGGAAAGTGAGGAATTCATCAAGCCACTGGCGCGGTTCGCCGTCGATTTCAGCAAACCGCATCCGTAGGGTATCGGCCTCGCCCATTCCGGCGACGATGGCGTTAGCCAGCAGCGGCGCGTCCAGCTCGCCGTTAAGTTCGATGTAGTGCGCCACGCTCCAGGCGGCGGGCTGCTGGCTCAGGGCGTCGGCCACCCAAATCCCCGGCTGGGCGGCGATCAGCGGGAGGGTCACGGAGGGGATTTTCATCCTTCCACCCCCTGGGCATAAACGGCGGGATGCACATCGCCGCCGCGCTGTGCCAGCCAGGCCACGCACTCGCTGTGCGGGCGCGGCGGCGCGACGATGGCCCATCCGGCGGGTAACGCGCAGGTTTCCGGCCACAGGCTAAGCTGCCCGAGAGCATTCTTGAGCAGATAAAAGTGCCCCTGCGGATTGTCGAAGGGATTAGTGTATTCCATAGCAAACTCCTGAAATTCAACGCGCAGAAAGCAGCTTGTCGCCCCACAGGGTAATCAGCCCTTCCGTTAAGCCGCCGCGCCAGCACAGCGCGTCATGCCCGCCGTCGACCTCGCGCCAGAATAGCTGTTGCTGGGTGCGTTGCAGCAGGGAGCAGAGTCGTAAATTGGCCTGATGGACAAGCGGTTCGCGCTTACCCGCTTCAAGGAAAATCCGCAGCGGTGCATGGCCCAGCGCGCCCTGTTCTAACTGCGAAATCAGCCAGCCCTGCTGAGTTTCGCGTCCAGGCCACCAGTACGAGCCCGACTGGCTCAACACGCAGCCGAAGCGCTGCGGCCAGTTAAGGCCCGCGTAAAGGGAAGACAGCCCGCCGAAGCTTTGGCCCGCCACCACGGTGGTGGACGGGTCATCGCGCCACGGGGCGATGTGTTGGACTTGCGGCAGCAGTTCGTCCTGCACCGCCTGCCAGAACGCGGGGTTACAGGGCAACTCCTCGCCGCGATGGGCGGTGTCGATGGCGTCAATCAGCACATACACCGCAGGCGGTAACCATCCCCGATCGGTCAGGGATTGCAGCGCAGGCCATACCGGCATACTTTGCGCCCAGAACTGGCCGTCGAGCAGCAGCGCCAGCGGGCGATTGCCGCCGCTCTCCTCACCGGTGGTAAATATCCAGACCTTGCGGGCGTTAGCGAGTTTTTCGCTGTGCCAGTCGATGCAGACAGGCGGCAGATGCGGCGTATCCGGCGCGTCCCAGCCCGGTTGCAACGGCGCGCGCGGCATTTCCAGCGCGCACACCGGATGCCCGCGTCCGCCGCGCCACTGGCGCGGATTAAACGGATCGACCTGCGCCTGCGGGAACAATGTGCGCCAGCCCGCACGCAGCGCCATCGGTGAAGGGATGTCGTCAGTGAAGGCTTCCGGCGGGAAATCATCCGTCGCGGTTGACGGGATCAGGCAGTAACTGCCGCGCCAGGTATCGGTTAATTCAAGTTGGTATTGCCAGACATCGGTGCCGGGATGGCGCGTTAACGTCACCGGACGCGCCCGCTGGTGATGATCGGTGACGCCAGTAATATTCAGCCACACCCGCTGTAGCGCGGAGTGGCGCTCGTCGCCAGCCGGATCGCGCCACCAGAATGTTACCCGACATTTGCCCTTTCCCACTGGCTCAACGAAGGGAATGCCCTGCTGTTGGCGCGCTTGCCACCACGCCTCACTTCCTGTTTCGAGCACCATCACAACCATCAACCTTATGAATTATATGGCATTAAAAAATTACCGTAAGAAATGTTTGATAATATTATTGATAATTATTCGTATTTGCAATAGCGTATTGGCGCGCATTATCCCGTTGTTTTTGTTCACTCACTGGCGTTTACCTGGCAGTCACCTCTGGTGCGCCAAAAATTTGTTAGACGACAACATGCTGCTATCCGCCCCTGGCACGGAAAAAGCGAGACACAGCAGAGAAAAGCAGGCAAAAAAAAATGAATAAGAAAATCCATTACTCCCTCGCCATGTTAATCAATCTGGGGATTTACGGCGCGGCTATGCCGGTTCTGGCAGCCGAGACCACAACCTCAGAAGATGGCGCGCAAACACACGAAGACACCATGGTCGTCACCGCCGCTGAGCAAAATTTGCAGGCGCCGGGCGTATCGACCATTACCGCTGAAGAGATCCGTAAAAACCCGCCAGCACGCGATGTCTCGGAAATCATCCGCACCATGCCGGGCGTTAACCTGACCGGCAACTCCACCAGCGGCCAGCGCGGCAACAATCGTCAGATTGATATTCGCGGCATGGGCCCGGAAAACACCCTGATCCTGATCGACGGTAAACCGGTAAGCAGCCGTAACTCGGTACGTCTGGGCTGGCGCGGCGAGCGCGACACCCGTGGCGATACCGGTTGGGTGCCGCCGGAAATGATTGAGCGTATCGAAGTGCTGCGCGGCCCGGCGGCGGCGCGTTATGGCGATGGCGCGGCGGGCGGCGTGGTGAACATCATCACCAAACGCAGCACCAATGAGTGGCACGGCACCTGGGACACCTACCTGAACGCACCGGAACACAAGCAGGAAGGTTCCACCAAACGCACTAACTTCAGCCTGACCGGCCCGCTGGGCGACAGCGTCAGCTTCCGCCTGTACGGCAATCTCGATAAAACCCAGGCCGACGCGTGGGACATCAACGAAGGCCATCAGTCCGAGCGTACCGGCACCTACGCCAACACCCTGCCAGCCGGGCGTGAAGGCGTCGAAAACAAAGACGTGAACGGCCAGCTACGCTGGGAGTTTGCCCCACAGCAGTCGCTGGAATTTGAAGCGGGCTATGGCCGCCAGGGCAACCTGTACGCGGGCGACACCCAGAACACCAACAGCAACGCACTGGTGAAGAGCAACTACGGCAAAGAGACCAACCGCCTGTATCGCCAGGATTACTCCCTCACCTGGAACGGCGGCTGGGACAACGGCGTGACGTCCAGCACCTGGGCGCAGTACGAGAAAACCCGTAACTCGCGCACCAATGAAGGCCTGGCGGGCGGCACCGAAGGGATCTTCTCTGACGCGCTGAAGTCCGATATCGATTTAAGCGATGTGACCCTGCACAGCGAAGTCAACCTGCCGCTCGACGTGCTGGTTAACCAGACGCTGACTCTGGGCACTGAGTGGACCCAGCAGCGCATGAAGGACCGCTCGTCCAACGTCCAGTCGCTGATTGAAGGCGGCCCGATCCCGGGCGTCGACAGCACCAACCGCAACCCGTATTCCAGCGCGGAAATTTTCTCGCTGTTCGCTGAAAACAACATCGAGCTGACCGACAGCACCATGCTGACGCCGGGCCTGCGTTTCGATCATCACTCCATCGTGGGCGATAACTGGAGCCCGGCGCTGAACCTGTCCCAGGGCCTGACCGACGATATCACCCTGAAAATGGGTATCGCCCGCGCCTATAAAGCGCCGAGCCTGTACCAGACCAACCCGAATTACATTCTGTACAGCCGTGGTCAGGGCTGTTACGCCAGCGCGGGCGGCTGTTACATGATGGGTAACGACGATCTGGATGCCGAAACCAGCATCAACAAAGAGATTGGCCTGGAGTACAAACACGAAGGCTGGCTGGCGGGCGTGACCTGGTTCCGCAACGACTATCGCGACAAAATCGAAGCAGGTTATGCGCCGATTGGCCGCACCAACAATGGCCGAACCACCACCGATATCTACCAGTGGGAAAACGTGCCGAAAGCCGTGGTTGAAGGGCTGGAAGGGACGCTGAACGTGCCGGTGACCGACACCGTTCAGTGGAGCAACAACATGACCTGGATGCTGGAGAGTAAAAACAAAACTACCGGCGATCGTCTGTCGATCATCCCGGAGTTTACGCTGAACTCCACGCTGAGCTGGCAGGTTCGCCAGGATATCTCTTTGCAGAGCACCCTGACCTGGTATGGCCGTCAGAAACCGAAGATGTACAACTACAAGGGCCAGCGCGTGGGTTATCCTGAAACCAAAGAAGTTAGCCCTTACAGCATCGTCGGCCTGAGCGGCACCTGGGATGCCACCAAAAACGTCAGCTTCACGACCGGTATCGATAACGTATTCGATAAACGCCAGTGGCGCGCGGGCAACGCCCAGACCACCGGCAACGCCAACACCAACTCCTGGATGTATGGCGCGGGTGCGGAAACCTATAACGAGCCAGGCCGTACTTACTTCGTGAGTGTGAATACTCGCTTTTGATTTAAGTGCCTGATAACAAGGGGAACTGCGGTTCCCCTTTTTTATTGGCGGGAACGCCCCGGTTATGCAACAGTAATCCACTCCTTCACTGCGCCGGAACCCGATGAATACCGAACTCGCCACGCTGTCGTTAAACCAGCACACGCTGTTTAGCCTGCGCTTCGACCCGGAAAGTTTTGCCCCGCAGGACTTGCTCTGGCTGCCGCATCATCCGTTGCTGGCTCGGGCGGTGATGTCGCGCAAAGCGGAGCATCTCGCCGGGCGGATAGCGGCGGTTCATGCGCTACGCCACGCGGGCGGCCCCGCTACGCCGCCGGGCATTGGCGCGCACCGAGAGCCGCTGTGGCCGCAGGGATATACCGGCAGTATTACCCATGCGGGCAGCCTGGCGCTGGCGGCGGCGAAGCCAATGGGCGAAGGCTTCTCCAGCCTGGGGATTGATTACCAGCCTCTGCTCACCGATAACGATGCCCGAAAGCTGGCCGACGGCGTGCTGTTTGGCGATGAGCGGGCGCGCCTGCAAGACGTGTCCGTTCCCTTTCATCTTGCGCTCAGCCAGATTTTTTCGGCTAAAGAGAGCTTGTTTAAGGCATTGTTCCCCGCCGTGCAAAGCTGGTTTGGTTTCGAGTGCGCGCAGGCGGTGGCGCTGACTTCTGACGTTGTGACGCTGGAGCTCACCTGTGCGCTGGGGCATTTTCCAGTTGATTCACGCTTTGATATCGCTTGCCTGACGTTTGCCGACGGTATAGTGACGTTTGCCGACATCCCGCCTTTTGATGGTCAATAACGCCGGGTTTAGTGGAAAAGGTAATACATTCAACCCGCTTATCTGAAATGCGCAGCCTCACAGAACCAGCATCCAATCCAATAACCACACAGGTAACATGACTATCGTCAATTTTTCCTGATGACCAGCCAGTAATGATACGGCGGCGAGGCGTTCGCGTGTAATCACAAGGAAAATGAAATGGATAAGTTCGATACGCAGGACAACCGTCCGGGCATCGGCGCGTATATCGCGCTGGCGTTCGCGGCGGTGTTCTTTTCAGGATTGTTAGGCGGGAAAGAGTGGTACGGGGTGTTTGATTTCACCACCCTGAATGGCGCGTTCGGTAAAGTGGTCAGTAAAGTCAGCCTGAACGGCGATGAGCTTGTCACCGCCACCAGCGCGTTTCGCGGCACCGGCGGCCAAGGCGCAATGGACGGGTTTCTGTTTGCCCTCGGCCTGATCCCCGCCGTAATGTTCGCGCTGGGCATGATCAACGTGCTGGAGCACTACGGCGCACTGCGGGCCGCCAGGCGGCTATTGACTCCGCTGCTGCGTCCGCTGCTGGGTATCCCCGGTACCGCCGGGCTGGCGCTGATCGGCAGCCTGCAAAGCACCGACGTCGGGGCGTCGTTAACCCGAAATCTGGCCGATGAAGGGCAAATCACCGAAAGCGAAAAAGATATTTTCGCCATGTTCCAGTTCTCCGCCGGGGCAATGATCACCAACTTTTTCTCCTCTGGCGCGGTGCTGTTCACTCTGATCGCAGCCGACGGTACCACGGCGGTCCCCGCTTCTATCGGTGCCTGCGTGGCGGTGATGTTTATTATGAAAATCGCTGGCGCGAACATTCTGCGTCTGATCCTCAAAATCAGCGATAAGAAAGCCCAACAGCGTCTGGATACACAAGGAGAAGCATCATGAGTGCGCAGGGAAATGCCAAACCGGTGATCACCGATGTATTTGTTGAAGGCGCACGCAAAGGCTGGGGCATCGCCACGTCCAGCACGCTGCCCAATGTCGTGATGGCTTTCATCATCATCAAAGCGCTGGAAATTACCGGCGCGCTAAAAGGGCTGGGGATGATTTTCGCCCCACTGATGGGACTCTTCGGCCTGCCGGGTGAAGCCGCCGCGGTGCTGATTGGCGGATGGATGTCGATGGGCGGCGGGATTGGCGTTGCCATCGGCCTGTTCGAAAAAGGCATCATCACGGGCGAGCATCTGGCGATCCTCGCCCCGGCTATTTATTTAATGGGCTCGCAGGTGCAATATCTTGGCCGTATTCTCGGCGTGATTGGCACCCGCGCCAAACGCATTCCGCTTATGATCGCAATTTCTGTGGTCAACGCATTTATCGCCATGCTGCTTATGCGCGTGATTATCTAAGGAGAGACAAATGGATTTGAAATTATGGACTGACGAGCTGCGCCAACTGGTTAACGTTGACTGCGGCACCGGGACAATCGACGGCGTCGCACAGGTGGCGGATATTCTGGCAACGCTGTGGGCCAAAGAGGGTTGGCAGTGCCAGAAGGTGGATCTCGGTACGGCGGTTGGGCCCGGCGTGTTAGTCACCAATAAACCTCACGCCACCCATTTTGATGTGCTGCTGATCGGCCACCTGGATACCGTGTTCCCCGCCGGAACCGTGGCGCAGCGCCCAATGAGCCAGGACGATACGCGTATTTACGGACCGGGTTCATCAGATATGAAAGGCGGTCTGCTGAATATTCTCTGGGCGATGCGCGCAATGGAGAAAAGCGACCTGCAACGCCTGTCGATTGCCGTCGCCATGAACCCCGATGAAGAAACCGGTTCGGTGCATTCCCATCAGTGGCTGGGCGAGTTGGCGGAGCGTTCGCGCCACGTGCTGGTGTGCGAAGCGGCGCGGGCAGACGGCTCGCTGGTCAACGCCCGCAAAGGGCTGGCGGGCTATGAATTAACCTTTACCGGCGTCGCCGCCCATGCGGGCAACGACCCAGAAAAAGGCCGTTCGGCAGTGACCGCGCTGGCGCACAGTATCCTGGCGATTAACGCGCTGGCGGATGTGGAGCGCGGCACCACGCTCAACGTCGGCGTGGTCAGCGGCGGCGATGCGTCGAATATTGTTGCGTCCTGGGCGAAAGCGGAAGTCGACCTGCGCTTCTGGGAAAACAGCGAAGATGAGCGGGTCAACCGCGCGCTGCTCGACCTGTGCGAAAAAGGTTTTATGGAGGGCGTGACCACCACGATTACCCGTCTGAACCATAAGCCGGCGATGGCGATCAACGCGCAAACCGAAGGGTTGATGAAAATCGTCGAGCGCGCCGGAGAACAGGAAGGCGTGGCGATTAGCTGGAAGGCGGTCGGCGGCGGCAGCGATGCCAACTATACCTCCGCGCTCGGCATTCCTACCCTGGATGGCTTAGGTCCGATCGGCGCCGGTTTCCACAGCCCTGCTGAATATCTGGAAATCGCGTCCGTCGAGCCACGCATCCGCCTGCTGAAGCGGGTTGTTAGTATGTTGTAATTACTATGCCCGGTAATCCGGTTGTTCCGGGATGCCGGGCGTTTTAGCCTTTATTCCGCTATTCCGCTATTCCGCTATTCCGCCGCCAGCAAATCCCCTAAGCGCTGTATCTGCCTGCCATCCGCGTCATAATTATCCACCGCCAGCCAGCGGGTTAACGCAGCGTTAATGCGCGACCATTCGCTATCCAGCATTGAGAACCAGTCGGTATCCCGATTGCGGCCATTTCTGACCATCGCCTGACGAAAGCGGCCTTCATACGTAAAGCCTAAGCGCGCCGCCGCCGCGCGTGAAGCGGCATTCAGGGAGTCGCATTTCCATTCAACCCGGCGATAGCCCGCGCCAAAGGCCGCCGTTAATAACAGCCACTGCGCCTCGGTGCTCATCGGAGTGTGTTTCATTTTCGGCGACCAGGTGACATGGCCGATTTCTACCACGCCGTTGACCGGGTCAATGCGCATAAAGCACACCACGCCCACCGCCCGCCCGCTGGCCTGTTCAATAACGGCCCAGGGGATCAGACTGTCGTCGGCAATTTTGCCCTGCACCCAGTGCCAGGTGGCCTGGCGGGTATCGGGCCGCGACGCGCCGAGCCACGTCCAGTCGCGGTCATCCGCCGCCTGTTGATACGCAAGAAACAGATCGTCGCTATGCCGTTCGGCATTCAACGGCTCCAGGCGGCAAACCCGGCCCTGAAGCGGCGTGCGCGGCAACGGCTGCGTGCCATGCCAGCCGGGGAGTACATCACCGACCGGCTGACCATAAGGGTTAATTTCGGGCATCGCTTTCTCCGGTTACATGCGCGCTGCAATGAAAAGTCATTAATCATACAAAGGATAAATCAATAAAAGGCCAACATCAGCGCAAAATTATTGCCCGGGTTAACCGCGCCCCTGAAACGCCGCGTTTTTCAGACTTGTCTTTCATCTGTAACCTTTCCCCCGCTGGCTATACTTTTCAGGGTTAACGCCTAAAAAAGTGAGCCACTATGCCTCTTACGCCTTTTACCGCTTCCGAACCCTACACGCTGGGAATTGAGCTTGAGCTGCAAATCGTCACGCCGCCAGGCTGGGATTTGAGTCAGGATTCCACCACCCTGATTGATGAAATTGCGGGCCAGATTAGCGCGGGGGAAGTTAAACACGACATCACCGAAAGCATGCTGGAGATTGCCACGGGGGTGTGCAAAGACATTCACCAGGCCAGCAGTCAGTTTTCCGCCTTGCAGCAGGTAATTCTGGCCGCCGCAGGACGCCATCACCTGGCGATTTGCGGCGGCGGGACGCACCCCTATCAGAAATGGCAGCGCCAGGAGATCTGCAAGAGCGAGCGCTATACCCGGACGCTGGAAAGCTTTGGTTATCTGATGCAGCAAGCCACGGTGTTTGGTCAGCACGTGCATATCGGCTGTCGTAACGGTGATGACGCGATTTATCTGCTGCACGGTTTATCGCGCTTCGTGCCGCATGTTATCGCCCTGTGCGCCGCGTCGCCGTGGATCCAGGGCACCGACACCCAGTTTGCTTCCTCGCGGCTGAATATCTTTTCCGCCTTCCCGGATAACGGCCCCGCGCCGTTTGTTGAAAACTGGCAGCAGTTCGAGACCATGTATCACCATCTGGAACGCAGCCGCATTATTGAATCGATTAAAGATCTGCACTGGGATATTCGCCCCAGCCCAGGCTTCGGCACCGTGGAAGTGCGGGTGATGGATACGCCGTTGACCATGACCCGCGCCGTCAACGTGGCGGGCTTCCTTCAGGCGCTGGCCAACTGGCTGCTGGAGGAACGTCCGTTTACGCCAAAACGCGACGACTATTTGCTTTATCGCTTTAACCGTTTTCAGGCCTGCCGTTACGGCCTGAAAGGCACGTTAACCGATGTCTGCACCGGGCGGCACACATCCATTGCTGAAGATATCTTGCACTATATCCCAATACTGATGCCTTACGCGCAGCGGTTGAACGGAGAAAGCGCGCTGCATGATATTGAACGGATTGTGCGCACCGATCAGAGTGACGCCAAACTGATGCGCGAATTTATTGCCAACGGCGGCGTGCTGTCGGAAATGGTCAGGCGAATGACTGAAATCTGGGCGGCACCTCTGTAATTATTTTGTCTTATGCCTGGTGTATTATTTCCAGGCATAAGCAAAAGTTATTTCTGTGCTTATTAATCACCGCGACAAACTATTTTTTTACGCGCGATAATTAATGAACGCTTTATTAATCTGGATCGTAAAATTAACTCTAAAGAGTTATTCAAAATATTCCATCAAATGGAATTTCCAATAGCTGTGCCATTAGCACTAAAGTAAATAAATTCTCCCTCCGATAAGCCTTAAATCAACCTGCCATTATTTGAGGGAATCTTCCATGTTATGGATATATCGTATTTCGATGAAAATGAAATTATTCATCGCGCTGTTGCCATTGTTACTGGCGTTATTGTGGTTGGGCGGTTCCGGGATTGCCGAACGAATCACGGCACAGAGGCAGATGGAAAATATGGCGACATTGACCCAGCTTGCGATTATGGCCGGTGAAGTGGTCCACGAGTTGCAAAAAGAGCGTGGAATGAGTGCCGGTTATTTAGGGGCCAAAGGTCAGGGATTTCGGGATGAACTGGTCGCCCAACGCCAGTTAACCGACCAGGCGCTGACGCGTTTTGATCAGGCGTTTACCCGCATCGATCCGCAGATCCTCTCCGGGCATGTTGCCGACGCGCTTAAGCGTTTTGAGCAAACCCGCCAGCAATTTACCCCGCTGCGCCAGCAGGTCAGCGACGTCGCTATTGAAACCAATAACGCGCTGGCGAATTACACCGTTAGCGTTACCACGCTATTGAATATTGTTTCCGATATCAGCCATCTCTCCCCTTCCGGCGAAATAGTGAATCAGTTGGCCGGTTATTTCAGCCTGCTGAATGCCAAAGAACAGGCCGGTATTGAACGGGCGCTGTTATCGAATATCTTTTCTGCCGACCAGTTTGCGCCGGGCCAGTTTCAGCGCCTGAGCAATGTGGTGGGCAAACAGGAAGCCTGGCTCAACGCGGCGCGGCGTTTTTTAACCCCGGTCCAGGCACAGGCGCTGGACGCCGCGCTGGCGCAGCCGAAGGCCGCCGACGCGTTGGCTATTCGTGATGCGGCTATTGCCAAAGCCGACTTCGGCGGGTTTGGCGTGAAAGCCACCACCTGGTTCGCCATTCAGACCCAGCGCATCGAGATCTTAAAAACCCAGGAAGACGCCTCCGCCAACAACCTGCTGGCTACCGCCGCGCGGCTGGCGGATGAAGCGCACGCCGCCTGGCTGCGTTTCCTGACCATTAGTTTGCTGGCGCTGATCGGGGCGCTCACCATCGCCGTGATAGTCGCGCGCAGTATTCATCGCCAGTTGCAGTCGACGCTGCGGGAGATTGCCGCGATGGAAGGCGATTTAACCCGCCGCCTGACGGTGCCCGGCAACGATGAGCTGTCGTCGCTGAATCGCGCCTATAACCACGCGATTGAAAATATTCAGCATATCGTTAGCGAGATTAAATCCGGTGCCACGGTGCTGCGCCACGCCAGCGCCACTATCGCCGACGGCAACCAGAACCTGGCCCAGCGCACCGATGAGCAGGCGGCCTCGCTGGTGGAAACCGCCGCCAGCATGGAGCAGATCTCCACCACCATCAACCTGACGGCGGACAGCGCCCGCGAAGCAGAAAAACTGACGCTCGCCATGCAGCAGGAGGTGAACCAGGCCAATACGGTAGCGGCCCAGGCCAGCCAGAGTATGGAAGCCATCCGCGCTTCCAGCGAGCAGATTTCCAGCATCATCAAGTCGATTGACGATATCTCGTTCCAGACCAACCTGCTGGCGCTGAATGCGGCAGTGGAAGCGGCGCGCGCCGGGGAGTCCGGGCGCGGTTTTGCGGTGGTGGCAACGGAAGTGCGTAACCTGTCGCAGCGCTGCGCCAACCAGGCGCAGCAAATCCGCGAACTGGTGAATGAGAATATGGCGAAGATTGGCGAAGGGGTGGATCGGGTGACGGCATCCGGTAAAGCGTTGCAGTTGGCCGCCGAGCAGAGCGACCGGATGCGCGAATACATCACCGATATTGCCCGCGCCGCTGAGGAGCAATCCCTGGGCGTGGCGCAGGTGCATCTGGCGCTCAGCCAGCTGGAACAGGTAACGCAGCAGAACGCCGCGCTGGTGTCCCAGGCCGCCAGCGAAAGCCAGAGCCTGGATCAGCAAAGCGAAGCCATGGCGGAGTTAGTGGATCGCTTTGTGGCGTAAATCGCGTCGCCCTGCGAGGGGCGACGTATTCAGGGCTAGCGCATCCACAGGCTGACAACATAGCGCCAGCGGGTGTCGTTCAGCAGGAACTGTGGCTGCACGCTCGGCGTCCAGGAGTCGTCGCCGCCGATGCCCATATGCTGCCCGTCGAGGGTGATCCATACGCCCTCTTCCGGCTGCATCCGGTGCCAGTGGTCGACGCGGGTTAGCTGTTCCGTGCTCCAGGGTTGCAGCGAGAAATGAAAATCTCCTTCTATCTGCCATTTGCCCCACTGGAGCTGCCGGGTATCACAGCGCAGGCCGTTTTCCGTCGGGAAGATATACGGCGTATGCATCTGTTCAACCGGCAATTCCCAGCGGGAGAACCGCGCGCTGCTTTTGCGATCCGGGTAATTTTCGTGCGGGCCGAGGCCCAGCCACGATACCTGCGCCGGTTGCGGCTTAACCTGGAAACGTAGCCCGGTGCGCGCCAGCGGCGGCACGTCCCCGCCCCGCTCGCCGCTGACTGCGATATGTAGCTTCCCGGCGTCGTCAAAGCGCATTTCCCAGCGCGACATTAACACCACGCCCTGCGCGTTACGGTAGTGCCAGACGCTTTCAATCATCACTTCATGGGCGCGCGCCTCGGCTTCACAGTGAATGCAGGTGGTTTGAAGATCGTACAGCCCGGCGCTTTTCCAGCGCTCCACCCAGGCGTTAGGATCGATGCGATGCACTTCGCTGACGCCGATATCGTTATCCAGCGGCGCGCGCACGAACTGATCCTCAAGCGGCGACAGCAATTGCGGCTCGCCGTCGATTTCCCACTGGGTGAGCCGCCCGCTGGCGCGCGTAACCTGCCAGCGCTGATTGTTCCACTGTACGGTGAAGGCATCATCCGTGATCACCAGCGACGGCGCAGCGCCGCGAGGCGCTGGCGGTTCGATCACCAGCGGCGCGGCCAGGGAAAACTGCTGCCAGGCGACGCGGTGACCGGCGTCAGACCAGGCCGTGGCATTGGGTTGAATCACCTCTAACTGGAGCCAGACATCGCGAGCGTTGTCCGGCAGCGCCAGCGTATCGGCCAGCGTCAACACGGCGTCGGCTTCCGGTTCCAGAGCCAGCGCCAGTTCCCCTTGCGTCACCACCTGCCCTGCGTTCTCCACCCGCCAGGACAACGTTTCGTTATCGGTATGGCGGAACAGGTATTCGCTGGCGATGCGCACGGTTAACGGCTGCTGGCTGACCAGCGCGAACCGGAAGTGCTGCTGGGCGTGTTTGGCTTCCGTCAGCGACGGATGCGGGGTGCGATCCGGGAATACCAGACCGTTCATGCAGAACTGGCGGTCGTTGGGTTTGTCGCCGAAATCGCCGCCGTAGGCCCAGCCGGTGGTGCCGTCGTCGAAGGTTTTGACAATCGCCTGGTCGGCCCAGTCCCAGATAAAACCACCCTGTAAGCGCGGATAATCCCGGAACGCCTGCCAGTAGGCGGCAAAATTACCCAGGCTGTTGCCCATCGCGTGGGCATATTCGCAGAGGATCAGCGGGCGCTGCTCTCCCGGCAAACTCAGCCACTTTTTGATGCTCCACTTCGGCACCGCCGGGAACGGCTGATCCTGTTCAACGCGGGCATACATCGGGCAGATGATGTCGGTGGCGGCAGTATCCGCGCCGCCGCCTTCGTACTGCACCGGGCGCGACGGATCGGCCGTTTTCACCCAGCGGTACAGCGCGTCGTGCGTTGCGCCGTGGCCGGACTCGTTGCCCAGCGACCAGATAATAATGCTGGGGTGATTGCGGTGGCACTGCACCATCCGGGTGACGCGGGCGCTGAAGGCCGCGAACCACTCCGGGTCGTCCGACAGGCGGTTCATCGGCTCCATGCCGTGGGTTTCAATATTGGCTTCATCCACCACGTACAGGCCGTAGCGGGTGCAAAGCTCATACCAGCGCTCCACGTTCGGGTAGTGGGAACAGCGCACGGCGTTGAAGTTGTTCTGCTTCATCAGCAGGATGTCCTGAATCATATCCTCTCCGGTGACCACCTGGCCGCGCTCGGGATGATGCTCATGACGGTTAACCCCGCGGATCAACAGAGGTTTGCCGTTGAGGGTCAGCAGGCCGTTGTTGATCTCCACGCGCCGGAAGCCCAGGTCACAGGCTTCGGTTTCCAGCAGGGTATCGTCCTGCCACAGCGCCGCCACCAGCCGGTAGCAGTGCGGGGTTTCGGCGCTCCACTTTTTCGGTTCGCGCACCGGCAGGCGGTAAAAGCCGCGCTCGGGATAGTTGCCGCGTTCGTCCACCGGCGCACTGCCCGGCTTGCCGCGCAGTTGCGCCACCTGTTCGTCACCGTCCCACAGGATGAGTTCTACGGTTACGTTCGCGAGCTGTGCGGCGGGCGCGGCAAAGCGCAACGCGACATCGACCCACCCATCGCGGTACGTGTCGTCGAGCTGCGGGGTGGCCTGCAAATCCGCCAGATGGCAGGCGGGTTTATTCAGCAGCCACACCGAACGGAAAATGCCGCTCATTCGCCACATATCCTGATCTTCCAGCCAGGTGCCTGCGCTCCAGCGCATCACCATGACGCACAGCCGGTTTTCACCCGCGTTAAGGAACGGCGTGAGATCGAATTCCGCTGGCAGGCGGCTGTCCTGGGAATAGCCCACCCAGACGCCGTTACACCACAGATGAAACGCCGAGTTGACGCCGTCAAAGATAATCCGCGTCTGGCCGTTATCCTGCCACTGCGGGTCGAGCGTAAACGTGCGCGAGTAGCAGCCGGTCGGGTTCTGTTCCGGGACGCGCGGCGGCTGGGTATCGATGGGATAACGCACGTTGGTGTAAATCGGCGCGTCGTAACCCGCCATCTGCCAGTTTGACGGCACCGCCAGCGGCGCGCTGTCCGGCAGATCGGCGTCGATCCACGCCGCTTCCACCGTCTGCGGGCGGGCGGCGTAATGGAATTGCCAGACGCCGTCCAGCGACCGACGCCGGGCGCTGGTTTCTGCATCGCGCGCGGCTTCTACGCTCTGCCAGCTGGAGAACAGGGGGTGCGCGTCCAGCCGGTTGAGATGGGTAATAGTGGGGTTTTGCCAGTCCTGGCGCGCCAGGATCTCATTGAAGGTGGGCTGTTGCTGAGTCATCGGAGTTGGTCGCCTTAAATGTCATACGTACTACATATGGCGAACGTTATCGCGTAATGGTGCGTTTTCAGCAATTGCAGCGCGTCAACTCTCGGGCGGGCATCACAGAAATCAGTGATATACCCGCTACAATGTCGTGTCTGAATCATTTCATGTTAACGCACGACATTCACCACTGGAAAACTCCATGACGCGCCGCATAGCTACCCTTGACGATGTCGCCAGACTGGCTGGCGTCTCCCTGCAAACCGTTTCGCGGGTATTAAACAGCCCCGACAAAGTGGCGGCGCGCACCCAGGACGCGGTGCATAAAGCGATGCGCGAACTGCACTACGTGCCAAACCGGTCTGCCCAGTTGCTGGCGGGAAAAGTGCTGCCTGCTATTGGCCTTATCAGCGCGTCGCTGACGTTACACGCCCCGTCGCAAATCGCCGCGTCGGTCAAAACCCACGCCCAGGCGCGCGGGCTGGACGTGTCGATCGCGATGCTCAACCACGCAGATTACGGGGCGTTGCAGGCGGCGCTGGCGGAGTGCCGGGCGCAAAACATTCGCGGCGCGATCGTCAATTTGCCGCTGGAAAGCGCGATGGCGGAGCAGCTCGCGCGGGAGAACCCGGATATCCACTGCCTGTTTCTCGACGTGCCGCCGGACAGCGAAGTCGCCAGCCTGTTGTTCGATCACCAGCAGGGATGCCGGGCGACTCTCGATCATTTGTGGAGTTTGGGGCATCGGGAATTTGGTTTTTTAGCCGGGCCGGAGAGCGCCATTTCCGCCCGGTTGCGGCTGTACGCCTGGCGCGATACCCTGCACCGCAACGGCGGGCACCAGGCGCTTACGGCCTTCGGCGACTGGAGCGCAGGCAGCGGCTTTACCCGCACCGTGGAGATGCTGGCACGGCAACCGACACTGTCAGCGATTGTCGTGGCGAACGATCAGATGGCGTTGGGGGTGTTAAGCGCGCTGGCGCAGTTGAATCGCCGGGAGATTTCGGTCACCGGCTACGACGACACGCCGGACAGCCAGTATTTCCAGCCCGCCCTGACCACGGTGGCGCAGGATTTCCACCTGCTGGGCGAGCGTGCGGTGGCGCTGTTAGCCGCGCCGGAGCGCCGCCACACCCTGTTGCCGACGCGGCTGATGGTCCGGCAATCCACCGCGCCGAAACCCGATGCCGCATCGCGCGATAGGCTTATCGCGCAGCTAAAAGCGCTGGTCAATCACCTTTAATTACACGCGCTCGATGGAAAACCAGCGCCGCCAGATAAACCGGATAACGGCATATTCCAGCGCACCCAGCAGTAAAAACCAGATGCAGAAAATAATGGTGTAAAGCTGGTTCAAATCCACCAGATGGAAGGTGTCCATCAGCTGTTTCGCCAGTGACAGCGTCAGCGCGGGCGCGGGCAGCAGCAGGCAGGAGAGAAAAGCCAGCAGCAAAATGCCGCCTGCGGTCACCAGTGTTTCGAGTGGATGTTTCATTGGATGTTACGCCCGAGTTAAAACGGGCATTGTCCGGGAATTTGTCTGGCCTTGCAAACCGTGGCGCTAGTGGAATGCGCTGTCACCACCATGACGGCGATAGTTGCCCGGCGACATATTGAATTTGCGGGTAAACAACCGGGTAAACGACTGCTGGGATTCAAATCCGTATTTCAGGGAGATATCCAGCACCCGCGCGTCGGTGCTGCGGAGATCCTGAGCCGCCAGCCGCAGCTTTTTCTCGCGGATGTAGCGCCCGAGACTTTCGCCGGTGTGATGTTGAAAGAGCCGCTGCAAATGCCATTTTGAATAGCCCGCATGGCGCGCGATGTCATCAATGCGCAGCGGTTTATGCAAATTGTCATCAATCCAGCCGGTAATGGTTTCGATAACCTGAGCGGGTAGTTCCATGCCTGTTCCCCTTCACTCGCCGTGACACACGTTAGTTCTCCCCTCATTCCTTTGTACAACGCCGTCTTTTGTTACCTGAAAAGTTGAGATCCCGCACAGGTTACAGAAAACCCTACGTCAGACATTGATAATGAGTGAGTAAACACTCATTATAGAAACGATGCGTAAAGCGTCAACCGGTTTTTCAACCATTCCCGGCGGCTTGCAGCGATGCGGCCTCCGTGTTTCAATCTGCGGTCCTGATGACTGGAGGGTAATGTTAGTGGCTCGTCCCCGTAGTGAAGATAAGAGAATCGCGCTGCTTGATGCGGCAACTGAAGCCATCGCCAGTGCGGGCATTGGCGCATCTACTGCGATGATTGCCCGTGGCGCGGGCGTGGCGGAAGGCACCCTGTTCCGCTATTTCTCTACCAAGGACGTGTTGCTGAACGCGCTGTATCTGCATCTTAAGATCGAATTTTGCCGTTCGATCCTCGAACAGCCAGAGCGCCCGGCAGACAGCAAAGGACTCACGCGCTATATCTGGGACCGGCTGATCGACTGGGGTCTCGCCCACCCGATTGCCCACCAGGCGATGCGCCAACTGGCCATCAGCGACAAAATCACCGAAGAAACCGAGCAGCAGGTTAACGACAGCAATCCTGAACTGCATCAGATGTGTGAGAAGTCTATTCTGCCGCTGTTTTTAAGTCCGCCGTTTCGCCGCTTTGGCGACACCATTTTCTTTGCGCTGGCGGAAACGACGATGGAATTCGCCACCCGCGAACCGCAACGCACCGAGGAGTTTAAAACGGTGGGTTATGAAGCAATGTGGCGCGCGCTGGGCAGGCAGGATTTGTGAAAATTTGTGCATTCCAGTGATGTTCACGAATTTTCACAAGGTAGTGTGAAGCGAAAAAATCCCGCCTTGATTAATGACTAATTTAATTTCAAATAGTTAATCATTCTGAGCCACCCATTCAGGATGGTAATATTTGTGAGACCTGTCGTGGGAATGTGAAGCCCGCTTTTGAATAATGATCTCATTCGAAAGCAGAGCGACAGGAAACAGCCTCATGGCCCTTCTTACCGGCGTTATCGCCGATGATTTTACCGGCGCGACGGATATCGCGGGATTTATGGCGCAGCAGGGATTGCAGGTGGCGCTGCTGCCCGGTGTCCCGGCTCCCGACGCCCGCTGGCAGGACGACGCTGACGTCATTGTCATCTCCCTGAAAAGCCGCTCGCTGCCCGCCGATGAGGCCATTCGCCAGACGCTGTGCTGCGCGCAATGGCTGAAAGAGGTTGCAGGCGCCCGGCAGATTTACTTCAAATACTGTTCCACTTTTGATTCCACTCCGGCAGGTAATATCGGCCCGGTCAGCGACGCGCTGATCGAGCAGACGCAATGCCGCGCCATTATTCATAGCCCGGCGCTGCCGCAAAATGGCCGTACCCTGGTGCACGGGCATCTGTTTGTTAATGGCGTGCTGTTAAATCAGTCCGGCATGGAAAATCATCCGATTAACCCCATGTGGGACGCCAGGCTGGTGGAATTACTGAGGCCACAAACGCACGGCAAGGCGGCAGTGATTAATCTTGCCACGGTGCGCGCCGGGGTCGATGCGGTGCGCGAGCGATTTCAGGCACTTGAAGCCGAAGGGTTCCGCCATATCGTGGTGGATGCGCTCACCGAACAGGATTTGGCAGTACAGGCCAGCGCGTTTGGCGACTTACCGCTGTTGGCGGGCGGTTCCGGCCTCGGCGGCGCGCTGGCGGCCCGTGCAGCGATCCAGGCTAAAACCGCAGAACATTTCGCCTTCCCGCAACATAAAAAAGCGGTGGTGCTGTCGGGCAGTTGTTCAGCCATGACCAACCGCCAGGTTAATGCTTACAAAGCGAAAGCTCCGGCGCTGGCGCTGGACATCGAGAACTGCCTCAGCGATGACGCGCAGTACATTGACTCCCTTGCCGACTGGGTAGACGCGCACAGCGACAGCGCCCTCGCCCCGCTGGTTTACGCGACCCAGCCGCCAGACCAACTAAAAGCCACCCAGCAACGCTTCGGGGAACGCGCCGCCAGTGCCGCCGTGGAGCATACCTTCGCCCAGTTGGCAGCGCGGCTGCTGGAACGCGGCTTCAATACGTTTATCGTGGCGGGCGGCGAAACCTCCGGCACCACGGTGGATGCGCTGAAGGTAAAACGCCTGAAGGTAGGCCGCCCGATTGTCCCCGGCGTGCCCTGGGTGCAGGAAACCGCACGCCAGCTCTCACTGGCCCTGAAATCCGGCAATTTTGGCGATGAAGATTTCTTTTTCCGTGCACAGGAGTACCAGGCATGAGTCGTTACGCCATCAGCGCCGAAGAGACCGCGCTGCGTCAGCAACTGGTTCATTATGGTCGTTCGCTGTTTCAGCGCGGCTACAGCAGCGGCGGTTCCGGGAATATCAGCGTGAAACTGCCCGATGGCGGCTTTCTGGTCACGCCGACCAATTCCTGCCTTGGTGAGTTAGAGGTCGACAGCCTGAGCCGCTTAAACGCCAACGGCGAGCATATTGGCGGCGACCGTCCGTCAAAAGAAGTACCGATGCATATGGCGTTTTATCAGCGCCGTCCGGCCTGCGGCGCAGTGGTGCATCTGCATTCACCGTGGCTGACCGCCCTCGCCTGCCTTCCCTGCGAGACGCCAGAAAACTGTCTACCGCCGCTGACGCCCTATTACGTGATGCGCATCGGCAAGCTGCCTTTGCTGCCCTACTTCCGCCCCGGCCATAGCGATATCGCCGTGGCGCTGTATGAGGTAGCGGGCCAGCACACTGCGGCGCTGCTCGCCAATCACGGCCCGGTGGTATGCGGCGGCACACTGCGCGAAGCGGTATTCAATATTGAAGAACTGGAAGACAGCGCCCGTATCTGGCTGACCTTAAAACCGCTGGGCCACGTTCCGCTAAGCGATGCCGCCATCGCGGAACTGGAGCAGGTTTACAGAGCAAAAATGGGGTAACGCTAATGATCCCGGAACAACGACGCGATTTTATCTATCGCTATGTGCATGAAAAAAACGTCGCCTCTTTTAACGAGCTGGCGGAGTTGCTGAACGTGTCGCACATGACCGTGCGCCGCGACATCCTGGCGCTGGAAGAAGAAGGCAAAGTGGTGCTGATCAACGGCGGCATCAAGCTGAATAATTTACTCAAGCTGGAGCTGCCATGGCGCGAAAAAGCCGAACTCAACCATGAAGTGAAGCGCAAAATGGGCGAACTGGCGGCGATGCTGATTGAGCCGGGCCAGACCCTTTATCTCGACGCGGGCACCTCGATTTTTGAAGTCGCCAAAGCGGTGGCGGCCAGCAACTGTTTTAACCTGACGGTGGTAACCAACGATTTCTCCATCAGCCATTATCTGATGGATATGCCGCACATCACCCTGTACCACACTGGCGGCCTGGTAGAAAAACGCAACCGTTCGTGCCTCGGAAAAAGCGCCGCCAGTTTTCTCAGCACCATCAATATCGACGTGGCGTTTATCAGTTCGTCCTCATGGGATCTGGAACGCGGGATGTCGACGCCGGATGAAGGCAAGGCGTCGGTGAAAGAGAGGGTGTTGCAGGTGTCGAAACGGCGGGTTCTGGTGTCGGACAGCAGCAAATTCGGCAAATATGCCATGTTCCATATCTGCGCGCTGTCGCAGTTGACCGACATTATTTGCGACACGGCGCTGCCGGATGATGCGCGCCAGACGCTGGCGGCGCAAAACCTCAAGCTGCATCTGGTGTCCACCGAACGGGAGCAAAACCATGCCTAAGTTCGCCGCGAATATCAGTTGGCTGTTCACCGAACTGCCGTTTGTGGAGCGCTTCGCCCGCGCCCGCGCAGCAGGGTTTACCGGCGTGGAGTGCCTGTTTCCGTATGCAGTGCCGCTCGCTGAACTCTGCACGGCGCAGCAGCAAAGCGGCCTGCCGGTGGTGTTAATCAACGCGCCGCCGGGTGACTGGGAACGCGGCGCTCGTGGGCTGGCGGCGCAACCGGACTGCGATGAGGCGTTTATCGACGCGATCCTGTTAGCCCGCGAATACGCCAGCGCCCTCGGCTGCCGACAGGTACACGTAATGGCGGGCCATCGGGTGAATAGCCTAAGTGAACAGCAGCAGTACCAATTATTGATTCAACGGTTACGCCAGGCAGCCAATTTACTGGCGGAAAAAAATATCAGCGTTTTAATTGAGCCGTTAAATAAAGAAGATATGCCGGGCTATTTTGTGAATAGCTTTCCGCTTGCGGAAAAAATCATTCACGATGTCGGGTGTGAAAATATCGGTTTACAGTTCGATATTTATCACTGCCAGAAATTGCACGGTAATATTATTACCCATATTCAGCGTTATTTACCGATCACCCGTCATTACCAGGTTGCTTCCTCGCCCGGACGTAATGAGCCGGGAACCGGCGAACTAAATGATAACTGGATTTTTTCGCAAATCGATAATATGAACTATCACGGCTGGGTGGGTTGTGAATATCAGCCATTAACACCGCCAGGTGCCGATATTCACTGGCTGGCGCCGTATAAATAAAAAAATACTCTGACCCTGAGGAACTAATTATGTCCGATCGCGTGATTATTTCGCTGGCGCCCGTCGCCGCGGATTGCCCCCGAGTAGAACCCAATGAAGTGGCGAATGAGATTTTAGCCTGCGTGGAGGCCGGTGCCGCTATTGTGCATCTCCATGTGCGCGACCCGCAGGGAAAACTCACCCCCGACACCCACTACTTTGAACAGACTATCGCGCCAGTTATGGCGCAGTCTGACCTGATTATTCAGGCTTCAACCGGCGGCGTATCGCAAATGACGATTGCCGAACGCTGCGCGCCGCTGGCCTGCCGGGGCGTTGAAATGGCCTCGCTAAACGTCGGCTCGGTAAACCTTGGCGATAACGTCTACTTTAACCCGACGCCGGATGTGGAATATTGCTCACGCCATATTGTCGAGCGCGGTATTATTCCCGAGTTTGAAGTATTCGAAATCGGCATGATTAATAATATCCTGGCGCTTCAGGAGAAAATTAATTTCAGCCAGCCGATGCTGTTTAATATTGTGTTAGGCCATCGCGGTAGCACTCCCGCCACCATTGACGCATTAATTGCCATGCGCAGCATGATCCCGCGCGACGCATTATGGGGGATTACCCATTTTGGCCGCCGCGATTTTGGCTTAATTGCCGCCGCCGTGGGCATGGGAGCCTGCGAAGTCCGAATTGGCTTTGAAGACAGTTATTATATTAATGCCAGCGAAACCGTTACCCGAAATGTATTACTGGTGGAAAAACTCGCCGCGCTGATCCGCAGCCAGGATAAAGAGGTTGCGACGCCGGAATACGCCCGCAAACTGCTGAATATTCGACATCGTTAATTTCACTAATAATAATACTCAACGCCTCCGGGAGGCATCACAATGACCATCAACGCAGCAGTCTATAAAGCTGGCCTTGCGGCCAGCGCCGCTGGCGCGCTTATTGCCGTGGTCGGCGCGCTTATGCAGGCCACTAATATCTGGCATGGCGGCCTGGTTTTAGGGGTAACGGGTTTTGCCATCGGTGCGGGATTCTGGCCTGCGCTACGCAGCTACCAGTTTACGCTGTGGATCATCGCCGGGTTTGTCGCCGCGATGGTGTACGCCAGCGAACTGATTATCTGGGGCGGCTTTAATATCACCCACAAATGGATCGTGTTCCTGGTTATCCAGGCCACCATGTTCAGTATGGGCACCAAGTTGACCATCCAGGATTTTATCGACGTCGCCAAAATGCCCTGGGCGGTCTTTGTCGGCACCTTCTGCCATTTCCTGATCATGCCGCTGCTCGGCTTTGCGCTGACCATTATGTTTGATTTCCCGCCGGAAGTGGCGGTGGGCATTCTGCTGATCGGTGCCTGTCCGAGCGGATTGTCCTCTACGGTGATGGTGTATATCGCCAATGCCAATCTGGCGCTGGCGGTCTCCATCTGCGCGGTGTCGACGCTCGCCGCCACCATTATGACGCCGCTGTGGGTCAACCTGCTGGCGGGTTCGCTGATTGATATCAAGCTGATGTCGATGATCATGGACGTCATTAAAATCGTGCTGATCCCGATTGGCGCGGCGATCCTCAACGATTACCTGAGAAGCTATGCCTCACTGCGCGGACGGCGCATCGTGCAAGGGTTGGCGGCGATCAGCGCCTGCTGGCTGCTGTTTATGGTGTTCGGCGGCTGGAACAGCCTGTTTGAAGGCGCGTCAGCGGATGCGCAGATGTTTGCCGTGGTGGCGAACTTCTTCGCGGGCGGGATTATCTGGAGCCTGTTCTACAACTGGCTGACCCAGCAGAAACCGAAAATCCAGAGTTACATGCCGAAGGTGTCGATGATCGGGATTATTTTCTTCACCACCACGGCCGCCGCTGCCGGACGCGACAACCTGATGCAGGTGGGTATTTTGCTCTGCGTCGCCATGCTGCTGCACAACCTGGGGGGTTTCACTATCGGTTATCTGATGAGCCGCTTCATTTTCCGCATGGATGTGCAATCCGCCCGCACCGTGGCCTTTGAAGTTGGCCTGCAAAACGGCGGCATGGCTTCCGGCCTCGCGGCGGCGATGGGCAAACTGGCGACGGTGGGCCTGGCCTCGGCGGTCATGACACCGCTTGGCAACGTCAGCGGCTCGCTGCTCGCCAACTACTGGCGTAAAAAAGACGCCCGCGCCGCAAAGTCTGCCGCCCAGAGCAGCGCGGCGGTGGATAAACCTTACTCTTCTGAACAGACCTTATAGGGAAAACCATGAAAACTCTGACCTTACAACAGGCGCGCCAGGCGGTGGACTACGCCTTACAGCTGGCGCAGGAAACTTACGCGCAGCGCCCGCTCAGCGTGGCGGTAAGCGATGCCAACGGCGATTTGCTGGCCTTCGCCCGCATGGACGGTGCGAAACTGCTGACTATCGAACTGACGCAGCGCAAAGCCCGCACCAGCAGCCGTCTGGGCTGCACCACCCAGGCGTTTTTACAGCGCCTGCAAACCGAACAGCTGGATATCGGCTACTTTGGCGACCCGCTTTTCACGGCGCTGCCGGGGGGGATTCCGATATCCGACGGCAGCCGCTGCATCGGCGCAGTGGCCATTGGCGGCCTGTCCGCTAAAGAAGATCACGAAGCGGCGCAGGCCGTCGCCCACTTTCTCAATGAGGAGATCCCGGCATGAAAAAGGTAGCCCTGTTCCACACCAGTTCCGCGACGCTTGCGATGATGCAACAATTGATTGGCGACATCATGCCGGATGCGGACGTGATGCACATTATTGAAGAGTCGATGATCAAACAGGTGATGAAAAACGGCGGCGTGACGCCGGATATCAGCGCACGCATCGCCGGGTATATTCAGGTGGCGGAAAAAGCCGGGTGCGAGATTTTTATGACCGCCTGTTCCTCGATTGGCGGCGCGGTGGAGCAATGCCAGTTTATGACGCCGCTACGGCTGGCACGCATCGATTGCGCCATGGTGGATGCCGCGATTGCGAAAGGCGGGCGTCTGGCGGTGCTGGCAACCGTTGGCACCACGCTGGAACCGACGCTGGCCTATGTGAAGCGTAAAGCCGCCGAAGCGGGTAAATCGCCGGAAATTACACCGTTGCTGATGTCGGAGGCGTTTACCGCGCTGCTGGCGGGCGATATGGCGACGCACGACGTCATCGTTGCAGAAGGGCTGAAGCAGGCGTTCGCCACCAGCGATGTGGTGATGCTGGCGCAGGCGTCGATGGCGCGGGTATTGCAGCAACTGCCGGAGCCGCCGGTGCCGGTGCTGACCTCGCCGGAAAGCGGGATTAAGTGGCTTAGCGCTGAAGCGAAATAAAGGGTGAGGTTCCGTTTTTTTGTAAGATGGAAGGGTTCCGTTCGCTCAGACTACGTTCATCTATGCGGCTTCAGTGACGGCGAACGTGTCAGGGACGCTCGCGTACTCCGGTGCCAAATATTGACACGAAAGCCAATGCGAACGGAACAATTCCACTTTACTAATCACAGCCCAGCCTCCTGCCAGCAGCATCCTCTATCGAGTCCGCCAGGCCTCCCTGGCATTCCCCTCCCCTTTCACGGCGTCGCCGCCCTTCTCCGGCGTAATCGCCTCCAGCGAATACCCCTTCGTATTCACCCCCCACGCCAGCAACACCACAACCCCCGCCGCGAGCACTGACGTCGTCATCGTAAACACCCCGGCGAAACCCAGCGACGCAGAGAACACCCCGATAATCGACGGTGCCATAATGCTGCCGACGCGGCCAAAGGCGCTGGCGAAACCACAGCCCGTAGCGCGAATGGCGGTAGGGAAACTCTCCGGCGTATAGGCATACAGCCCGGCATAACAGCCATTCAGGAAGAATGACAGAACCGCCGCCGCAGCGACAATCGCCCCGGCGCTGTCAGCCTGGCTCAGACACCAGGCGCTGATCGTGCTGCCCACCAGATACAGCGCGATGGTGCGTTTGCGATCGAGCCAGTCGGAACAAACGGCAGCAGAGAAATACCCCGGTATTTGCGCAATATAAATAATGATCGAAAACTCAAAACTGCGGGTCACGGTAAATCCACGTTCGACTAAGAGTGACGGTATCCAGGCGAAAAATCCGTAGTAGCAGAATGTCACCACAAACCAAATCGCCCAAATCACCGTGGTCTGGCGGCGCATCGGTTGCCCGAACATAATCACCAGGCTTTTGAGCAGGCCGGGCGATGGCGCAGGTGCCACCGTCGGCTCTACCTCACGCGGCGCATCCACCGGCGGCAGCGGTTTGCCGGTAGCGGCGATCACCTGGCTTTCCAGCGTTTCGACAATCACGCGCGCTTCGTCGGTGCGGCCTTTGCCCAGCAGGAAGCGCGGGGATTCCGGCAGGCTACGACGCCACCACAGCAGCATCAGGATGGGCAATGCGGTAATGACTTGCGCATAACGCCAGCCATCTTCGAACTCCGGCACCACAAAACGGCCCAGCAGCGCGGCCCCCACGAAGCCGAACGAGAAGAAACCGGCCAGTGAGCCAATAAACCAGCCGCGTTTTTTCGGCGGGATAAACTCGCTTAAGAATGGCGCGATAATGACGCTTTCGGCCCCGGTCCCGACGCCAGCCAGCACGCGGGCGATAACGAATACCGTAAAGTTGGGCGAAAACGCCGCGACCAGCGTCATTACGCAGTAAATCGCCAGCGCCCAGCACATCACCGTCTTACGACCAAAACGGTCCCCCACGTAGCCCGCCAGCAGCGCGCCAATCAACACGCCAATCGGCGTGGCGGAGCCAACCAGGCCCAGTTCGGCCCCGCTCAGCGACCAGACATCGCGCAGCGCGGGCAGTAAAAAAGCGATAATGGCGACGTCCATGCCATCAAAGGTGTATCCCAGTCCACCTATCAACAACAACATGTAATGCGGACGGCTCAACGGGAGCCGGTCGAGACGATGTAACAGTGACATAAGCGCATTCTCATCTTAAAAATTGCTGTGTTGGCACGGATGCCGCGTAGTCGTGTGTGTTTGGGAATTAGTCCACTGGCAAGAAGCCCGCGTTTTTCACTGGTTTGCCCTGCTGAAGGATCAGCGGAATATGCTTGCCCTGCCCGGTGAGGAGACTGATGTCGTCCAGCGGGTTGCCGTTTACCACGATCAGATCGGCCCACGCGCCCGGCGTCAGGCTGCCAATTTCACCCTCTTTGCGCAGCAGGCGGGCGGCGACAGAGGTGGCGCTGCGGATCACTTCCGCAGCAGGCAACACGCGGTTACGGATCACAAACTCTTCCGACTGGTGGACATGCATATCGCCCAGCAGATCCGAGCCGTACGCCATCGGCAAACCGGCTTCGTACATGATTTTCAGGCTGTCGAGGCCGCTCAGGCGCACGTCGTCAATTTTGGCGATCGAGTCCGGCTGCAAACCGTATTTCTCGCCTTCATTTTTCAGCATTTCATAGGTCACCAGCGTCGGGCAGGCCATTGCGCCTTTACTGGCGGCAAGTTGGGCGGTTTCCGGGGTGATCAGGTTGCAATGCTCAAGCGAGTGGACGCCCGCATTAACGGCGCGGCGAATGGCCTCATCGGTATACAGATGGGCGCTGACGTAGGTTTGGGCGTTGCTGGCCTCTTCAACGATGGCTTCCAGTTCAGACACCGAAAAGCTCAGGAAATCAATCGGATCACTCGGAGAGGAGACGCCGCCGTTCGCCATCACTTTAATAAACTCGGCACCGGCTTTGATCTCTTCACGCACCGCGCGGCGCACGTCATCCACGCCGTTACAGATACGCCCCAGCGCGCCGAGCTTTTTAGCGTAAAAGTCGGCATCGCGTGCGTCATAGCGACCGCGATAGTCGGTATGGCCGCCGGTTTGCGACAGCGCCTTCCCGCATATGGTTAAATGCGGCCCGCTGAGCAAACCCTCTTCCAGCGCCTGCTTCAGACCATAATCCGCGCCGCCGACATCGCGCACGGTGGTGAAGCCGCGGTTCAACATGCCCTGCATGATTTTCCCGGCGCGGGCGGTCACTAACGAATCCGGCAGCATGGCGTTCTGGCCCAGGTTGGCGGAACTGGCGATAACGTGGACGTGGCAGTCGATCAGGCCCGGCATCAGGGTTTTGCCCTTTAAATCCACCACGGTGGCGGAAGGCGCATCGATGGAACCGGCGGAAATCTGGCTGATTTTGCCCTCTTCAACCAGCAGTTGATGGTTTTTCAGGGCGGTGTCGGAAATGCCGTCCACCAGGGTGGCATTGATAAACAGTAACGGCGTGTGCTGCGTTGTCATAAGGGTCACGCTCCTGCGACAGGGTCGGTTATGATGGCGTTGTGTTACTTCTTGATTACGAATTGGTTAAAAGATTTACAATGTTTAGTTAAAATTCGTAAATGAAAAACACGCATGCCACCATGCGCAGCGATCATGACACGGGTTAAAAAAGCGCCGCATCAGGCGTTGAGATTTTGTGCAACGTCATCCAGCAACCACCGCTTAAACAGCCGCGTGGCGCGGTTTTCATGGCGATGCTGGGAAGTAATCAGGAAAAAACCGCCGCCTTTACTGACTGAAAAGTTTGACGCTTTCACCAACCGTCCGCTGGCGATTACGCTGTCAATGATGTGACGCCACGCAAGCGCTACGCCATTGCCGAGACAGGCCATTTCAATCAGCGGCGGATAGTGGTTGACGCGCAAGGTCTGGCGAAATGGCGGGCTGGCGGTGCCGTTGATGTCGAACCATTCCGGCCAGCCAATCCACTGATGCTGGGCGTCTTCCAGCACCAGCAGCGTTTCCTGCTTCAGCGTTTCCGGCGTGAACAACGGGCGGCCAGCCAGGTAGCGCGGCGAACAGACCGGGAACATCTCTTCATCGAACAGTTTCACCGTATCGAAATTAATAAGGTTTTCCTGTCGCAGATAGTACACCCCCAGATCAAATTCGAATGACGTCAGCCGGGTAACGCCGTCGCGCATAATTAAATTGATCTTGATTTCCGGATGCTGGCGGCGAAATTCGCTCAGGCGCAACGGTAGCCAGAACTGGGCGATGCCCGATGAGCAGGCCAGGGTTATTTCGTTTTCCCCGGCGTTTTTCATCACCTGGGCGGTAGCGTCGGCACACTCTTCGAGGAAGTGACGGATCTGATGCAGATAGCGCTCGCCCGCCGTGGTCAGCTCCAGGCCGTGGCGACGCCGGATAAGCAGCGTGCGGCCCAGCGCGGCCTCCAGTTGGGCAATCTGGCGGCTGACGGCGCTTTGCGTGAGGCTCAGCTCTTCGCCAGCGCGGGTAAAACTGCCGAGCCGCACGGTGGCTTCAAACGCAATCAGGGTATTCAACGGGGGCAACGGCGCAATCGACATAGGGTTTCAGGCCTGGCTGAATAATCGTTAGTTAACAAGACTCTAACAATTATCTTTTTTATGCAAACAGGAAACCTCGGCTATGCGAGTCAGCCTGATGCATGACCGTGCGCAATGTTTGAAAAGTTCAGCCTGATACATTAATTAAGATTATGTATGCTTTACTATTTATAACTTACATATATTATTGCGCCGCTAAGCGTGTTGCTCATTCGGTAATGCCTTAACATGCCGACACATCTGGCCAACTGATTATGTATGACACGACCTGAATGAGAGTGCGATGAAAGACAGTAGTGGAAGCCGCTTTTCCTCAGATATTTCCTTTTCACACAGTGAGTTACCGTCGAGTGAACAAATTCTCGGTGAGATAGTGATGGAACTGTTGCGTACCCGCAAAACCGTCAGTAAATATAACATTTGTCTCACTCTTATTTCCCGAATCGACACCGCCACTACCCCGCAAATGGAAGCGCATTTGCATCAGGTTCTGGGATTAATCTTCCGGGCAAGTTCAGAATAAACGCCTCGTCTGCGCTGGCTTTTCATATGAAAGATGTGCAAATACATTTCATCCATGCATAATGATGATGAATTGTGCATGACGACGTCATCGATGCGAGAGGCTAAATGTTCAAAAATGATAACGACACGCTTGTCGATACTGTTATAGGTGAAGCGGTAATTGAGCTTCTGCAAGACGATAAAGCAGTATCTTTCGATGAACTCATTGCAAAATTACAGGAAGGCCTGAGCAATGAAACGGATAGCGTAAGACAGGCCGCTTACAGAACCGCAATTGGCGGTATTCATAAGTTCCGCAGCCAGCCGATAACAGCGAAGCGCCCTGTTTATAGAACAGAAAGAGACTCTCTTCTTAAAAGCTTACTTAACCACACTGAAACGATTAAACACTAAGGTCCCACGCGTCTGATCCTGACTAAAGATCAGATGACTCCCCCTTCTAATCAGACTTGCTCCGGCATGTTTCCACACAATGCTAAATGTGAATTTGATCTGGCCTACTGGCCTGGAAGATATTCACCATTGAAGCATCAGGAGATTCATTGAACGAAGATGAGCAAGTACGACCCGATGAAATACACCAGGCTATAGGCAAAGCGTCGAATTATCTCGTGCAGCATAATTTTGCTATTACGGCGCGAAATCTTTTACAAGTACTTCACGCCCAGGACATTATGTCGACAAATGCGCGTCAAAAGGCAGTGCTCGTGTCAGCCCGCCAGTTCCTGAAGCTAAAAATGCTCAGAGATTGAACAGTCAAAAAATGCCCTTGCAGTGACGCCAAAGGCATCGTCTCCGATTATCCGCGCCGTTTAAATATTGTCCGGCGTTGCCTGGACAATCATCTCCAGCGCATTGCGATAGATATCCAGCTTTAGGACATCCTTCTCACATTCGATCTGTTGAATCAGGGTAAGGATGAGATCTTTACTCTGTACCACTCCTCTCTGAGTACGCAGCTCCCGCGTGAGATCTGCAATGAGTTTTGTTTCAGCCTCATATGCTTGCGCGTTTTTGCCAAAGTAGACATTTATCTGGTTTTCTGTTGCTGAGCTGTGCATTTCCATTCCTGTATCATTGTTAACGGCCTCAAAATTGTGATGATGAGCGCCAAACCCTGATAAACGTAGTCATCAAAATGTGACGTAGCAATAATCCTTTTGAAATTTTTTTGTTATCAGTTCTCTCTTAACGACCTGAAAACATTTACCATTCTTATATATCAGGCAGTGGACGAAATACCGCTTCAACAACTTGAGGCTATCTGCAAGAAAAAGGGCTGCCAGGTGAATATCAATAGCGTTAAACACACCAAAAATACACACCAAATCAGGGCATTTCGCGGCTGTTTCATCGCTTTCCTCTCCTTGCCTTGCGGCGGTAAGAGGCTATCCTGATGTTGTTGGTGCATAGGATAGCCTCGTTGGTTAATTGAAAAATGACCTTCGGGGCTTTCTTCTTTCTGCCTCACAACAACACCTCACTACCCTGCATTAATGAGGCAAAAAGCCTCAAGCGCCGGCGCCATCTTACGCCCGCACTTTTTCCGCTCTACAAAACAGACTGTCCACAAAGAGAGATTCCGCGATTGATTAACAAATTCGCGGCAAAGGTTCAGAAAACGGCAGCTCCAGCGTCCGCTTGACGCCATACAGCCCGGTGAGCCGTACGCCTTTGCGCTCGACTACTTCGCCAATCAGCGTGGCGTCACGTCCCAGCGGATGCTGGCGCAGCACCTCGATAATCGCCGGGGCGGCGTCGCGTTCAACGGCTATGACCAGTTTGCCTTCGTTAGCGAAATTCACTGCCTCGAGTCCCAGCAACTCGCAGAGTCCCCGAACAGCCTGTTTGACCGGCAAATCGCGTTCGTTAAGTTCGATGCCGCAACCGCTGCTGGCGGCGAATTCATGCGCCACGGCGTTCACGCCGCCGCGCGTGGCATCGCGCATCGCCTTAATCCCCGGCAGGTGGCGAATGGCCTGAATCAGCGGCGTCAGCACCGCGCAGTCGCTCTCCAGCGCGCCGTCGATCCCCAGTTGCTCACGCAAATTGAGAATGGTTGCGCCATGATCCCCTAAAGTACCGGTGACGATCAGCATATCTCCGGCACGGATAGTTTGCGCCGCCCAGTGAATGTCCTGCGGAATTGCGCCAATGCCCGCCGTGTTGATAAATAATTTATCCGCCGCGCCGCGCGGCACCACTTTGGTGTCGCCGGTGACGATGGTCATCCCTTCAGCGTGAGCGGTGGCCGCCATGCTGTTGACCACCTGCTCCAGCATCTCCATCGACAGGCCTTCTTCAAGGATAAATCCGCACGAGAGCCAGCGCGGAATGGCTCCGCTGACCGCAACGTCGTTCGCCGTGCCGCACACTGCCAGCTTGCCGATGTTGCCGCCGGGAAAGAACAGCGGATCGATAACGTAGCTGTCGGTAGAAAACGCCAGCCTGTCGCCTCGTGCGGTGAGTTCCGCCAGCGGGATCCGCGCCTGGTCTTCCTGAATGCTGAGTAAAGGATTAGAAAACGCCTGCATAAACAGTTGGTTGATTAACTGCTGCATCGCCTGACCGCCGTTGCCGTGGGCAAGGGTAACGCTCTTCATACTTCACACTCCGTGGAACGATATTGATACCAGGCGGCGCAAGCGCCTTCCGATGACACCATCAGGGCACCAAAGGCATTTTGCGGGTTGCAGTGCTCGCCAAACAGCGGGCACTGGGCGGGTTTGCAGCGCCCGGTCAGCACATCGCCACAGCGGGCGCGCGGATCGTCGTACACCTGCTGCGGTGTAAGCTGAAAGTGCCGCTCGGCGTCGAAATGGGCATAGCGGGCGGTGAGCCGCACGCCGGAATCCTCAATCACGCCCAGCCCGCGCCATTCGCTATCGCCCTGTACGCAAAATACCTCATCAATGGCCTGTTGCGCCGCCAGGCTACCAGCATCCGGCACCACGCGTTTGTACTGGTTTTCCACCAGGCTGTGCCGGGCGATTTTTTGCTCCACCAGCATCAACACGCCCTGTAGCAAATCAATAGGTTCAAACCCCGCGACCACCAGCGGGCGCTGGAATTCATCGGCGATAAAATGATACGCCGCCGTGCCAATCACCATGCTGACGTGCCCCGGCGCGAGGAACGAATCGATACCGTTGTCCGGCTGTTCCAGCAGGCTGCGCAAGGTAGGGATCAGGGTGATGTGCTGGCAGAAGAAGAAGAAATTATTCAGATTACGCCGCTTCGCCTGCTGTAGAGTGATGGCGGTAGTGGGCATGGTGGTTTCAAAACCCAACCCGAAGAACACCACTTTGCGATCCGGGTTAGCTTCGGCCAGTTTTAAGGCATCCAGCGGGGAGTAGATAATCCGCACGTCCGCACCGCGCGCTTTGGCATCCATCAGCGAGCCGTTTTTACCCGGTACGCGCATGGCGTCGCCAAAGGTACAGAAAATCACGTCAGGATGGCTGGCGATCTCCAGACAGCTATCAATACGCCCCATCGGCAGTACGCACACCGGGCAGCCGGGGCCGTGGATAAACTCGATATTGTCCGGCAGCAGTTGATCGAGGCCGAACTTGAAGATGGCGTGAGTGTGGCCACCGCACACTTCCATAATCCGCAGCGGGCGCTGTGCGTCATAGGGTAACAACGGGGCACGGGCTTTTAATACTTCAATCAGCGCCATCACACGCTCGGGATCGCGGTACTCATCGACATAACGCATCAGCGATGCTCCTCCGGGAACAACAACACGCCCACGTCGGGCTCGACTTCATACATATTGTGCAGCGCTTCCAGGGTTTCCCTGGCTTCCTGCTCGTCAATCACGCTCATGGCAAAGCCAACATGGACTAATACCCACTGGCCGACACGTGAATTGCCGTGTTCATCGTGGGTGCCCACCAGGGTTAAATCCACGTCACGCCTGGCGCCGCTCACGTCAATCAGCCCACTGTTACCGGGGCCGATTTCTCGGATCTGGCCGGGGATGCCTATGCACATCGTTGCGCCTCCAGCCAGGCGAGCCAGGCATCCATGCCCTCACCCGTGGTGGCGGAAACCAGCATGATTTCGATATCCGGATTCACCGCCCGGGCGCTGGCGAGGCAGGCATCGAGATCGAAGGTGAGATACGGCAGTAAATCGACTTTGTTCAGCAACATGACCGAGGCGGCAGCGAACATATGCGGATATTTAAGCGGCTTGTCTTCCCCTTCGGTCACCGACAGCACCGCGACTTTATGGCGCTCGCCCAGGTCGAAGCTGGCCGGGCACACCAGGTTGCCGACGTTTTCGATAAACAGGATGCCGTTATTATCCAGCGGCAGGCGCTGCATGGCGTCATGGATCATTTGCGCATCAAGGTGGCAACCTTTACCCGTATTCACCTGAATCGCTGGCGTGCCGGTAGCGCGGATGCGCTCGGCGTCATTCACGGTTTGCTGGTCGCCTTCGATAACCGCGCATGGCACCGTGCCATGCAGGCGTTTCAGGGTTTCAGTCAGTAAGGTGGTTTTACCGGAGCCGGGACTGGACACCAGGTTCAGCACCAGTTGCTCGCGGGCCGCGAAACGGGCGCGGTTGCGAATGGCAAGCTGGTTGTTTTTATCCAGCACGTCGATTTCGATTTCCAGCATCCGCCGCTGGCTCATGCCCGGTGCGTGGGTACCGGCTTCGCCGTGGCCGTAATGCAGATCGCCCTGCCCGCTTTCGCTGGGGCTGAAATCCTGGGTACGGATAGCGTTGATGTGCATCTTAGGACGCGCAGCCGGTGCAAAAGGCGCGCTGCGAAAGGCGGAGTGCGGGTTGCGCTCGTCACCTTCAATATAAAGGTTGCCTTCGGCGCAACCGCATGTGGTACACATAATTTACTCCTGAGCGATTTCCATTCGTTTTATCTGCAAACCTTCGTCGGCAACGATGTTTAATTGATCGCAGCCGCAATGCGGGCATTGCCGCACGCGCTGGGACAGCAGCGTGACGTATTGCTGGCATTCAGGGCACCAACACTCGGCATCTTGCTGCTCAATGTGCAGTTCGCAGCCTTCTGCCAGGCTATCCCGGCAGATAAGATCAAAACAAAACTCCAGCGCGCTGCGCTCTACGCACGAGAACGCGCCGATTTTTAACCACACCGCCGTGACTTTACGGGCATTGTGCCGGACGGCTTGCTGTTCGATTAATTCCAGGGCCCGCTGGCAAAGCGTGAGTTCATGCATAGCGCCTCCTTATTATTTCCGACACAGATAAAGCAATAACTGCGCCAGAAGCAGAGGAGGCGTAAAGCGAATTCCCGTTACCGTGGCGCGGGTATTTTATTACCCGCCATCAGCGCGTTGCTTTGTCCAGGTTCAAAGATCATGGCATTCACGCAGGGTATCGATCACAAGGAGGAATTAATGGCATGTCGGCAGGTGTCGACAAAAATGCCGAAACCCGGTGAAGATGTAGGGACCTAGAACCCGGCGGGCAGCGAATTAATGACCACCAGCTTTCCCTGTTCAAGCCGGATGTATCCGCCTTTTTTCAGCTCAGCGAGCATTTTCATCACGCTGCTGCGGGACAGGCGGGTGCGATCGAGGATGTACTGATAAGCCGCAGTGCTATTGCGGACCGAGGCAGGCTCTTCCATCAGGCTCATTAACTGATAGCAGACCAGCTCATAGGTCGTCGGCGCGGTGAGGATTTCATTGTAGATAAACAGTTTATTGGTGATATGCAGCATATGTTTCGCCACCCGATCCCAGAGCTGCTTTTCGTCAACCCGCTGCATGATCTGTGTTCGGGCCAGGGTTGCGACTTCGCAGGGTTCTTTAGCCCGCATAATGATGCGAGAGGAAATCGCGCCCATCCACCCCAGCGCCAGCGGTGCGCTCACGGTGCCCATTAAAAGCGAATCGTCGCTGCGTTCCAGCGTCAGCGTGCCCAGCCGGACAAAATGGCACACCGGTTCACCCTTCTGGTGAAACGGTAATTTGCTGCCTTTCGGCCAGGTCATAAAGTCCTCATCCTGAGTCAATTCGTCAAGTAACTGCGCCGCCCAGGGAGAGGGTAATTTCATCAGGGAAACAGGATCATCGCTGTTCATCGCGTTTATTCGCAAACCCGTTATGTCGATGGTTTTAGCATACGCATAATTGCGCAGTCTTACCTGTAGCAGGTTAAAAATTTTAGTACTTCAAGGGTATCCGTTGAGGAATATCCATCAGCACGCCGCGCCGGGTCGTGATATAACCGCCCTTTCTGAGATCGGCTAAGATTTTCATAATGCTACTGCGAGAGAGAAAGGTGCGCGTTTGTATATAGTTTGCCGCCGTAATGCTCAGTCTTATTTCTGTAGATTCCTCCATCAATTCATACAATTGTGAGCGGATAATATCGTAAGAGGAGGGCGCATAAATACGTGTGCAATGTTCGTATATCCGCCCTGCGGTATAAATCAATACCTTCGCGAGGCTCTGCCAGAGATTATGTTCAGCAATAATACGGTTAGCCTCGCATAGCGGAATACTTGCAATAAGAGAGTCTTCCAGCGTTTGCATATGCAAATAATTAGCATCGGCATTTTGGTTACTTAATCCAAAGACATAAGGAGCCGATTCTGAATTCAGCATAAAACAATCACGACTGCGAAAGAGTGCAACGGTTCCTTCCAATAATAGAAAACATTGCCGAGAATGATACGTTTCATAGTTAATAATTTGTTTTGCATTTGTTCTGAAAAGGTTAGCATGTGGCAAAAGGCAGTCAATAAGCTTCTCGATATGAGGTGCCGGTTTATAAGCCAGTGCTTCATACATGTTTGATTGCACTGTGTTTTTAGTCTCAGGCATAGCGTTAACGCCTCCCTCTCACTGTTTAGTATCATATTGCGATGGATCAATTATGAATCACCCCCATATAATTAGTGAATGAATGAATTAGTGTAAAATTACACCAAAACATCACTTGAGATAATAGGTGCATTTATAACAGAATCGACTTGAAAGAAAACGAGCCATGATTGTTTGCAGTAGACGCATTGTATTTATTTACTAATGCCATGCCATAAGGACACAAGTCTATTGTTTCCAGAGACCTTATTTACAGCTGTTACATAGCTTCACCCATATCATAAATCTATAACCGATCTTAATCGGAAGCTCGTTTTACTTTTATAAAAGACATCTATTACAAGGACATAATATTATGAAAAATCTACTGGCTATTACCTTTGCTGCAACGGCGACTTTCGGTATTTCCGCGGCGAATGCGGCAGACGGCACGATTAATTTTATGGGTGAGATCCTCGATCAAGCCTGTACTGTCGATATTGGCGCTGATAACACTATGACCGTTGATATGGGGCGGGTAGCAAAAACCACATTCCAGAATGCTGGCGATGAAGCGGCTCCGACAAAATTTACCATTCGCTTAATTAACTGCCCGGCCTCCGTTAACGCGGCACAGGTTAAGTTTGATGGCGCAAACGATGGCAGTGACAGTTCCCTGCTGGCTATTAGCGGCGGAGGAGCTAGCGCCAGCGGTGTGGCAATTAAACTGATGACGGCGGATAAAGCGCCCCTGGGCTTAAACCAGACCAATGGTTATAACTATGTGTTAAGCAGCACCATGGATAATAACCTGGATTTCTATGCTGCCTATCGCGCTACGCTAGTCGGCGTTGTTCCCGGCGCTGCGAATGCATTAGCTAACTTCACCGTTAACTACAACTAATTATTCTCTATGCTGTAATGGGGGCCAGTCTCTGGCCCCTGTATTGAGGTTTCCAATGAAGATGTTATCTGGCGCATTAGCGGTATTTGTGCTGATGAGCACGGCTGTTTCTGGCGCAAACGCAGGGGTTATTATTGGCGGTACGCGGGTGGTGTATCAGGGAAATAAAAAAGAAGCGTCTTTGAGCGTCAATAATCCCGACAAAGTGGCCTACTTAATTCAGTCCTGGGTTGACACGCCGACGCCGAATGCGGCCAAAGTGCCGTTTATTATTACGCCGCCGCTGTATCGTCTGGATAGCGGGCAGCAGAATGAGATGCGCATTATCAGGTCCGGCAATTTGCCAGAGGATAAAGAGTCTCTATTCTGGCTTAATATCAAGTCTATTCCGTCTGTGGCAAAGCGAGATAATACGATTCAGATAGCCGTTAAGACCCGAATAAAATTAATTTATCGCCCCGAATCACTAACCCAGACACCAGAGGAACAGGCTGAAAAACTCCAGTGGTCGAAAGTGAATAACGCCCTTCAGGTAAATAACCCGACGCCCTATTACATTAATTTTAATGAAATTACCGTCGCGGGTAAGCGATTAGATGACGTCACTTTCGTTGCGCCGCAATCATCAGCGCGCTTTATCCTGCCGTCGGGAGTAAGTTCCAGTACGCTCAATTTCAAAATAATCAATGACTATGGGGGCATTGGCGAGGTGCATAACGCCAGCCTGCGGTAATGAATCAGTGCTCATCGGGTAAAACGCGGATGAAAGTATCCATTATTTATTATGACATTCGACGTAACCTGGTTATGGGTTTAGCCCTGGGTATCGCCTCCTGGTTTGGTGAGGCGTCAGGGCGCGATTATTTCAACCCTGAGCTGTTAGAAATTGATAATCCAGCACTGAAAGGCGTCGATTTATCCGCCTTTGAATCCGGCGGGCAAATGGCTGGCGTTTATTATGTCGACATCCTCCTTAACGGGCAGCGGGTTGATACCCGCGACGTTGAATTTAAAACAGTTAACGAAAATTCAGCCGAGCAGCCCCTGGCACCCTGCTTATCCGTTGCGTTACTGGAAAGCTACGGCGTTAAAACCGCGCTTTTCCCGGAGATGGCAAAGGCGGATGAGTGCGCAACGGTCAATGCCATCCCCCAGGCTTCCAGCGAGTTTGTCTTTTCCCGACAGAAACTTAATTTGAGCATTCCCCAGGCCGCACTTGAGCAGCACGCGCGTGGTTATGTCGCCCCCGAATTGTGGGATGACGGCATTAATGCCGCATTACTGAACTACAGCATGAACGGCGCAAATACCCGATCGCACAACGCCAGCGGTAATAGCGACAGCCAGTACGTTAACCTCAGGCCCGGCATCAATATGGGGCCGTGGCGCCTGCGTAATTACACCACCTGGCGGCGCGATAATCAGAGCGGCAATCAATGGGATAACGTGTATAGCTATGCGCAACGCAGCATTGTGCCGCTGAAAGCACAGCTTACCCTGGGCGACAGTTCTGCCCCGTCCGATGTGTTCGACAGTATGCCGTTTCGCGGCGGCCAACTGGCCTCGGATGATGACATGCTTCCCGACTCGCTAAAAGGCTATGCGCCCGTGGTGCGCGGCATTGCCCGCACCAACGCGCAGGTGGTGATTCGTCAGAATGGCTACATCATCTATCAGAGCTATGTCGCTCCTGGGGCATTTGAAATAACCGATATGTACTCCACCGGCGGCGCAGGCGATCTTAACGTCACCGTTAAAGAGGCCGATGGCAGTGAGCAGAATTACACCATTCCCTATGCTTCTCTGCCGGTACTGCAACGCGAAGGCCGATTGAAGTATGCCCTCAGCGGCGGGCAATACCGTTCTTATGACAGCAGCGTCGAGAAAACGCCTTTTGGGCAGCTCAGCGCGATTTATGGTCTGCCGTGGGGATTTACCCTGTATGGCGGCACCCAGCAGTCGGCGAAATACCAGTCATACGCGGCGGGTCTGGGTAAAAATATGGGAGAGATCGGCGCTATTTCCGCCGATGTGATTCAGGCCACGTCACACCCGAAAGGGCAATCTCAGACTCAGGGGCAATCCTGGCGCATCCGTTACAGTAAAAACATTGTCCAGACCGGCACTAACTTTGCTATTGCGGGGTATCGCTACTCCACCAACGGCTACTACGGCATGCAAGAAGTATTGGATTCATGGGGTAACAGCAACGCGCTGAACAATCGCCGGCGTAACCGTATGGAAGTCACACTTAGCCAGTCGCTCGGTGGTCGGTGGGGTTCACTCATGGCGAGCGCGGTAAAGGAAGATTACTGGAATTCAGCTCGCAGTCTGCAATCCCTGAGCGCGGGGTATAACAATTCCTGGAAGGGGATCGGCTATGGGATCACCTGGACGCTCAGTAAAAATGGTCATACCGGGAGCCAGTACAGCAGTTCGCACGCTACCGATCGGCAAATTTCCCTGAATGTCAGCATACCGCTGGATCGTTTTATGGCTCACAGTTGGGCCAACTACAGCCTGAACAGCAGCCAGAATAATGGCACTACCCATAGCATCGGAATGAATGGCGTTGCGCTGGAAGGCAACGCGTTGAGCTGGAGTGTCCAGCAGGGTTATGGCACCGATAACGTCGGCTATACCGGCAGCGCAAACGGCGACTATAAAGGCACCTATGCGCAGGTCAACACCGGCTACAGCTATGACCGTAACAGCCAGCGCATTAATTATGGGCTGGCGGGCGGGATGATTGCCCACGCGGACGGCATCACCTTCTCTCAGCCACTGGGAGAAACCAATGTGCTAATCAAAGCCCCCGGCGCATCAGGCGTCGGCGTTAACAACCAGAACAGCGTGAAAACGGATTTTCGTGGCTATGGCGTAACCAGCAATGTCACGCCTTATCGTAAAAACGAAATCGGTCTGAATACCGCCTCGCTACCGGATGACGTGGAGCTGACGTTAACCAGCCAAACTGCCATTCCTACCCGGGGCGCGGTGGTACGTGCCGATTACATCGCCAGCGTCGGTAAACGGATCCTGTTGACGCTGGTACGCACCAGTCAACAGCCGGTGCCCTTCGGCGCAATGGTAAGCCTGGCGGGGAATAACACCCAAAGCGCCATTGTCGGCGATGACGGCCAGGTGTATCTGACGGGTATGCCGTTGGCAGGAACGCTTAACGTGGTGTGGGGAAGTGAAGATAAACAGCGCTGTTCGGCAGATTTTACCGTCCCGGCACAGCAGGCAATCGGTCCAGTCATACAACTTCAGTCAGTTTGCCGTTAATGGCGTTGCTGAATAGTGAGATACCCATGCGCAGCCTAATTTATTATTTATTTCTGTTTTCTGGCGCAATCCTTAGCGCGTTTAACGCGACAGCGGACTGTACCGTTCATCAATCGATCGTCCAGACCGTGTCGTTGGGTACTATTAATGTGCAACGGGATGCGCCAGTGAACCGCGAAATTGGCCGCTTCACCACGCCCGGTAACGCCGTTGTTTCCGCCTTCTCGGCTACTGACCGGCAATATTGCGAGGCGCAGGCGTATATCACCTATTTGTCCGCAACGCCTTCGTCAATGCCGGGCGTCTATAACACCAATCTGAGCGGTGTCGGTATTCAGGTAGTCAACGTTCCACAGGCCTGGTCAATAACCTCTTCCGCTGCGGGGGTCATTCGCTATACCTATCCAAATGAATATACGGTGGTGCTGTATAAAACGGGCAAAATCGCGCCAGGTAAATTAACGGCAGGCCAAATTGTTAGCGGATGGTTCGGCGATCCATCACAACCCTTTATTAATGTTTCGCTGGATAGCGAAACCACAATAAATGTACTGAGCTGTTCTCTTACCAGCCAGTCGTTAAGTTTTAATCTGGGCACAATTAGCGCTGCGGAATTTGGCACACAAAGCGGATTTATTCCCAGCCGCTCCGACACCCAGAATGTCGGCCTTAATTGCGATCCCGGCACGAATATTAATATCGAATTAAAGGGCATGCAGAATCCGGATGCTATGGGAGATGACACGGTGCTGGCATTAAGCGGACAAGGACGCCCCACTGTCGCCGATGGCGTGGGCGTTCAGTTTTTATATAACGACAGCCCGTTACGGATTAATAACCGACTGGCGTTAAAGCAATCGCCCGGTGGCCAGGAAACTTTCCCTATCGCCGCGCGTTATTACCAAACTAAACCCGTGGTCAAAGCCGGTGATGCCGACGCAACGGCGACGCTGGAAATTACCTATCAATAAGAGAGATGCCGATGAGTAGGTGGATTATTGGGCTAATTGCCCTGGTGCTGGGGCTTATTTCAGGCGTTGCCTGCGCTATCGATCCCGTTACGCTATACGTGAATGGGAAAGTGGTGGCAGCCCCCTGCCAGGTTGATAGCGATAGCGTTAATAAGGCCGTCGATTTGTTTGGCCCGCAGGGCGTACGCGCCTCGTCAATGTATACGCCAGGCTCGGCTTCACCCTTTGTGATGTTTAATTTCAGCATCATGAATTGCCCTGCCGGCACCATGAAGGTCACGCTGCAATTCAACGGCCCCGCAGATGATAACCAGCCCGAAGATGCGTATCAGAATAGCGGGACCGCAAAGAACGTCGCTGTGCAATTACGCAATATGCAGGGCGGACCGTTGGGCAATAATAAAACCCTGACGACAGATATTGTTAACCGCCAGGCCAATATTTATTTACTCGCTCGCGCCTTCAGTAAATATGGAAAAGTCACGCCAGGAACGGTGAGCAGCGTGGTGGTTGTGACGCTGACCTGGCAATAAATACCGGGTTTTGTTTCTTATCTTTATATTTATAGGTTTTATCTATGCTGCAAATAATCATTAACGATGACGACGCCATGTTTTATGCTGGAATGACCCATTTACTCAATGACCTGTTTCGGCGTGGTGGCAAAACGCCTTGTTATTCCCGTGAACTGAATAAATTTACGGTGGCGAAGGCAGATATCATTATTCAGCCCTTGCGACCCGGGGAAGCGTTTCTTTGCTATCCCGAATTATATTATCGTAAGCCCGGCCTGATTATTGGCCTGGTAGAATATGATGATATTACCGACCCTTATCCGCTGCCGTTATGCGTAAATGACCGGGTATTTATCAATCGCAAAGCGAAAACAGCCGTCATTCGACAAACGATAAAAAACGCCTGGGACAGGTTGCAGGCCAGTGCGAATCCATCGCGTCACCCGCACTGCTACGGCTGCAAACACCGCACGCTGACCTCTCAGCAGAAAAGAGTGGCTGCCGCCTTTATTAATGGCGAGTCGGTGGGCAGCACAGCCACAAAATTGGCGTTAAACAGTAAATCCGTTTTTGCCCATAAGCATTCGCTGATGCGCAAATTTCACCTGAAAAACGACCATCAACTGGTCATGTTTTTAACCATTCAGCAGGTCAAACAACAAATCGTCAGGCATGTTGGAGAATAACCGGGGTAAGCCCCGGTCGACATTCACCTTACTGCGCTTCGGTATGGTTGACCGTGGCGGTATAACCGGTTTTCTCCACCGCTTTTAATAGCGACTCGGTGGGGAAACCTTGCGGGACGATAACTTCGGTCTGGCGGGTTTTCAGGGACGATTTAGCTTTGATCACCCCGTCGGTTTCCCGCAACGCCTGATTCACGGAAATGACGCACAGCGAACAGGTCATATTTTCCACATCCAGCACCACTTTTTCATTTGCAGCCTGCGCCCACAGCGGGAGCATCAGGCACGCGGCGAGCGCGAGTCGTTTCATTCAAATACCTCATAAAACCAGCCGACAACTGTCGGGTAAAACAGGACAAGCAGCATAAACGGCAGCGCCAGCCAGTAAAGCAAACGCATCTGGCCCAGCGTCAGCCGCCCGGTACACCACAGCCGTTTCGAAAAATAAAGCCGCCAGAAGCCGCGCGCGATAAGCGCGAGAGAAATCACGATCATCGGGACGCGCAGAAATTCCAGCTTCGCCAGCCCGGCAAACCCCGCCGCCGAGATGCCAAACAACAGATACAACAGCGGGCCGATGCAACACAGACCGGCGGTAACGGCAGCCGCCGCTGCCGTCAGAAGCGTAAAGCCCGCGCTTTTAGCGCTGTTCGGTTGAGACATAGTGGTAAGAGAACACTTTCGGATCGTAGAAGTTAATCGGGTCGCCATCCACTTCGGCATACGGATAGCCAAAGTTGTTCATCGCGCCCTGCTCCGTCGCCGGATAAAGCTCAAAGTCGCGCCCGTAGTTAAAGCCGACCCAGTTCATTTCCCAGTTGCCAAACAGGTAAGAGTTAACCGCCTGCACATCGGCGTCTTCGTGGGCTTTTTTCTCCGCCAGACGCATTTTGGTGACGTCCGCCGGATCGCACGGCAGCCATCCGTAGCCCGCCAGATAAAACTCCGCGCGGCAATGCTGGCCGCCACTGACGTCCGCCACGCCCTGCTCATCAGCCTTGCCGAAAGCGCTTTTTGAGTAGCGTTCCAGCTTATTCGCTTTACCCAGGCGGATACCGAACAGCTCACGCGCCGGAATGCCGCTGGCGCGCGCCAGGGCCACGAACACCGAACTCATATCGGTGCATTTGCCGCTCAGTTTGCCACTTTTCAGGATCGCCGCCACATCGCCAGTACCGCAGCCGATCACGTCGTTGTCGCGCTCCATATTGCGGCTGACCCACTGGTAAATCAGGCGCACTTTTTTCAGCGGATCTTGCTCGCCGTGAGTGATTTTCTGGGCGGTTTCCCGTACCTGCCCGTCAACCGGCGTATGGGTGGTCGGCAGCAGGTACGGTTTCACGTCCAGCGGATAGATTATTTGTTCCGGCACCTGCCAGGTTTTCAGCGCGTCGTGCTTCAGCGGCTCCCAGTCGGCGGTTTCGATTTCAATGTCCACCTGCATCTGCAAATCACCTTCCGATTTCGGCCAGCTTGCGAACAGCGTTTTCGCGCCGTAAGCGTTATTGGTGGTGATGTACGCCTGCTGATAATTGCCGCTAAAGGCCAGATTAGTCATTTGCTGAAACGCGGTATCCACCGGCAGCGGGATCCACAGTTTCACCACGCCGCTGGAGCCCTGCGGCGGGTTCAGCTTATAGGTTTGCGATAACACAAAACGGCGGCGCGCAACCGGGGCCGGGGCGGCAGGTTCAGCGGCCTGCACCGTCTGGCTGACAACCGAAGGGCCGACGAGGCCGGCAGCAGAAAGAAGCACACTATTTTTGAGGAATTGTCGACGTTGCATAGTTATCTGTCTTTTATGAGGTAAGTGAAGCGGCGGCAGCGCGGGCCAAAACCGCAGAGGATCATCACAGCAGACAGGAACTGGCGGAGAAAGGCGGGTCGACAACTATTCATCAATAACAGACCTGTTAACTGTGAATGAAAACGCCGTTATTAAGCCGCGAACGATGACCTGTGTAAACCAGGGATATCAAAAAACCGCCAAATAAATATAAAAAACTGATGGCTTGCCGCTAAAAACGCCGACTAATTATCAGTTTGCCTAAGGTTGATCCAGAACAACGCCCGCGTATGCAGTTTTCATAAAATCATCATACTCATTTTGGGTCCCCCCCTTATTCCGCAAGGAGTAGTCCTTTGTTCACTTTACGGCGCTGTTTAACGGTATTGCTGGCGTGTGTTTCATTGATGGCTGGCGCGGCAACACCGCATGAAATCACCACCGCCTGGCCGGTCAACGTGGGGCCGTTAAATCCCCATTTGTATACGCCCAATCAAATGTTCGCCCAGAGCATGGTGTATGAACCGTTAGTGAAATATCAGGCTGACGGCAGCATTGCGCCGTGGCTGGCCACCGCATGGACCCATTCCGCCGACGGCAAACAGTGGATCTTTACCCTGCGCGATAACGTGACCTTTTCTAACGGTGAGCCGTTTAACGCCCGGGCCGCAGAAGCCAACTTCCGCGCGGTGCTGGATAATCGCCCGCGCCACGCCTGGCTGGAGCTGGCGAACCAGATAACCGGCGTGAAAGCGCTGGATGAACATCGCCTGCAAATCAATTTAAAAGACGCCTATTACCCGTTCCTGCAAGAGCTGGCATTGCCGCGCCCGTTCCGCTTTATCGCCCCGTCGCAGTTTAAAAACGGCGGAACCAAAGACGGTATTAACGCGCCGATTGGCACCGGGCCGTGGGTCTTAAAAGAAACCAAACTCAATCAGCACGATGTGTTTGTGCGTAACGACCATTACTGGGGCGAGAAACCGGCGGTTGATAAGGTCACCATTAACGTGATTGCCGACCCCACCAGCCGCGCGGTGGCGTTTGAAACCGGCGAAATCGACCTGATGTATGGCGACGAAGGGCTGCTACCGCTGGATACCTTTGAGCGGTTCAGCCATAACCCGCAGTGGAAAACTCAGCTTTCCGCCCCGGTAGAAACCGTGATGCTGGCGCTCAATTCCGCCAAATCCCCCACCCGCGAACAGGCGGTGCGGGAAGCGTTAAATTACGCGGTGGATAAAAAGACGCTGATCGACAGCGTGCTGTACGGCACCCAGCAGGTGGCGGATACCCTGTTCGCCCCGGGCGTACCCTACGCCAATATCGGGCTGACGCCGCGCCACTACGATCCGCAAAAGGCCAGGACGCTGCTGGAAAACGCAGGCTGGATGCTGCCTGCGGGCCAGCACATCCGCGAAAAAGCGGGCCAGCCGCTGCATCTGGAATTGGCGTTTATCGGCACCGACGCGCTGAATAAATCGATGGCGGAAGTGATTCAGGCCAACCTGCGCCAGGTGGGCGTTGACGTAAAACTGGTGGGCGAAGAAGAGAGCAGCATTGATGCCCGCCAGCGCGATGGCCGCTTCGATATGATTTTCAACCGTACCTGGGGCGCGCCGTTCGATCCCCACGCCTTTATGAGTTCGATGCGCGTGCCGTCCCACGCGGATTATCAGGCCCAGCTCGGCCTGCCGGACAAAGCGCAGATCGACGCAGAAATCGGCCAGCTTCTCACCGGCACCGATGAAACCCAGCGCAAAGCGCTGTACCGCGATGTACTAACCCGCCTGCATCAAAGCGCGGTCTACCTGCCGCTGAGCTACGTTTCCCTGATGACCGTGTCCCAGCCGCAGTGGGATGTGCTGCCCTTCGCACCGATGTCGTCGGATATTCCGTTTGAACAGATCAAACCGGTAACGCCCTGATGCTACGTTATATTTTGTGGCGCATCGCGCTGCTGGTCCCGATGCTGCTGGCCGCGTCGCTGATTATTTTCCTGCTGCTGCGCCTCGGCAGCGGCGACCCGGCAATGGATTACCTGAGGCTCTCTAACCTGCCGCCGACGCCGGAGCTGGTCGCCTCAACCCACGCGATGCTTGGGCTCGATCGGCCCCTGCCGGTGCAGTACGTCCACTGGCTGTGGAACGCGCTGCATCTTGATTTCGGCGTATCGTTCGCCACCCAGCGCCCGGTGCTGGACGATTTACTGCACTTTTTCCCGGCGACCTTCCAACTGGCGGGTTTTGCGCTGATGTTGATCCTGGCGACCTCGGTGCCGCTTGGCATCTGGGCGGCGCGCTACCGCGACCGGCTGCCGGATTACCTCGTGCGGCTGATTGCCTTTCTGGGCGTGTCGATGCCCAACTTCTGGCTCGCCTTTTTGCTGGTGATGCTCTTTTCCGTGCATCTGCAATGGCTGCCCGCGCTGGGTTACGGCGGCTGGCAGCACATCATTTTACCGGCGGTGTCTATCGCCTTTATGTCGCTGGCGATCAATGCGCGCCTGTTGCGCGCCAGCATGCTGGATGCGGCAGGCCAGCGCCATGTGACCTGGGCGAAACTGCGCGGGCTCAGCGACCGGCAAACCGAGCGGCGGCACGTGCTGCGCAACGCCACGCTGCCGATGGTGACGGCGGTCGGCATGCATATCGGCGAGCTGATCGGCGGCACCATGATTATCGAAAATATCTTTGCCTGGCCGGGCGTCGGGCGTTATGCGGTATCGGCAATTTTTAACCGCGACTATCCGGTGATCCAGTGTTTTACCCTGCTGATGGTCGGCGTGTTTGTTGTCTGCAATCTCGGCGTCGACCTGCTGAATGCCGCGCTTGATCCGCGTATTCGCCGCCATGAAGGAGCGCACTCGTGAATTTTCTTCGTACTGCGCGTTGGCCGGTGCGCCTGGCGCTGCTGTCTCTGGCGCTGCTGATGATTATCGCCCTGACCAGCCAGTGGTGGCTGCCGTTCGATCCGCTGGCGATTAACCTGCCAGAGCGGCTACTGCCGCCGGACGGCACCCACTGGCTGGGCACCGACCATTTGGGGCGCGATATTTTCTCTCGTCTGCTGGCGGCGACGCGGGTGTCGCTGGGCTCAGTGCTGGCCTGTTTGCTGCTGGTGTTAACGTTGGGCCTGGTGGTCGGCGGCAGCGCCGGGCTGATGGGCGGCCGTGCCGACCAGCTACTGATGCGCACCACCGACATGTTTATGACCTTCCCCACCTCGATACTGTCGTTTTTTATGGTGGGCGTGCTGGGCACCGGGCTGGTGAACGTGATCCTCGCCATCGCCCTGTCCCACTGGGCCTGGTACGCGCGGATGGTGCGCAGCATTGTGATTTCGCTGCGCCATCGGGAGTTCGTGCTGGCGGCGCGGATGAGCGGCGCAAACCGCTGGTATCTGTTTTTCGATCATCTCGCCGGTGCGGTGATGCCCTCGCTGCTGGTGCTGGCGACGCTGGATATCGGCCATATGATGCTGCACGTGGCGGGGATGTCGTTCCTCGGGCTGGGCGTCAGCGCCCCAACGCCGGAATGGGGCGTGATGATCAACGACGCGCGCCAGTACATCTGGACCCAGCCGATGCAGATGTTCTGGCCAGGGCTGGCGCTGTTTATCAGCGTGATGACCTTTAACCTGTTGGGCGACGCGCTGCGCGACAATCTGGACCCCCATCTTGCTATGGAGCATAGCCACTGATGTCACAGCTTGAATTACATAACATCACGCTGTCGGCGGACCGCCCGCTGGTGCAGGGCGTGTCGCTGAACCTGCATTCCGGGCGCGTGCTGGCGCTGGTCGGCGGCAGCGGCAGCGGGAAATCCCTGACCTGTGCCGCCGCGCTGGGCGTGCTGCCCGCCGGAGTGCGGCAAACTGCCGGAGAACTGGCGCTGAATGGCCACACCGTGACGCCGCAATCACTGCGCGGCAGGCAGGTGGCGACCATTATGCAGAACCCGCGCAGCGCCTTTAATCCGCTGTTTACCATGGCGACTCACGCTAAAGAGACCTGTCGGGCGCTGGGCAAAGCGCTGGATGACGCCATGCTTATCGCCACGCTGAAATCTGTCGGCCTCGATGAAGCCGAACGCGTGCTGGCGCTGTATCCGTTTGAGATGAGCGGCGGGATGCTACAACGCATGATGATTGCGCTGGCTGTGCTCAGCGATGCACCGTTTATCATCGCCGATGAACCCACCACCGATCTCGACGCGCTGGCCCAGGCGCGCATTCTGGAACTGCTGGAGAAGCAGATGCACCAGCGCGCCCCCGGGATGCTGCTGGTCACTCACGATATGGGGGTGGTGGCGCGGCTGGCTGACGACGTGGCGGTCATGGAAAACGGCAAAATTGTCGAACGGGGCGATGTGCATACGCTGTTCCACGCGCCACAGCATCCGGTGACCCGTAATCTGGTATCGGCGCATCTGGCGCTGTATGGCATGGAGTTAGCGCAATGACGCTGTTATCCGTTTCGAACGTTTCACACCGCTACGGGCGGATGGGGTTAACCGGCGCGCATTATCACCCGGTGCTAAACAACATTTCACTGGCGGTTAACGAAGGTGAAAGCGTGGCGCTGCTCGGCAGCAGCGGCTGCGGGAAAAGCACCCTGGCAAGGCTGTTAATGGGCCTGGAATCCCCGGCTCTGGGCGACATTTGCTGGCGCGGTAAATCCCTGGCGGCGCTGAAAGGGGACGAAATGCGCGCCTTTCGCCGGGATATCCAGATGGTGTTTCAGGACGCCATCAGCGCCGCTAACCCGCGCCGCACGGTGCGCGAGATTATCCGCGAACCACTGCGCCATTTGTTGAAACTCGCTACGGCGCAGCAAAATGAACGTATTGCGCGGGTAATGGCGGCGACCGAACTTGATGCCGGTTTACTGGATAAACGCCCGCCGCAACTGAGCGGCGGCCAGTTGCAGCGGGTGTGCCTCGCCAGAGCAATGATTGTGGAACCAAAGCTGTTGATTCTGGATGAGGCGGTATCGAATCTGGATTTGGTGCTTCAGGCAAACATCATTCAGCTACTGAAAAATTTACAGCAGCAGTACCACACCGCGTGTCTGTTTATCACCCATGATTTGCGTCTGGTGGAGCGGTTTTGCCAGCGGGTTATGGTAATGGAAGGCGGAGAAATCGTCGAAACGCTGGCGGTGACGTCGCCGGTCGCCTTTGCCAGCGCGCCAGGCCTGGCGCTACAGCGCGCTGTACTGCCTGCGTTCCCGACGCGCCGGGAACCGCGCGGGCCGGGGCTGACGCTGGTTAGCGATAATCCTTTGCCAGCATTGAAACCCCATTTGGTCAGTGCGTAACGACGCTGCTTTCGCCCCACTCCCCGCCGGGAGGTTTTAACCTCCCTTCATACCGCTCTACATCAAAGCGTCCCCTCTGGCGTCAGGGTTAGGATGCGGAGTCAGGCCGTCTGTCGATGCGGGTCAAAGTGATAATAATGACATGACACTTTTGTCGAACCCCGCTCGCCATCCGGCCACCTTTTTTATTTCTCTATCTATATCAATGAATTAAATAAACCATGCTACTGGCATGGAATATGCATTGAAAAGTCGTTGAGAAGGTAAAGACGTTTTGCGTTTTGCAAGAACACGATTAACTGGAGAGCCAGGATGAAAAAAGTCGTCACGGTTTGCCCATATTGCGCGTCGGGGTGCAAGATCAACCTCGTCGTCGATAATGGCAAAGTCGTTAAGGCGGAACCGGCGCAGGGTAAGACCAATCAGGGGGATTTATGCCTGAAAGGCTATTACGGGTGGGATTTTATCAACGATACCCAAATCCTGACGCCACGCCTTAAATCGCCTATGATCCGTCGCCAACGCGGCGGGAAGCTGGAAGCCGTTTCCTGGGATGAGGCACTGAATTATGTCGCCGATAAGCTCAGCACTATCAAAGCTAAATATGGCCCCGATGCCATTATGACCACCGGTTCCTCACGGGGGACCGGCAACGAAACCAACTACATCATGCAAAAATTCGCGCGCGCCGTTATTGGAACCAATAACGTCGACTGCTGCGCGCGTGTCTGACACGGCCCATCGGTTGCAGGTCTGCACCAGTCGGTCGGTAATGGCGCGATGAGTAACTCCATCGTCGGCATCGAAGATGCTGATTTAGTGTTTGTGTTTGGCTACAACCCCGCTGATTCCCACCCGATCGTCGCTAACCGCGTGATCCGGGCGAAGCAAAAAGGGGCGAAAATTATTGTCTGCGATCCGCGTAAAATCGAAACCGCGCGCATTGCCGATATGCACCTGGCGTTGAAAAACGGCTCGAACATTGCGCTGTTGAACGCCATGGGCCATGTGATTATCGAAGAAGACCTGTATGACCACGCATTCGTCGCGGCGCGTACCGAAGGCTTCGAAGAGTATCGCAAAATTGTCGAAGGCTATACGCCGGAGTCCGTGGAAGAGATCACCGGCGTGAAGGCCAGTGAGATCCGCCAGGCCGCACGGATGTACGCCAAATCTGATCGTGCCACCATCCTGTGGGGCATGGGCGTGACCCAGTTCTATCAGGGCGTGGAAACGGTGCGTTCGTTGACCAGCCTGGCGCTGCTGACCGGCAACCTCGGCAAGCCGAGCGTTGGCGTCAACCCGGTGCGTGGGCAAAACAACGTCCAGGGTGCCTGCGATATGGGCGCGCTGCCGGATACCTATCCGGGTTATCAGTACGTGAAATTCCCGGAACACCGTGAGAAATTCGCCAGAGCCTGGGGCGTGGCCGAACTGCCAGCGCATACCGGTTATCGCATCAGCGAATTGCCGCACCGCGTTGAGCATGGCGAAGTGCGCGCAGCGTACATCATGGGCGAAGATCCGCTGCAAACTGATGCCGAGCTGTCTGCGGTGCGCAAAGCCTTTGAAGGGCTGGAGCTGGTGATCGTTCAGGATATCTTCATGACCAAAACCGCCGCGCAAGCGGATGTGATTTTGCCGTCCACCTCATGGGGGGAACATGAAGGGGTGTATACCGCCGCCGACCGCGGATTCCAGCGCTTCTTTAAAGCGGTGGAACCGAAGTGGGACCTAAAAACCGACTGGCAGATCATCAGTGAAATCGCCACCCGTATGGGCTATGCGATGCACTACAACAACACCAAAGAGATTTGGGATGAACTGCGCGGATTGTGCCCGGAATTCTACGGCGCAACCTACGAGAAAATGGGCGAACTGGGTTATATCCAGTGGCCGTGCCGCGATGTGTCTGAGGCCGACCAGGGGACGGACTACCTGTTCGAGGAGAAATTCTCCACACCAAACGGCCTGGGACAATTCTTCACCTGCGACTGGGCACCGCCGCTCGATCGCGTAGATGAGGAGTACCCGATGGTGCTGTCGACGGTGCGCGAGGTGGGCCACTACTCCTGCCGCTCCATGACCGGCAACTGTGCCGCGCTGGCCGCGCTGGCGGATGAACCGGGCTATGCGCAAATTAACACTGCCGATGCTGCCCGCCTGGGCATTCAGGATGAAGCGCTGGTGTGGGTCAATTCACGCAAGGGCAAAGTCATAACCCGTGCCCAGGTGAGCGATCGCCCGAACAAAGGCGCGGTGTATATGACGTACCAGTGGTGGATTGGTGCCTGTAATGAGCTGGTGACGGAAAACCTCAGCCCGATTACTAAAACGCCGGAATACAAATACTGCGCAGTGCGCGTTGAGCCGATCGCCGATCAGAATGCGGCGGAGCAGTATGTGATTAATGAGTACAACAAGCTGAAACGCCATTTGCGGGAAACCGCAATGGGCTAAGTTTTACGCTGATGATAAAAAGCCGGTGAGTCACCGGCTTTTTTATGGGTGGCGTATAACACCACGGCATTAAACAATAATCACATCAATATTTCTGTTTTCCAGCAGCATAACCGTTTCGCGGCTAATACCGTCATCGGTAATTAACACGTCAATATCGCTAATCGGCAATACCGGATTAAAGCCAATGCGGCCAAATTTTGTCGAGTCGAGTACCGCCACCACTTTTTTTGCTGCCCGCGCCATCACTTTACTGATGGCATAACCTTCGTTAAACGTGGTGATGCCTTTATCGATATCAATTCCGTCTGCGCCAATAAACAAATAATCCGCCACGATGCCCTTTAATACCGATTCAGCATGCATGCCGTGAAAAGAGCGGGTTTTATGGCGGAACGTTCCCCCGCAAAGCACCAGCGTGATGTGCTGATTAATCGACAACACTTCGGCGGCAGGCAGATTATTGGTGACGACAATGAGATCCGACGCATCCGCTAACTGCTGGGCGATTTTTAACGTAGTGCTGCCGCTGTCGATAATTACGCTATTACCGGTTGAAACCAGGCGCGCCGCTGCGTTGGCGATGCGGGTTTTGGCATCGGCGGAAAGCATGGCGCGGTCTTCCAGCGTAATTTCGTTATGGCTATCGGTATTGCCATTGGGCTTTCCCGTCAGCGCCCAGTTATTTATTTGATTAGTCGCCCCGCCGTGAAAGCGAATAAGCAGCCCCTGAGTTTCCAGCTCGCGTAAATCATTGCGGATAGTTACTTCAGAAATACCAAACTTATTCGCCAGATGCGCTACCTGGACGCTGCCCTTTTCCGTCAGCGCGGCCAGGATTTGATTCCTTCGTTCCACCAGATGCATAGTTTTCGCGTCCTCGCGGGGTTTTTATTGAGGCATATTTTCATGATAGCGAGCATAAATGGACTGATAAATTTCCCGCTGCTGCGGACGCGGCAGTATAACGTCGCGCCCGACGTCGCACAGTGATGCGGGTAATACGTCGTGAAGTGGAATAAATTCGTGCGAATTATTGAGATTTGCGTGACACCATTGCGCCTGCAATGCCGCGCCTAACGCGCCGGCGTCGCTCACCGTCGGGCGTATCACCGCAATACCGCTGATATCGGCAATCAACTGGCACCAGGCCCGGCTATTCGCTCCGCCGCCAATCACCCGTAGCTGGTCGAAGTGTAATCCGCTTTGCTGGAAAATCTCGATGCCTTTACACAGCTTAAAGGTCACGCCTTCCACCACACTGCGTAACAAATTGGCTTTATTAAAATTGCGGCTGGTAATGCCGGTAACGCTGGCGGTAGCATCAGGGCGATTCGGCAAACGCGCGCCATTCAGCCACGGGTAGCACGTCAGCCCCTCTGCTCCCGGCTCGCTGTTATCCAGATAACGTTCAAACTCCGTCAGCGGAATATCCATCACCTCGCGAAAGGCATTGATGGCGTTGGTGACATTCATGGTACTGACTAACGGCAGCCAGCCACCGGAGGAAGAACAGAACGCATTGATATCCGGGTGCGGCTGGGTGTCGATTTGCTGCGCGGCATGGGTAAACAAGGTGCCCGACGTGCCCAGGCTCATGGTCAGGATGCCCGGTTCGATATTGCCGGTGCCGATGGCGGACATCATATTGTCGCCGCCGCCGCTGGAAACCGGAATGCCTTCCGGCAGGCCCAACTGCGTGGCGCTGGAGGCACAAAGATAACCGGCGGGCTGATGCGCCTCAATCAGCGGCGGCAGTTTGGGCATCAGTTGCGGATCGATGGCATCCACCACCGCGTGACACCAGCGGCGGTTAAAGGTATCGAACCAGCCGGTGCCTGACGCGTCGCCGTATTCCGCACAGTACTGGCCGGTCAGCCAGTAGTTAACATATTCATGAGGAAGAAAGAGTTTTGCGATGCGCTGATACGCTTCAGGCTCATGCTCTTTCACCCACAGTAATTTGGCGAGCGTAAACGCCACGGGAATGTGGATGCCGGTGAAATGAGACACCGGCGCCCCCATTGCGGCGTTAAACCGCGTTAAAAATGCATTGAGTTCCGGCACCGTTTCGGTATCACACCATAACTTTGCCGGGCGGATGAGCGCATCCTGTTCGTCCAGCAGCACTAAACCATGTTGCTGGCCGGATACGCCAATCGCCGCAATGTGCTCAGGCGCAATCTCCGCTTTCGCGATGACCGCCTGAATGCCTTTTTTTATCGCATCCCGCCAGGCGGCGGGATGCTGTTCTTTTTGCCCTGGGCGGTCGCTGATGAGTTCGCAGGTGTGATAACTGGATGCCACCACCCGTTCTTTTTCAGCATCCCACAGTAAAACCTTGGTGCCCTGCGTGCCACAATCGATGCCCAGATACATAGTTAATTCCCCGGTGAAGAGTCAGTTTTGCACTGGTTATTTGACGATAACGCCGTCAAGATCCCACAGGTCTTCCCAGCCTTTGGCGTGTTCCCACAGGAATACCTGGCCCTTAATCAGACGGTTATTACGATCGATGCCGGCAATGGCCGCCATCTCTTCATCGGTTAACGGATCTTCGGTAATGCAGGTAATGTTGCCGTAGATCTGATCTTTGTGAACCGAGAACGGGATTGGAATATGCCCACGCTGCACCGCCCATTTGATGCAGACGATCGCCGGGTGCACGCCAAGACGGTTAGCAATCTCAACAATAACCGGATCCTCAATATCGCAGGTATCGTCTTCGGTGCGGTCGCGATCGGGACGCATCGGCGAACCAATCGGGCAGAAACCGATCGGTTGGATCTCATTAGCGACCAGGAAGTCATACAGTTCCTGCTGCTGGAAATGCGGGTGTATTTCCATTTCGTTGGCCACCGGGCGGATCTTGCAATCGCGCAGCAGCAGCTCCATTTTTGGAATGGTCATGTTGGAAGTGCCGATGCTTCTGACCAGCCCCATTTCGACCAGTTGCTCCATCTGCGCCCAGGTTTTCATAAAGCGCTCGTGGGAATACGGGGTGGCGTCCGGGCTACGGGAATCTACGGTGCAGCCAGGCGCATGATAGTTAGAGAACGGCCAGTGCACTAAATACAGGTCGAGATAGTCGAGCTTAAGATCTTCCAGCGACTTCTTGCATGACGCAATGACGTCGTCGTGCTGGTCGTTCCAGACTTTGGAGTCGATAAACAATTCAGAGCGGCTGACGCCGGTTTGCATGATCCTGGCAAACACCTCACCAATCATACTTTCATTGCCGTAGACCGACGCACAGTCAAAAAAACGGAAACCGGCTTCGGCGGCGTGAAACACGCCATCGGCAACTTGCTCTGCGGTGAAGCGGTCGGAACCAAAGGTCCCCATGCCAATACCGGGGATCTTATAGCCATTCGCTAACGTTTTATACGGAATGGCATCCTGCGAGGGTGCGACTAAGTTTGATAATTTGCTCATTTCTCACGGCTCTATGAAGAAGTTATCGCTATTCCCTTTCATCGGGCTGCCGAAGCAACCCGATAAGTGGGGTTAATTAATACAGAACAGCCTGTGCTTCAGGGGAATCGATATTGTTTTTATCGATATACACCACACCGGTATCGATAAGTTTGTCGACTTTCTGCTGGTTCAGAATATGGTCGATCGTCTCAACGCCTTTTTTACCCATTTGATAAGAGGATTGAACGATAATACCGTTCAGGGTTCCGTCACGGACAAAATGCTGAAGCGCGGCGTTACCGTCAAAACCCACTGCCACAACTTTGCCGCTGTAGCCCAGTTGTTTAATGGCGCGTGCCATACCGACAGCGGTCGGCTCATTCGCACCGAACAGCGCGGTAATATCTTTATTCGAAGAGAGCGCATCGATGGTCTGGTTCAGCGCCGTCGCCATATCCGCCTGCGAATAGAATGGGCCAATCATATTTAATTTTGAATCAGCCTTAATCACGTCGGTAAAGCCGCCGACACGTTCAATGGCGCTGCCCGCGCCTGGCGTAAATGACATTACGCTGACTTTGCCTTCCTGGCCGTTGGCTTCAATTAATTTCTTTGCAGCCAGCGCGCCCGCTTTACGGTTATCGGTAGACAAGAAGGACTGATAATATTTCGCGCCCTTTTCGCCGAGTGAAGAGTCAATCAGCACGACCGGGATGCCGTTTTCCCAGGCTTTTTTCACCGCCGGGATTAACGCATCGGGATCGGACGGCGCAAGAACAATACCGGATACGCCACGGTTAATGGCGTTATCCACCATATTCACCTGTTCGGCGACCTGGGTTTCTGCTTCCGGGCCCTGGAAGGTCACTTTGTATTTATCTTTAAATTCGCTTCCCGCGTCCGTAGCGCCTTTATTCACGTTTTGCCAAAAGTTAGAGTTAGCCGTTTTAACGATAACCGCAATCTCGTTTGATTTGGCGAAAGCAGCCGATGTGCTCATCGAAATTGCCGCAGCCAAACCCAGCATTGCAAATGTTGCTAATTTCTTCATGAACGTGTTCCTTATTATGTGTAGGGGTACAACAGTTAATGTCATTTCACCGAAGGATTAACCTGTGGCTTTTTATTACTGACTTTTTGCTTTACGGATTTTTTTGTAGCCGGACGCTGACGGATTTGGTCATAGGCTACCGCCAACAGGATCACGCTGCCGATAATGATTTGCTGAACAAAGAACGATACGCCGTTCATATTCAGGCCATTACGCAACACGCCGATAATAAAGGAGCCGATTAAGGTGCCCGGAATGGTGCCGACGCCGCCCATTAATGAGGTGCCGCCCACAACCGCACTGGCAATTGCATCCAGTTCATACATCATCCCGCCGTTCGGCTGCGCGGTGACCAGGCGAGAGGCGATAACCACCCCGCACAGCCCGGCAAAGGTGCCGCTGATGATGTAAGCCACTAATTTGACCTGATTGGTTTTAATCCCGGATAAACGCGCCGCTTCTTCATTAGAGCCGATAGCGTACAAATAACGGCCCATGCGCATTCTGGTTAATGCGAAGGTAAACAGCACCGCCGCGACAATCATTAAAATCACCGGGTAAGGAATACCAGGGAAAATCACCTGCGGTAGACCATTGTCCCCTTCCTCAACGATGCGGAACAACGAGCCGTTACCTAAATCGCCGAATGAATCGGGCATACCAGAGACCGGGGCGGCATCGGTCACATACAGCGCCAGGCCACGCAGGATCATCATAGTGCCGAGGGTGGCGATAAACGGCGGCAGACGGAACGTCGTGACCAGAATGCCGTTGACCAGGCCGCACGCACTGCCGGTGAGTACGCCGAGCAGCAGCCCCAGGCTAACCGGCATCCCGGCGTTCACCGCTAAACCCGCCGCCACGCCCGAGAGCGCCACAATAGAACCGATACTCAGGTCAATACCGCCGGTCAATATCACGCAGGTTACCCCAATGCCGATAAAGGCAATGGTCGAGGTCTGCAGGCCAACCGTCATAATGTTATTGACGGAGAAGAAGCTGTCGCTGGTGAAGGAAAAGATAATAATCAGTAGCAGTAAACCGCCCAACGCAGTCAACTTCTGCAATAAAAGTTTTCTTTTATCGTTCATTTAAGCTAACTCCTGTTCGGTGACGTACATATTCTTCACTCCTGTCGCGTACTGCATGATCTCCTCCTGGCTGGTTTCTTTGGTTTTTAATACCGCCGTCATCTGGCCTTCTTTCATGATTACTACGCGATCGGTCATTCCTAATATTTCCGGCAGTTCCGATGAGATCATAATCACGCCGATCCCCTGGTCCGCCAGTTCATCCAGTAATTCATAAATGGCATATTTCGCGCCGACGTCGATCCCCCGGGTTGGCTCATCAAAAATCATGATCCTGGCGTCACGGAATAACCATTTGGCAATAACCACTTTCTGCTGGTTGCCGCCGCTGAGGTTTTTAACTATCTGCTCAATGTGCGGTGTTTTAATGCTTAATTTTTTTATGTAGAGATCGCATGCCACTTTTTCTTTGATGCCGGATATCACGCCCCACTTACTGCACACTTTATCCAACGCCGCCATCATGACATTGCTTTTTACCGACATGTCCACCGCCAGACCATTTAATTTACGGTCTTCGGATAAATACGCGATGCCGGCTTTAATGGCGTCATTCGGGTTCGTGATGGTAATTTCTTTATCAAAAGAAATAATTTGCCCATCGTCCAGCGTTTCTGCGCCAAATATTGCTCGCGCCAGTTCGGTTCGTTTTGCACCAACCAAACCGGTAATACCGAGAATTTCCCCTTTCATTAAATCAAAGTCGATACCTTCAAATACGCCAAAACGGCTGGCATTTTGAATCGACAATATCACTTTGTCTTCCGCCTGGGATTTGCGCGTCGGGAAATGGTTATCCAGCGAACGCCCAACCATTTTGGTGATAATCTCGTCCATGGTAATGTCGGCAAAAACATGGTCGGAAATATAAGTACCATCACGGAAAATAGTAATATGATCGCAGATGCGCTTTAATTCTTCCATGCGGTGAGAAATATAAACAATACATACATCGCGGCTTTTTAATTTCTCAATCAACTGGAAAAGCTTATCAATTTCTTTTTTAGTTAACGCCGAAGTGGGTTCATCCATAATCAACACTTCGACATCAAAAGAGAGCGCTTTGGCGATTTCCACCATCTGCTGTTTCGCTACCGACAATGTATTGACGATATCTTTCGGCGAAACATCGATATCGAACATTTCCAGCAATTTAGCGGATTTTTCTTCCATTAAGGCAAAGTCAACCAGCCCGTTTTTTAACGGCTCGCGCGCCAGGAAAATATTTTCCGCCACGCTGAGATGGGGAACTAAGTTAAGTTCCTGGAAGATCATACTGATTCCGCTTTTCTGCGCTTCCAGCACAGAATCAAACGCAATTTCGTTATCTTTATAGTAAATAGTCCCTTCATCTGCGGTATGTACGCCAATCAACACTTTCATTAATGTTGATTTACCCGCACCATTTTCACCCATTAAGGCGTGAACTTCCCCTTTACGCAGCTGGAAATTCACATTTTTAAGTGCGTGAACACCGGCAAATGATTTGGATATATTTCTCATTTGCAATATGGCTTGCTTCATGAAAAACTCCAGAAAAAAGAGAATAAGAGACTTAACATTCCACCGGCGTAACGCCTTTCTTCAGAAGAATGTTTCCATATTTCCGTGTTGAAGACGTGATCACCACGCAACTGGCTTTTTTCGCTCTATCATAAAAGGCAAAGCGGTCGATAAAGGTAATTTCCTGCTTTTCCGGCAACACCAATTTATAATCATCAATTAACCCTGGCGGTAATTCATCACCCGCACTTGCGGACATCATTACGACAGCATCAGTAACATAACTGTCCAGTTCAAAAAGCGGCATCATTGCCTTAAGTAATTGTTCCACCTGATTACCATCAGCACGAATAACATTTTCATTCACCGAATGGGCCGGGAAATGCGCATCGCTCAAAACAATTTCGTCGCCATGACCCATGCAATATAGCGTATATAGCAATTCAGGAGAGAGACGGGGATCAATATTTTTAAGCATGATTGCTCCAGTATTAATAAAAATCGTAAATATGTTTTTATTCGAAAGAGTAAATACGCCCGGCGCTGCCGCAGGTCATAATTTTATGGCGTACCACATCGGCCATTGCCGCTTTCGCCAACTGGTTATATTCTCGCGGATCGGTTGAACCCGGTTTTTCAAGGAAAAAGGATTTTAAAGTTTCAGCGAAGGCTAATTTAAGATCGGTTGCCACATTGACCTTACTTACCCCAAATTCAATACATTTTTTGATATCGCTATCGGGAATACCGGATGCACCATGTAATACCAGCGGAATATCCACCAGTTTGGCAATTTTCTGGAGCCGTTCAAAATCCAGTTTTGGTGTGGACTTATAAAGCCCGTGCGCGGAACCAATCGCCACTGCCAGCGAGTCAATATTCGTTTGCTCAACCAGCAAGCGTGCATCTTCCGGGTTGGTATAAGGATCGGCCACGTCGTCGATAATCAAATCATCTTCCTGACCGACGAGCTGGCCAATTTCTGCTTCCACGCTGCAACCGTAGTAATGACATAACTCGGTGACTTTGCGCGTAATGGCGATATTTTCTTTCAGCGGCATGGCGCTGCCGTCGATCATCGCCGAGCGAATACCGGCGCGGATTTTGCCATGAATATCGTCAAAATCATGATGATGATCGAGATGCACAACTACCTGCTGATTATTCTCCGCCGCCATAGATTCAACGATGGCGATAATTTGCTGTACGCCCGCATAGCTGTAGGTGCCCGGCGTCCCGGCAAGAATAACCGGTGATTCCAGCTCTTTGGCAATGGTTAATACCACCTGAATAGTTTCCAGGTTATGAATATTAAACGCCGGTACGGCATAGCCAAATTTACGTGCATGATTAAGCAAATAACTGCTGTTAATAATATGATTCATCGGTTACTCCCAGTGCAGTAAAATTTTGCCGTTTGCCGGGCCGCCCTGTAATGCCATCACCTGCTCGATATACTCATTTTCGTTAACGATGCAGTTGATAAGCGGGTCGATTTGAATTTGCCCATTACGGAACATGTCAATGGTTAAACGCCATTCGTCTCCGGGGAACGGAGCGGAATAATTCATCCAACTGCCGAATACCAATAATTCTTTGCGTAAAATTTGTTCATACTCGGTATAGGTCATCGACAGGTCTTTATGCAGCGTACCGATTAATGCCACCTGCGCCCGTGGTCCGGCAATTTTCAACGCCAGCTTAAAGGTCTGCGGCGTACCGGCGGTTTCCAGGATCAGCTGATCGAAATTTATGTCAGCCAGGAAGGCGGCTTTCTCCAGCGCATTCTCTTCCGCCACGTTGATGACGTGATCCGCGCCGAGCTGCTTCGCCAGATCTAAGCGCTCGTTATTAATGTCCACTGCCGTGACGGATTTTGCACCCAGCGCTTTGGCGCTCTGCATCGCCAGCAAACCGATGGTGCCGACACCCAGCACGATCACATTTTTATCCTGGCAACCGCCCGCCATTAATATCGGATGCACACCCACGGTAACGGGTTCGAAAAATGCGCCCTGCAACGGCGTCACGCCTTCTGGCAATAAAAAACAGCTGCTCTCCGGCATGGTGACGTATTGCGCATTGCCGCCCGGCAGGCGAGAGCCGACAAACGAATACCCTTTGCCTAATGAGTAAAACCCGCGCTGGCATTCCGGCGCTGAAAAATTGGGGATCAGCGGTACGCAACACACGTTGTCGCCCTCTTTTACCGAGCTGACCTTACTGCCCGTGGCCACAACACGTGCGGAAAATTCGTGGCCTAAGCGCACCGGATAAAAATGCGCGCCGTGGTGGAAAATACGCGGAATATCGGAACCGCACAGCCCGGAATAGATCACTTTGACCAGCACATCATATTCGCCGTATTCGGGAATATCGGTTTCACGTATTTCCAGTTGGTTATTTTCCGGGATAACAATTTCTTTCATGGTCGTCATGATGATGTCCTTATTCCGGGTCACAACCATAGGCATACAGGCGCAGGACATCCTGAATACGGAACAGCACCAGATTTTTCGGCGTCAGCGGGATTTGCTTTGCGTTAATACGCTGGAACTGCTCCGGGAAATACTGGCTAATGACACCCAGCGGCAGTGTGGCGTTTTCCAGGTTAGCGAACATCTTATTCACGGCTTTATTGATGGTCGGATGCGGCCAGTAGTAACGCAGACGGTCAGACAGGCTGAAGTGCAGGTCAATCATCGCTTTCGAATGCAGGGTGCTGTAGTAATTTTTCCAGTAGCCCGGCTCATCCTGCATGACATTGTCGATCACCGAGACCAGCTCGCTGCGTTCGCCGGGTGCCACCAGGGTGTTTTCAATCATCGCCAGGGCGAACATAGCCTCACGCAAAGCGAACGTTAACGCCGGGCCGACTTTCAAAATCGCAAAGTGATCGCGTACCAGCGCTTTGTAAGCCTCGGCGGTCTGGTAATCGGTTGAGTGGGCTTCATAGACCAGGCTGGTGCTTTCGATCGCTTTCGTTAAATCACGCGCCAGTTCAGGCTGGTAATGAACAATGGAGGAGTGGTCAAACTCTACGCCCGGTTGAACCACAATGGCGATGATACGTTCAATCGCATCATGCAAATCCAGTTTGGCGAAAGCATCATAATGGGTCTGGATGGTTTCCATCGCTGCTTGCGGTGTGGTGATATGCACCGACTGGATCGCCTCTTTTTCACCGCCCGGGACCGGCACTTCGGTACCAACCACATAGGTGATGTGCTGTTTTTGCTCGTCAGTCGCCACGCGCTCCGCCACCTGGCACAGACGCGCCGCGCGCTGGGCTACCGTGACCGGCAATAACGGAACCGGGTCATCCGCGCAGGACATGGAGGTATCAATATGAATTTTGGTAAAACCGGCACGGACGTACTGCTCGATCAACACTTCCGATTTCAGTAACGCGCTTTCTGCATCTTCGCCTTGCCAGCAGTTGGGGCCGAGATGGTCGCCGCCGAGGATCAGCCGCGCGTGCGGGAAACCCACTTTATCGGCAATGGCCAGCACAAAATCGCGGAACTGCTCCGGTTTCATACCGGTATAGCCACCAAACTGATTCACCTGATTTGAAGTCGCTTCAATCAGTACTTTGCGCTCGCTATTCAGGTCGAAAAGCAGCGCCGCTTCAATCACCAGAGGATGGGCAGAACAGACTGAACAGATACCAACAGGTAACCCTGATTTGTGTTTATGTATGATATCTTTCATTTGATTTCCTTTATGTTGCTAATTTGAAATTGAATGACTCACTGGTTTCTATCATTACCGTTTTACTTTCTTTTGTTTGCGATAGGCATCACAAAAACGGTCAAAGCGAAAAAAGAAAACGAAAGTGAAACGTTTCACCCCAGCCTGGGTTTCGATTCATTTCGGTTAAAGCGCAGCAGAAGCGTAAGTCAGGAGTGAAAGAGGCGTTGGCAGGTTTTTACGAGAAGGAGTCCAGCATTGAAAAATACAAGCCGCAGCGGTTGGGATTTGCGCTAAGGGTTATTAACCTACAGGCCTCATAGAAATACGTTGGGTCAGGCTAAATAGCCAACCAGGGATGCCCCGAATGGATGAAGTTTCAATTACAGAAATCCATCAACTCTGTATCAGTATGGCTAATCAGGTTATTCAGCGTCTTGGCTGGAAAAACCTGTCCGTAACACCTCTGCATAATAAACAAAAGCAGCAACTTGCCGCTGGAATAGCAAACAGTGTTCTTAACTGGAAATGGGCGATGGAGAGATACAGAAGTAATTTTGTCGATAGCATTCTTGGTTTATCCGTTAAAGTTAACCATCATGCGGACCAGGACACACTACATGCGGTAATTCTTTGCAAATATGATAGCCGCCGCCTGCTATTTTCTCTTTGTATGCTGGAGAATTTTGTTCAGCGCCAGGAGCCAGCGTTGTCAGGCAAGATTCTTAAAATTGCGCTGATTTACTCAACGTTTTTTTGCGAAATTATCGGGCTGGAAGAGATGTACATTCAGGACCCGACTACAGAAGTCCGGCCACGCTATACGGCTTATAGCTTCGCACAGGTATGGCATGACCACGATAAAATTTCTGCTGACGTGGCTGATGTCCTTCAATGCCTCAGAGTCAAATTAGCACACACAGCACTGATTGTTTAATGTACAGCCCGGATCAAGAATTCTGTGTCATGAATTATTTCTTTCTGGGGAAACATATGAACGAACCCACTACTAAAATAAAAATTGATGCCGAGTCTTTGCAAGCTGCGATAAAACGAGTCTCCGATTTTTGGGCAACCATTGATGGCGATAAACTTGCTCAGCTCTGCCTTGAGGAGAAAGACATGGATCTTATTGGACGCAAGAAAGACCCGAAAAAGTCACAGCACGATTAATTTTTTCTTTTCATGGATATGAAAAGGCTCCTATCGGGAGCCTTTTTGCTATGCCGATTCCCTTTCCATTAGCGTAAATCCAATATCCACAATCCCTTCCTCAACCGGCAGTCCTTCAATCTTGTCAGCCAGCAGCGTGGCGGCATCTTTGCCGATTTTCCAGCGGTCGATATTGACGGTAGTAATTGCCGGAATATTGCAGGCGGCGAAATCCAGATCGCCGAAGCCCATCACGGCAAGATCCTGCGGAACGCGCAACTGGTGAGTCTGGGCTTCGAAAATAGCCCCCTGCGCCAGGGTGTCCGAGCTGCAAATAATCGCGTCAAACGTCTGACGGGTTTTCAACAGTTCGGCAAGCCCGCTGCGCCCCAGCGCCATGGTCGCGGGTAGCGGCACTAACGCATCCTGCCACTGGCAATCGCCGTGGCGGTTAAGCACATCCAGCACACCCTTTTTACGCAACATGGCGCGTTTATCATCGGTCCAGATAAAACCAAACCGGCGGTGGCCTTTGTTAAGCAAGTATTCACCCATCGCGTTGCCGATTTTTTCGTGAGAGAAACCCACCAGCATATCAATCGGCGTGGGGGTTAAATCCCAGATTTCCACCACCGGCAGTTCGGTGTTGATGATGGCTTTTTTGAGTTCGTTATTGTGATGAATGCCGGTTAGCACAATACCGTCAGGGCGGCGGGAGAGCAGCGTCGAAACAAGTTCGGTTTCGCTTTCATGGCTGTACCCCGCCACGCACAGCAGCATGTGATAACCCCGCACCGCCAGCTCATCGCTTAACGACTGCACGGTATCGACAAACATATTGTTATTGATTTGCGGCACCACTATGGCAATCAGTTTGCTACGCCGTGAAGCCAGGCTGCCAGCTAACAGATTAGGGATATAACCGGTTACTTTCACCGCTTCCATGACTTTCGCCACGGTGGCCGGGCGAACGATGTTTGGCGTATTCAACGCGCGGCTTACCGTCATGGGAGACAGACCTGAGGCGCGGGCGACATCTTCGAGCGTCGGTGCGCGCGAAGCCGTTTTTCTGGCGTTTCGTTCACTTTTCAATTCAACAACCGTCCTCTGATGGAGCGTGAAAGCGCCGGTCATTATCGGCCAATTATCGCCCCGTATCCAGAAAGGATTCCGACCATACCGGGCGCATGAACTCGCTGATTATGCTCGTTTTTCACTCTTAACCTTATCACTCCTACCGCCAGAAATTTCATCAACGACCTTTCGCCCAAAATGATTGCGCAATCATTTAATAAAATCATCTACATTATTGATGGTTAAAATTCTCGATAAACCTCACAAAAAACGATCAGTTAAGTGGCTAATTGCGATCTGAATCGCATTTCAACCCGCAAAAGATAGCGCTAACATGCGCTCAGGCATACAAATGTTAGCGCAAACATTTTAAATCACCGGGTTAATGGAGACTCTTATGATCGATAGTGCTAACTCCCAGGCCGTGACCTACGCCAAAGTGACGAATGCGAAAACTGCCGCCGAGACCGGCGACCGCATTGCATGGGTAAAAATTTCCCTCTCTTTCCTGCCGCTGGCTACGCCGGTGAGCGACGCAAAAGTGCTGACTGGCCGTCAAAAGCCGTTAACCGAAGTGGCGATTATCTTTGCCGAAATCCGCACTCGCGACGGCTTCGAAGGCGTCGGTTTCAGCTACTCGAAACGCGCAGGCGGCCAGGGGATTTATGCGCACGCCAAAGAGATCGCCGATAATCTGCTGGGCGAAGATCCAAACGATATCGACAAGATCTACACCAAACTGCTGTGGGCGGGCGCGTCCGTGGGCCGCAGCGGCATGGCGGTGCAGGCGATCTCCCCGATCGATATCGCACTGTGGGATTTGAAAGCCAAACGCGCCGGGCTTCCGCTGGCGAAACTACTCGGTTCGCACCGCGATTCTGTGCAGTGCTACAACACCTCCGGCGGCTTCCTGCATACTCCGCTGGATCAGGTGCTGAAGAACGTGGCGATCTCCCGTGAAAGCGGCATTGGGGGCATCAAACTGAAAGTGGGCCAGCCGAATACGCAGGAAGATATCCGCCGCTTAACCGCCGTGCGTAAAGAGTTGGGCGATGCTTTCCCGCTGATGGTCGACGCAAACCAGCAGTGGGACCGCGAAACCGCTATCCGCATGGGCCGTAAAATGGAAGATTTCAACCTGATCTGGATTGAAGAGCCGCTGGACGCCTACGACGTGGAAGGCCATGCCGCGCTGACTGCCGCGCTGGATACTCCTATCGCCACCGGTGAAATGCTCACCAGTTTCCGCGAACATGAACAGCTGATCCTCGGCAACGCCAGCGACTTCGTCCAGCCGGACGCGCCGCGCGTCGGCGGCATCTCACCGTTTTTGAAAATTATGGATCTGGCCGCCAAACACGGTCGCAAGCTGGCACCGCATTTCGCTATGGAAGTGCACCTCCACCTGGCGGCGGCCTACCCTATCGAGCCGTGGCTGGAGCATTTCGAATGGTTGAACCCGATGTTCAACGAACAGCTCGAACTGCGCGATGGCCGGATGCACGTTTCCGACCGTCATGGTCTGGGCTTCTCTATTAGCGAGCAGGCCCGTAAATGGACGGTGCTGGAATGCGAATTCGGTAAGCAACCTTAATTTTTCCGGGTGGATAAATAATAACGGCGTCAGACCGGGCATTATCCACCTGGAATAAATACCATCCTCTCGTTCACAATTAATAACCCTACGCAGGAGTTATCTTCCATGGATAATTTCAAGGCCAAAACCCATGTTCGCTATACGATTTTAATTTTTTTATTTTTAGCTACCGTATTTAATTATGCCGACCGCGCCACGTTATCCGTAGTGGCTCCGTTTATGAGTAAAGAATTAGCTTTCGATCCGGAAATGATGGGGCTGGCGTTTTCCTCATTTGGTATTTCCTATGTGATTATGCAAATCCCCGGCGGCTGGCTGCTGGACCGCTACGGCTCCCGGCTGGTCTATGGCGTGGCGCTGATTGGCTGGTCGCTGGTGACCATGTTACAGGGTACGATTTACCTGTTTGCCACCCCGCTGATGGCGCTGGTCACGCTGCGTTTACTGATGGGCGCGATTGAGGCACCGGCTTTCCCGGCCAACAGCCGGTTAAGCGTGCAGTGGTTCCCGAATAAAGAACGCGGATTTGTCACCTCGGTTTACCAGGCGGCGCAGTATATTTCTTTAGGCATCGTTACGCCGTTAATGACCATTATTTTGCATAATTTAAGCTGGCATTATGTGTTTTATTATATCGGCGGTATCGGCATTATTCTTGGCATATTCTGGCTGAGTTTTGTTCAGGACCCGTTTAAGCACAAGAAAATTAACCAGCAGGAACTCGATTATATTAAGCAAGGCGGCGGCGAGCCGGAATTAGGCAAGCAGGAGAAGAAACAAAAAATCTCGCTGGCGCAATTAAAACAGGTCTGCGTGAATCGCATGATGATCGGCGTGTATATCGGCCAGTTCTGCGTCACGTCCATCACCTGGTTCTTCCTCACCTGGTTTCCGACCTATTTGTACCAGGCCAAAGGGATGTCGATCCTTAAGGTGGGGTTAATCGCCTCTATACCGGCAATTGCCGGGTTCGCGGGCGGTTTAATCGGCGGGATGTTCTCGGACTCTTTGCTGCGTAAAGGCCACAGCCTGACTTACGCCCGTAAAGTGCCGATCATCTGCGGCATGTTGCTCTCTTGCGTAATTGTGAGCGCTAACTACACCCAGTCGGAAGTGATTGTGGTGGCGGCGATGAGCATTGCGTTCTTTGCCAAAGGCTTCGGCAACCTGGGCTGGTGTGTGCTGAGCGACACCTCGCCAAAAGAAGTGCTGGGCGTGGCGGGCGGTGTATTCAATATGTGCGGCAACCTGGCGAGCATCATCACTCCGCTGGTGATCGGCTACATCCTGACCACCACCCACTCTTTTGATTACGCCATTTTATACGTCGGCTCGATGGGGCTGATTGGCCTGTTTTCTTACGTATTTATTGTCGGTCCGCTGGATCGCATTAAATTGCAGCCACTGGCGGCTGCGTAATTGGTGTTTTAAATAGCACACGTGCTGGACGGCCCGCACTCACTGCCGCCAGCACGTTTTTTCAACACTGTCTGCAACAATAACGCCTAATGAAACCGTTTTGTCTAAAAATTCTCCAGCGCCTTCTCCACATACAAATAGCCAATCCCCATAATCTGCTGCGCCCGGCTTAACTGCCCAAAGGCGACTCGCGTGGCGTTGACACGCGTTGGGTCCGCCGGATCGAACGGGTTAGTGCTTATTTGCCGGGTAATAGCCGCCAGCCAGCGCTCGCCAAACTCGCAGCAGCGTCCGTAAAACCAGATCTGGTTGATATTCAGGATATTGAGAAAGTTATACAGGCTCAGGCCAATCGTGGTGGCGCCGTTTTCCACCCACTGCGCCACCATCGGATCGTGCTGCCGCCACAGGGTCAGCAAATGTGCCGTGGTGAGTTTGTCGATATCCTGATCGCCCATCCCCGGCTGGCTTTTAAACCACACCCGCGCCTGCTTTTTTAACGCCGTCAGGGAAGCCACCGTCTCCAGGCAGCCGTAGCGCCCGCAGGTGCAGGCCATACCGTCCGGGTCGACGATGGTGTGGCCAATCTGGCCGCTGCCGTACAGGCTGCCGCGATAAATCTGCCGGTTAATCACAAACGAAGATCCAATTCCATAATCGACGTTAATCACGCAAAAATCCTGCTGGCGGCTGGGGTTCTGCCACTTTTCCGCCAGCGCCAGCATCACGCAGTCGTTATCCACCAGCACCGGCCATTTGAGCTTTTCTTCCAGCAGATATTTGATTTCCACCGGTGCTTTCCACGGGGCCTGCGGCATGGTTTGCGACACGCCGGTGACCGGGTCCACCTGCCCGTGGATGGCGATGGCAAGACGGAACGTATTGCCGCTCCAGGTTTTGGCGTATTGATGGCAAATCCTTAACATCGCCGCGAGCAGCGCTTCCGGGTGCGGCGCATCGACATGGGTTTTTGCGTATTCGCCCAGCGGTGATAGCTGCTGATCCGCCAACTGGCTTTCGATGGTGGTCGGCGTCACGTTCAGGCACAGGGTTAACGGCCCGGTTAACGGGATCTGGTAGCTGCCGCTGCTTAATCCGCGTTTACTCAACGTGTGCTGTGAATGAGCCAGATGCCCCTCCTCTACCAGCTCGTCGAGAATATTACTCACGGCAGGAATCGACAGGTCGGTCTGGCGCGCCAACTGCGATTTGCTGACCACTTTTTCCTGCCAAATCAGCGTCATTAACGCCTTTTTATTGTACTGCCGCACCCGCTGATTATTCAGTCCAACGATCGTCACTTCACTAAACTCCGTTAACTGTATTCCGTGACCACTGCGTGTTACCGCCACGAATTTGTTGTCCAGAATGACAGCATACCTTATTTCACTGTCATTTTTTTACTGGAGAGATGCACATGTACGGCAACGTGAAGGTCTGGCGAGAGAGCATTTCCTTACCGACATGGACCACGGGTCAGGAAGATCCGAACCCAATGTTTCTCGAAAAACGCGTTTACCAGGGGTCATCCGGCGCGGTCTATCCGTATGGCGTGATTGATACGCTCACCGGTGAGCGCGAAGACAAAATCTATCAGGCAGTCTGGCTGGAAAACGACTTTATCAAAGTCATGTTGCTGCCTGAGCTGGGCGGGCGCATCCACCGGGCGTGGGATAAAGTGATGCAGCGCGACTTCGTTTACTACAACGACGTGGTCAAGCCCGCGCTGGTCGGCCTGGTTGGCCCGTGGATCTCCGGCGGGATCGAGTTTAACTGGCCGCAGCACCATCGCCCCACCACGTTTATGCCGGTGGATGTGACGATTAAAGATAATGACGACGGCTCGCAAACCGTCTGGCTGGGTGAAGTGGAGCCGATGCGCGGCTTGCAGGTGATGACCGGTTTTACGCTCTATCCACACAAAGCGCTGATTGAAATTACCGGCAAAGTCTTTAACCCCAACGCCACACCGCGCCACTTCCTGTGGTGGGCTAACCCCGCCGTGAAAGGCGGCGACGATCACCAGAGCGTCTTCCCGCCAGACGTCACCGCGGTATTCGACCACGGCAAACGCGACGTCTCCTCGTTCCCGATTGCTCATGGCACCTATTACAAAGTGGACTACTCGGCGGGCGTGGATATCTCGCGCTACAAAAACATCCCGGTGCCCACCTCCTACATGGCGGATAAATCGGATTACGATTTTGTCGGTGCCTGGCACCACGGGGAAAACGGCGGGCTGCTACACGTGGCAGATCACCACGTATCGCCGGGCAAAAAACAGTGGAGCTGGGGCTATGGCGATTTCGGCCAGGCCTGGGATCGTAACCTGACCGATGAAAACGGCCCGTATATTGAGCTGATGACCGGGGTCTTCACCGACAACCAGCCGGACTTTACGTGGATTGCGCCGTTCGAAGAAAAAGTCTTTGTGCAGAACTTCCTGCCGTATAGCCATCTCGGGACGTTGCAGAACGCCAACACCGACGCGGCGATCAAGCTGGAGCGCCACAGCGGGCAACTGCATCTCGGCGTCTACGCTATTGCGCCGCTGACCGACGTGACGCTGGAACTGTCACAAAACGGGGACGTTGTCTGGCAGCAGCCGCTGACGTTAACCCCGGCTCAGGCCTGGCAGGAAACCCTTGCCGATAGCTTCCCGGACCGTCTGACTTTACTTCTTCGTGACGCCAGCGGCCAGCCGATGCTGGATTACCTTGAGCATATTGCTGAAGAAACGCCGCTGCCCGATGCCGCCTGCGCCCCGGCGCTGCCTGCGGACATCACCAACGGCGATGAACTCTATTTCATCGGCCAGCATCTGGAGCAATACCTGCACGCCAGCCGTTCCGCCTTCGATTATTATCTGCGCGCGCTGGAACTCGACCCGAACGATTACCGCTGCAATGTGGCGCTGGCAACGCTGGAGTTTAACCGCGCCCGGTGGCCGCAGGCACAGGCGTATGCCGAAGCGGCGCTAAAACGTGCGCACCGCCTGAATAAAAACCCGCAATGCGGCCAGGCCAGCCAACTGCTGGGCGCGGCGCTGGAGAAACAGGGCCAGCTTGATGCGGCTTACGATCACTATTTCAAAGCCAGCTGGAGCGGCAACTGCCGGGACGCGGCATTCTATGACCTGGCCCGTCTGGCCCTGCGCCGTGGCGATAGCGCCAAAGCGCTGGCGTTCTGCCAGCAAAGCCTGCGGTTCAACGCCAGCAACAACCTGGCAATGGCGCTGAATGCCCTGCTGATGGCGCAAAACGGTCAGCGCGACGCGGCATTAACTTACGCTGAGCAGCAGCTTACCGACTACCCGCTGAGCTACGCGCTGCACTACGCCCGCTATGCCATTTCGAAAAGTGAGCAAGCGCTTACTCAACTGCGTGACGTGACCAACCAGCGCGGCGTTAACGCTTCGGTGCTGGCGGGATGGCTGGTGAATCTGGGCATGAAAGCTGAGGCCCGCGAGCTGCTGGCATTGCTGGATAACCTGGAGACGCTGCCGCTGCTGTGGCGTGCGACGCTGGCAGAAGACGCCGCGCAGCGCCAGCACTGGCTGGATCAGGCCAAAGCCAATTTTTCCATCAAAGTACGCTTCCCGAACCTGGTAGAGGAAGTAGAAATGCTGCGCCAGCTACCGGAAGACGGCTTCGCGCAATATCTGCTGGGCTGTTTCTGTTACAGCAAAAAGCTGTATCCGGAAGCGGTGGCCTGCTGGGAGTTTACCCGCCAGCAACTGCCTGACTTCGCCGCCGTTCATCGCCTGCTGGGTATTTGGTCCTGGAACAAACAACACGATGCCGCGCAGGCGGAAGCCTCGCTGCGCAAAGCGGCAGAACTGGAGCCAGGAAACCCGCGCCTGCTGTTCGAGTTGGATTACCTGCATAAACAACTGTGCCGCCCTGGCGCGCAGCGCCTGTCTCTGCTGGAAAAACACCAACCTGTGGTACTGATGCGTGACGATCTTACCGCCGAATTGCTCAGCCTGTGGCATATCCACGGCAAAAACGCCGAGGCTCATGCGGTGCTGGCAGAACGCACGTTCCACCCCTGGGAAGGCGGCGAAGGAAAAGTCACCGGCCAGTATCTGATTAACCAGCAGCGCCGCGCATTAGAGGCGATCCACCACGGCGATTACCGCCGCGCGCAAACCCTGCTGAAAGAAGCGCTGCACTACCCGCTTAATCTCGGCGAAGGCCGCCTGGCCGGGCAAACCGATAACGACATCTGGTATCTACTGGGCTGGTGCGCCGAACAGCAACAGGAAACCCAGCAAGCCGATGCAGCCTGGCGGCAGGCCACCCAGGGCGACGCGGGCCTCGATGCCGGACGCTACTACAACGATCAGCCGGTGGATTACCAGTTCTGGCAGGCCATGGCACTGAAGCGCCTCGGTGAGCACCAGCAGGCCGACGCCCGCTTCCGCCAGTTTATCGACTGGGGGCAGCAGCACCAGAACGACCCGGTGGAAAGCGATTTCTTCGCGGTCTCCCTGCCGGATCTGGTGGTGCTGGACAGCGACCCGCAGCTGCGCCAGCGCCAGCACTGCCTGTTTGTCGAAGCGCTGGGCTATCTGGGGCTGGGCGAGCGCCACGCCTTTAGCGAGCGCATCGACACCCTACTCACGCTCAACCCGGCGCACGATAAAGCGCATCTGCTGCTGGCCCTGAGCAAGAGTCCGATCCTTGGTTAACTAAACGGGGGGAGCAATCCCCCTACCCATAACAACTTCTCTCAACGGGAGAGGAACATCATGCATAACACTCAACAACTCCGTATGGGCTACATATGGATGATTTGCCTGGTCGCCGCCTGCGGTGGCCTGTTATTTGGTTACGACTGGGTGGTGATTGGCGGGGCGAAACCCTTTTATGAGGCCTATTTCAATATTACCGATCCGGCGGTGTCCGGCTGGGCGATGAGCTCCGCGCTGGTAGGCTGCATTTTCGGCGCGTTTATCTCGGGCTGGTGCGCCGACAGGCTGGGCCGCAAAATCCCGCTGATCATTGCGGCAATCCTGTTTACGCTTTCGGCGTGGGGCACGGCAGTCGCCACTCACTTCGATCTGTTCGTGGTGTTCCGTATTGTGGGTGGTATCGGGATTGGCCTGGCAGCGGCAGTAAGCCCGATGTATATCGCCGAAGTCAGTCCGGCGGAAAAGCGCGGCAAGTTCGTGGCTATCAACCAGCTGACAATCGTGATCGGCGTGCTGGCCGCGCAGTTGATTAACCTGGCGATTGCCCAACCGGTGGCCGCTAACGCCACACTGATGGAAATCCAGCAGAGCTGGAACGGTCAGATGGGCTGGCGCTGGATGTTCGCCGCCTGCGGAGTACCGTCGTTCCTGTTCCTGGTGATGATGTTCTTTGTGCCGGAATCTCCGCGCTGGCTGGCCTATGCCGGGAAAACCGAACGCGCCCGTAAAACGCTGCTGAAAATCGGTTCGCAACACTATGCCGATACGACTCTTGCGGACATTAAGCAGACCCTGAGCGCTGATGCCAGCGCCCAGAAAGTGAGTTATTCCGCCCTGCTGGAGCCAAAAGTGAAGCCGATTATCATCATCGGCATGGTGCTGGCGGTGTTCCAGCAGTGGTGCGGCATTAACGTCATCTTTAACTACGCCCAGGAAATTTTCGCCTCCGCCGGTTTCGATATTAACAGCACGCTGAAATCGATTGTCGCCACGGGCTTAATCAACCTGGTGTTCACCCTCATCGCGCTGCCGCTGGTCGATAAACTGGGCCGTCGCAAGCTGATGCTGATTGGCGCGGCGGGCCTGACGGTGATTTATGCGCTGATCGCCGCCGCCTACGGCCTGGGCATTCTCGGCTGGCCGGTGCTGGTACTGGTGCTTGCCGCTATCGCCATTTACGCGCTGACTCTCGCGCCAGTTACCTGGGTGTTGCTGTCGGAAATCTTCCCCAACCGGGTGCGCGGCCTGGCCATGTCGGTCGGTACGCTGGCGCTGTGGGTGGCCTGCTTTATTCTCACCTACACCTTCCCGCTGCTGAACGCCGGGCTGGGCGCGGCGGGTAGCTTTATGCTCTATGGCGTGATTTGCGCGGCAGGTTATATTTTCGTCCTGCGTAAAGTGCCGGAAACCAAAGGCGTCACGCTGGAAGCACTGGAAAAACAAATGGCAGACGGCAATCCGCTGCATGCCTCCTCCGCGCATCGCGTAAGCCAGTAATGGAGATCTTCACGCTACAAAACCCGCATCTTCAGATGCGGGTCACCTCACAAGGCGCGGCACTGCTGGCGCTGGAAACCGCCACTCAGCAACCGATACTCCGTCCCTGGCAGGGCGATACTCCCTTTCATGCTGGCGAAAGCTCGCTATTTCCGATGTTACCGCTGGCAAACCGGGTAGCAGGAAACCGTTTTGCTCAACGTGGTAAAACGGTTAATTTGCCCGCCAGGCCTGGCGATCGGGACGGATTTTTACATGGCAATGGTTGGTTAACACAGTGGGAAGTCTCTGAAATCAAAGAGAACGCCATCACCCTGCAACGGCGTGCGAAGGAGACATGCGGCTTCGACTATCATGCACAAATCACTTATACCCTTGCAGAGACCCGGTTTATCGCGCAGTTAGTGATTACTCACTGTGGCGCTACACCAATGCTTTATGGGGCGGGGTTTCATCCTTTCTTTGCCAAAACGCCGCAAACGCAGCTGCAATTTTCTGCCAGCGGGTACTGGCCTGAAGATGAACGGCATTTACCGCTTGAATGGGCCTCTGTCATACCCGCCGCGCTGGATTTCATGGTGCCGTCCAGGCCTGGCGCGCAATGGATGAACAATGCATATTCCGGCTGGAATGGCGTTGCCCGGCTCATCAACGATGAAAGTGCAATTATTCTCCGTAGTGATACTCCGTGGCTGATGGTTTATCAGACGCCGCAAAGTGAATTTATTTGCCTGGAACCCCAGACGCATCCGGTAAACGCCCATAATCAGCCAGGGCAGCCGGGATTGCGGTTATTAATGGCGGGAGAGCATTTGGCATTTACCCTCCACATTGAGGCGCTGCAACAGTTGTGAAATTTTCCAGACCCTTTCAGAATAATGAAAAGGGTCTGAGCATTTTCTTAATCTCTCCGTATTTTCGCCCCTGAAATTTTGTGACGCACTTATCAAAACAAGAACAAATTTATCAGGTCAAAAGTTTCACCTATGAAAAGTGTTTATTTGTATAATTAATGCAACATCTTGATAAAAAACAACATTAATCTTTAACATTTATATAAATGCTTTCCTTTTTTACCAGTAAAAGCTTTTTTTGTTAAAACCGAGATATATATCTTTGTTTAACCCTAAGGTATTAAAAAACCGCGCAGGCCGAACCGTTGATCAGTGGGCGATATTTAATATTATATTAACCAGACCCCTGCTTGATCTTGTTTAAGGCCTATCGATGAAACAACTTCGCAGCCTAAAATGGTTTGGACGCAAAGAGAATTCAGTTTCTATCGCAAGGACTCGCCCGCAAAATCAGGAATTACCGAATGATGAGTCAGATCATTCTTTGCATACTCACATTTATTATTTCTGGATAAAGTGGTCATCTGGCAAGGTATACCTGCGTGCAGCGTTAACGACACCCACGCCAGGAATTTTACATAATGTACCCGGCCCGGGATATCAACAAACTATCAGGAACAATTCACTTAACGGATTAGCTCTTCTAAAAAAGTGGAATACCCCATCGCCTGGATACCTCAGAGGCGCGATAAACATGCGCTCAGTTGCCATGACAGGGGAATTTCACAATCATTTTCGTACAGGTATTATTTCAAATACATACCACGCTTGCCTCACAAACACGACGCCCAGCAACCCGCAACCCTCGTATGTTCAGCGATTCTTATCAGCTCTCTCAGTAGACTCGTTAATAGCCAGCGCCTCGATCTCGCTTAAGGCATTACGTGACCAGAATCGGAATATTCCGTTACTGAAGGATTTGAAGCATCGGGGCAAATACTTATCCGAAGATTTTGATTATGCTGGCGGGAAAAGTTTTGCGATTAATCGGCGAAGGAATAAGCGTTACTCTCGTGCCTTCACCGCGAATTCACAAAAATCATCAGGGCTTTATTACGGGCGTCGGGTTTATGGTGACAGGGCTTATACATTGTTGCTCCGATCAGAATGGAATAATACCCGTACCCTTGCAGTAATGGATAGTCTGTGGCTTGATAGCGCAAACATTAAACATTTATCTGCTACCTACCCGTTGAAAAATCAAAAGGCCAAACAATGTGCATTCGAAAATACCGAATAATATAACCATAAAATCAACGCAAGTGATTCTATGGTTATAACTTTTAACGCATGATCAGCGCATACATCCACATTGGTAACCAACCCTACTGAAGGCTAATTCAGAAGCCGGGCTTGACTTACTTAAGGAAGGGTCAAGTTCATAAATAAAATTCGAATCTCATCCGGCATAAGCAGAGGAGTTATTGATGAGTCAATACTGGTCAGACGACAATATGCTTTTTTCACTGGTAAAAGAAAAACTCTTTGTTGCTTTAGTCGGCGATGTTATGGATACGATGGGTTTACAACATCAATTCTTGAATCCGCAACTTAAACCTATTGATCCCAATATGGTGATTATTGGTCGCGCTATGCCGGTACTGGAAGCCGATTTTTTTCAACAGCAGGCAACGGGTCATAATGAAATAAGCGAAAAGCCGTTTGGTTTACTGTTTCATGCATTAGACGATCTTAAGGAAAATGAAATATTTATTTGTGCTGGAGGGTCGCTGCGTTATGCCCAGTGGGGTGGCTTAATGACGATGCGTGCGCTTCAGTGCGGCGCTGCGGGGGCGGTTATTCATGGCTTCCATCGCGATACGAATGAAATCCTGCGTCTTAACTTTCCCGTCGCGTCTTTTGGCAGTTACGCCCAGGACCAGGGCCCGCGCGGCAAGGTGGTTGACTGGCGCGTGCCCATTGAGCTTGATGGCGTACGTGTGGCACCCGGCGATGTCATCTATGGCGATCGGGATGGCGTATTAGTTATCCCCGCCCAGGCCGTGGATGATGCCTTCCACGGCGCATTCGAAAAAGCCGAAGGGGAAGGCAGGATATTAGCCGCACTTAAGGAAGGTATGACGACGGTTGAAGCCTACAACAAATTCGGAATTATATAAGTCGTCCCGATCCTTAACATTATTTATGGGGTTTCAAATGAAAAATATCGTATCGAAACGAAGCCAGTTTATGAGACACCCGGTTTCAATATTATTTCATTTGAAGCTATTTTAATGCCAGGCCTCACTTCGCGCGTTAAAGCATCAATATTACCCATTAAAGAAGGGTTGAAAGTCCGAATTAAGTTGAATTAGCTGTAATTGAGAACCCTGATAGATTTTATTACTTCTTTTTTTTGAAATGGTCAACACCCTGTTAAGCGATAAGCGCCCCGCCTGTCGTCGGCACACTTTACTCATCTTAATATTTTCTGGGAGGCAGAATGTCTAATCGCACCGCCGCGTACCGCGCCCCGGCATTAAGTCGGGGGCTTCAGGTGCTCATGCATCTGGCTAACTGCGGTACGCCCAAAAGCATGGGACAGTTAGTGATCGAACTGGAGTCATCATTCAGTCAACTTTTCCGTATCGTCGTCTGTCTGGAAGATGAAGGGTATCTTTCTCAGGATGCACAGCGCTATTACCACCTGACGGATAAACTCTTGTTGCGCAACAGCCCTCACTGGATCCGTGAGCTGGCGACGTCGCCGTTTTGCATCGATCAAATGAGAGACTTTAGCTGGCGAACCAATCAGCCCTGCCATCTTGCAGCCTGCCATGACAACGCGATTCGTATCTGCGCGCATGCCCATCCCGATTTCACGCCGTCAATCAGCGCGCGCGAAGGGTCGGTGTTGAATACGGTTAAGTCCAGCTCATCGCTGCTTTTTCTCGCCATGGCGAACGATCATGACGCATGGTCGCTGATGCGTAACTACAGGCTTGACCACACGTTACGTGGCGTGCTAACGGAACAGCTCGCTGAAATCGCGTTGCAGGGATATGCGCAAATTGTGCACGATCACATCGTGGGGTTGACCTCTATTTCTTATCCGATAAAGGGGATTGATGGTTTTGCCAAAGCGGTAATTACCTGTCCCTATTTCGAACGGGTACCGGGCAATTTTCAGGAAGTGAAACGGGCGCTGGAAACGCTGGCCCATAGCCTGAGTGAGGAGCTGTGCCGGTTAGTATTCAGGCCTGAAGCGCAAGCGCTCAGGCCTGAATAACGGTTATTTATAAACTGGCAGCAGATTCATGCTAAACAAAATATGGATTAACGCGTTGGCGGCACCGAAGAGCAGGATCAGTGCAATCATCGCGTTGCCACCCCACACCCGGTAGCGCGGGCTACCGAAACGTTGCCGGGAAGCGCGCGCCAGCAGTGCCGGAACAATCGCCGCCCACACCGTGGCGGCAAGCCCGGCGAATCCGATAGCGTATATAAACCCGTTCGGCCAGATTAAACCACCGAGGATTGGCGGTAAGAACGTCACCAGCGCGGTTTTAAACCGCCCCTGGCGGCTGTCGTCGAATTTAAACAGGTCGGCCAGATAGTCAAATAAGCCTAACGTCACGCCCAGGAAGGAGCTGGCGACCGCGAAGTTAGAGAAAACGGTTAATAGCAGATCGAGGGTTGAGCTGCTTAATAAGCCGCTCAGGGTTTGCACCAGTACGTCAATATTGCCGCCCTTTTCGGCGATGTCGATAAACGCCGGGCGCGGAATATTGCCCATAGTGCCTACCAGCCAGATCACATACAGCACCAGCGCCATTAACGTGCCTAATAGCAGGCAGCGGCGAATGGTTAACGGATCTTTGCCGTAATACTTCATCAGGCTCGGTACGTTGCCGTGATAGCCAAACGACGCCAGGCAGAACGGCAGCGTCATCAACACATACGGCAGATATTGCGGGGCAACCTCCGCTTCATTCAGCAGTACTGCTGGCTGGACGTGCCACAGCAGGCCGCCAAAGGTCATAAAAAAGGTAAGGATTTTGGCGCCCAGAACGAGGGTGGTCATCCGGCTCACCGCCCGGGTGCTTAGCCAGACGATAAACGCCACCGCTAAGGCAAACAACAATCCCCCCAGCCTGGCCGGGAAATCAATATTCATTTGCGAGAAAGTGTGATGAATAACCGATCCGCTGGCAGAGATATAGGCGTAGGTTAATATATAAAGTACAAACGCAACGGTAACGCCATTAATAATATTCCAGTGTTTACCTAGCAGATCTTTGGTAATGGTGTCGAAGCTTGCCCCTATATGATAATTAAGATTCGCTTCCAGGATCATTAATCCGGAATGCAACATACAAAACCAGGTAAAGACTAATGCCAGCAGTGACCAAAAAAACCAGGCGCCGGACATAACAACCGGCAATGAAAACATGCCTGCGCCAATAATGGTTCCACCAATAATCATCGCGCCGCCAATTAACGACGGGGTACTATTTGTAACCGATAATGTAGCCATGTAGCGTTTTCCTCGCGAGGCTAAATACACTTCACCATTCAAGCTGTATCTGCGTTGGCTGCCTTCGTTCACCCCAGTCGCTTATTTATGTAAGATCCTGGGGATTCACTCAGTTGCCGCCTTGATACAGCTCGAATAGTTTTGTGTATTCTTTATCCTGGAACAAATATTGAGCGCTCCTGTTGCGGGAGCGCCTGTTTATATTATTTAACGGGTTTCAGGCGAGCGACAAAGTGGCGCAGCACAGGCGGCTCATAGGTGAAGGTCAACCCTTTGATGGTGGACGCGCGCGCTTTCACGGCAATTAACGCATCGGCGATGTAATCCATATGGTCATTGGTATAAACGCGGCGCGGTATGGTCAGACGCAGCAGTTCCATTGGCGACGGTTTCTGCTCGCCGGTTTCCGGGTCGCGGCCCAGCAGCAGTGAACCAATCTCTACGCTACGGATGCCCGCTTCGAGGTACAGTTCGTTATTCAGCGCATGCGCCGGGAACTGTTCCGCCGGGATGTGGGGTAGCAGCAGTTTGGCGTCGACAAACACCGCGTGACCGCCGGTCGGGTACTGAATTGGGATACCGCCTTCGCGCAGACGTTCGCCCAGATATTCCACCTGGTTGATACGGTACGCCAGGAAGTCTTCATTGGTGCCCTCTTCCAGGCCAATCGCCAGCGCTTCCATATCGCGCCCCGCCAGCCCGCCATAGGTGACAAAGCCTTCCATCGGCACACAGCGGATTCGAACTTCGTTAAACAGGTCTTCGTCGTCGCGGAAGCAGCACAGGCCGCCAATGTTCACCAGCGGATCTTTCTTCGCAGACATAGTCAGCATGTCGCCGTACTGGTACATCTCGCGGATAATCTCTTTCACGCTTTTACTGGCGTAGCCTTCTTCGCGCTGCTTGATAAACCAGGCGTTTTCGCAGAAGCGCGCGGAGTCGATGACTACCGGAATATTGTGCTGTTTGGCGATGTCATACACTTCGCGCATATTCGCCAGCGACACCGGCTGCCCGCCAGAGCTATTACAGGTAACGGTGGTAATGATTGCCGCTACGTTTTCCGCACCGTGTTCCGCAATAGTTGCCTTCAACTGCGGGATATCGAAATTGCCTTTCCAGTCATACCAGGAGGTGGTGTCGAACGCTTTCGGCGTCACCACGTTAATCGCTTTCGCGCCGTTTAACTCGACGTGCGCGGCGGTGGTATCAAAGTGGAAGTTGGAAATAAACACCGGGCGTTTGGATTTGCAGCGCGCAATCAGGCTGGGGAACAGGATCTGCTCCGCGCCACGGCCCTGGTGGGTCGGGATGGTGTAGGGATAGCCGATAATCTCCTGCACTTTTTCGCACAGATTGAAGTAGTTGCGTGAACCGGCGTAGGCTTCGTCGCCCATCATCAGGCCAGCCCACTGGCGGTCGCTCATTGCCCCGGTGCCGGAGTCGGTCAGCAGATCGATATAGACATCTTCGCTTTTTAGCAGGAAAGGGTTATATCCCGCTTCTTCCAGCGCTTTAACGCGATCGTCAAAGGTGGTCATGCGAATGTTTTCAACCATTTTAATGCGGAACGGCTCAGGAATGCGTTTCATAATATATCCTCCAAAAAATTACCCTGCTGCGCGGAAAATATTTACGGCGGATCAATGCGCAATAAATATCATCCAAACGCAGTGTTCAGATTGTCTGTTTTAATAAGGGAATAACCGGAGAATTAACGAGGAAAATCGTTGGAAATGCGCGGGTCGAGATTATACCAGGCGTTTAAGCCACCTTTCGCTATGAGGCGATAACACGCGGTGTGTTTCATTACATCGTCCTCTGTCTGGTTAAAAAGAATCATAAAGATAACCAGGTTTTAAAATTTGTCCGTGATTAAATGCACAATTTAACTATTCGCTATAAGACTATTTATTTCTCTCACTTTTAGTAACGAATTTATTAACCAGCATCACGAAAGGATATATCTGAGAGGCGGTATTACCCGTAATCGAAAATGTGATAAATGCCTCAGGCGGATAATATACCTGAGGCAGTGTCGTTTCAGGCAATTAGCCCTGGCTGTTGCGTCGCGCCATCAGCTTACGATACCAGCGCGGATGGTGCTTGCGCGCCCACCTCTGGCTGACGCGGCCTTCGATCATGCCCTTAATCGACCCTTTAACCCAGAACGCCATATAGATGTGGATCAGGATCGCGTGAATCAGCACGATGGCGACCACCGCGTGGATCAGCAGGCTATAGCGGATCGCCGGGATCGGGAAAGAGTCGGCGAACCAGGGCCGCCAGATGATCACCCCGCTCACCAGCAACACGAAAATCATGCTCATGATGGTCCAGAACATCATCTTCTGCCCGGCGTTATATTTGCCGACGTCCGCCACGTGGTGCTCGTTGCCCTTCAGCACTTCAACAATATTCTTCACCCATGAGATGTCTTCCCGCTCCGGCAGGTTGTGCTTTACAAAGCGGAAAAACATAAACATCAGCATCACAAAGGTCAGCACGCCGAAGAAGGGATGCAAAATGCGCCCCATCTGCGGGGTGCCGAAGGTTTGCGTGAGCCATTGTAAGGTTGGGAAAAACAGCGCGATGCCCGACAGCGCCACCAGGAAAAAGCAGATCACCACCGTCCAGTGAACGGCGCGGTCAATAAAACGGGTGCGCAGGATGTTGGGTTCGTTATTCATGGATGTCCTCCGATTTCTCTTCCGTGGATTCGGTATTCGGACCCACGCCGATGTAGTGGAAAATCAGCCCGGCAAAGGTCGCCAGGAAGCCGAGGGTGGCCAGCGGTTTTAACGCGCCCTTCCACAGGTTGATGGAGGTATCAATGTGCGGGTCGGCCTTCAGTCCGTGGTATAGCGCCGGATTGTCGGCGTGATGCAGCACATACATCACATGGGTGCCGCCTACGCCCTGTGGGTCATATAGCCCGGCGTTGGGGTAGCCGCGCGATTTGAGATCGGCGATACGCATTTCGGCAACCTCAATCATCTCCTGTTTGGTGCCGAACTGGATTGCGCCGGTCGGGCATGTTTTTACACATGCCGGCTCCTGGCCCACCGCCACGCGATCCACGCACAGGGTACATTTGTATACCCGGTTATCCTCTTTATTGAGGCGCGGAATATTGAACGGACAGCCCGCGATGCAGTAACCGCAGCCGATGCAGTGTTCAGACTGAAAATCAACGATGCCGTTTTTGTACTGAATAATCGCCCCTGCCGCCGGGCAGGCCTTAAGGCATCCCGGATCGGCGCAGTGCATACAGCCGTCTTTGCGGATCAGCCATTCCAGGCGGCCATGCTCTTTGGTTTCGCTAAAGCGCATCACCGTCCAGGCTTTAGCGTCCAGATCGATGGGGTTATCGTAAACGCCAATGTTTTCACCCACGTCGGTGCGGATGTCGTTCCACTCGGAACACGCCACCTGGCAGCCTTTACAGCCGATGCAGGTCGACACGTCGATAAGCTTGGCGACCTCCTGCTTAAAATCGCGCGCCTCGGGGGGCGGTGTTAATCCGTTAGTCGCGGAAATGTTAATGATGTCCTGAGATTGCATAGACACAGGCGCTCCTTACAGCTTTTCAATATTGACGAGGAACGCCTTGAACTCCGGCGTTTGCGAGTTGGCGTCACCGACGCTCGGCGTCAGGGTATTGGCGAGGAACCCTTTGCGCGTGGTGCCTTCAAAACCCCAGTGGCAGGGAATGCCGATAGTAGAGACCGGTTTTCCGTCCACGTTCAGGGTATGCAGGCGCGCGGTCACCACCGCTTTGGCTTTGATAAACCCACGGCGCGATGACACTTTTACCCAGTCCCCGGCGCTGATGCCCTTCTCTTTCGCCAGTTGCTCGCCCACTTCGACAAACTGCTGCGGCTGGGCGATGGCGTTGATCAACGCGTGCTTGGTCCAGTGGCGGAACAATTCGGTTATGGAATAGGTGGTCGCCACATACGGGAAGTTTTCCGCCGTGCCGAGCATTTTTGCGTCGCGCTCGAAAATGCGTGCTACCGGGCTGTGCACCACCTTCGGGTGCAGCGGATTGGTGCCAATCGGGCTTTCCATCGGTTCGTAGTGCTCCGGGAACGGGCCATCGGCCAGTTTTTTGAGCGCAAACAGATGGCCGAGACCGTCCGGCAGCATGATAAACGGACCAACTTTGTCCTCTGGCGCGGCGGTTGGCGGGTAATCCGGTACGTCAAAACCCTGCCACTGTTTGCCGTTCCACTGCATCAGCGGGCGTTCCGGGTCCCAGGCTTTGCCCTGTGCATCGGAAGAGGCGCGGTTATACAGGATGCGGCGGTTCATCGGCCACGCCCACGACCAGTTGTTGACCGCTCCCAGGCCGGACGGATCGGCGTTATCGCGATTCGCCATCTGGTTGCCCTGCTCGGTCCAACTGCCGGTGTAAATCCAGCACAGGCTGCTGGTCGAGCCGTCGTCGCGCAGATGGGCGAAGGCGCTTAACTGCTGGCCTGCTTTGGCGATCAGCGTACCGTCTTTGTCATACACATCCTGCCAGGCGCGGCCGTTAGATTCCCGGGCGATCTCTTCCGGCTGGGGATCGTGCGGATCGGCATAGTTCCAGTCGATAGCCTGAAGCGGCTCCGCACCCACCCCGCCCTCTTCGCGATACAGCTCGCGCAGGCGCAGGAACAGATGGGCGAGAATTTTGCTGTCATGCAGCGCTTCGCCCGGCGGATTGGCGGCGGCGTAGTGCCACTGCAACCAGCGTGAGGAGTTAGCCACCGAGCCGTTTTCTTCCGCAAAGCAGGCGGTGGGTAAACGGAACACTTCGGTCTGGATGGCGCTGCTGTCCACGGCATTCATTTCGTCATGGTTTTGCCAGAAGCTGGCGGTTTCGGTGGCCAGCGGGTCCATCACCACCATGTATTTCAGCGTCGAAAACGCGTCTACCGCTTTATTTTTATTGGGAAACGACGCCAGCGCGTTAAAACCCTGCACCAGCAGACCGTTGAACTGGCCGTCTACCATCTGGTTGACCATGCTCATCACATCGTATTTTTTGTCCCATTTCGGCAGGAAGTCATAGCCCCACTGGTTGTCGGCAGTGGCGGCATTGCCGTAAAAGCCTTTCAGCAGGCTCACCATAAATGCCGGGGTGTTTTTCCAGTAATTCACCTGGCCCGGCATCACCGATTTCGGCGTGGTTTGCTCAAGAAAGGTTTGCAGCGAGGTTTGCTTTTCACTCGGCAGCGGCAGATACCCTGGCAACGAGCCGTCCAGCAGGCCGAGGTCGGTATAACCCTGCACGTTGGAGTGGCCGCGCAGCGCGTTGATGCCGCCGCCCATCATGCCAATGTTGCCCAGCAGCAGTTGCACGATGGCGGCGGTACGGATGATCTGCGCGCCGTTGGTATGATGCGTCCAGCCCAGCGCGTAGAGGATCGAACCGGCTTTGTTTTTAGCCGCGGTTTCGGAAAGGGTTTTGGCGATGCTCAGAAAATCGGCTTTCGGCGTACCACAGAGCGTTTCTACCATCTCCGGGGTGTAGCGGCTGACGTGGGCTTTCAGCAAATTAAACACGCAGCGCGGGTGGCTCAGGGTGTCATCGCGTTTAATCTGGCCCTGGGCGTCCAGTTCGTAGGCCCAGGTGCTGCGATCGTACTGGCGGGTGGCCTCGTCGTAGCCGCTAAACAGCCCGTCGGTAAAGCTGAAGTCCTCGCGTACGATCAGCGCGGCGTTGGTGAATTCACGCACATATTCATGCTGGATTTTGTCATTGGTCAGTAGGTAATGGGCGATACCGGCCAGAAACGCCACGTCGCTGCCTGGGCGCAGCGGTGCATACAGATCGGCCACGGCGGCGGAACGGTTAAAGCGCGGATCAACCACCAGCAGCTTGGCGCCACGGCGTTTTTTCGCTTCCACCACCCATTTGAAGCCCACCGGGTGCGCTTCGGCGGCGTTACCGCCCATAATCAGGATCACGTCGGCATTGCGGATGTCGATCCAGTTGTTGGTCATCGCCCCGCGACCAAAGCTCGGTGCCAGCGCCGCTACCGTTGGGCCGTGACACAGGCGCGCCTGGTTTTCTACGGCGACCATGCCTAAACCACGCGCGAATTTATTATCGATAATCCCGGTTTCGTTACTGGCGGCAGAGGAACACAGCATGCTGGTAGTGGCCCAGCGGTTCACCGTCACGCCCTGTTTATTGGTGGTGACGAAGTTGGCATCACGGTCCGCCTTCATCAGGCGCGCGATGCGTTCAAACGCCTCGTCCCAGCTAATGCGCTGCCATTTATCGCTGCCCGGCGCGCGGTATTCCGGGTACTGTAAACGCTGTTTGCTGTGAATAAAGTCGATCAGACCCGCGCCTTTCGGGCACAGCGAACCCCGGCTCACCGGATGATCGGCATCGCCTTCGATATGAAAAATACTGGAAGTGCTGTTTTTTGCGCCGTCGCCCAGGCCGTACATAATCAGCCCGCAGCCCACGGAGCAGTAGGTGCAGTTATTTCGGGTCTCTTTGGCGCGTAACAGTTTGTACTGACGCGGCGCGGCTGAGACATCAAACGGCGCGAAGCCCAGCGCGGTCAGGGTGGTACCGGCCATCCCGCCGGCACACATTTTGAAAAAGCCCCTACGGTTAACTTGCATTTCTTCACCACTGTTGTTGTTTTCGTGGCGAAAAAATAGCAACTCAGCAAGTTCAAAAATTGCCTCAAATCAAGCCGCTAGCGCGACTACCCCTAACATTCCCGTGGGTTTATAACCCCCCGTCCGCAGAGGGTTAGGGTTTTGTGACACCAGCGGGGTAGAAAGCTATTTCTTGCGATACTTCTCGGGGATTTCCGGCACCGGCGCACGATCGTCAATTAAGTGATGGAGGGTTAGAATCGGGTGCCGCCATAACATTTTCGGCCCGGCCCAACGCATAATCTGCTTCATCTCTTCACGTTTTGCCGGTTGATAACAGTGGATCGGGCACTGGCGGCAGGCGGGTTTGTTTTCACCAAAGGCACATTTATCGAGGCGCTTCATGGCATATTCATACAGCGCCTGATAATGGGCAGGCTCTGCCAGTGCCTGCGGGCTTTTACGCTGATAAAGCGCAATCATTTTCTGGATGGTGAGTTTTTCACGATCGAGACGCGCGCCCATTATCTTCTCCTGTCAGTTGCTGCTCTTCGTCTGCACCACCTGGCCAAACCCTTTGCCATCCAGTTCTGCATCCGGGGCAGCGAAAAAGTCGATGTTGAAATAAGTGTCCGGCGTAAGCAGTTCAATGCGATGCCAGTACTGCGGCGGGCTGACGCCAAACTGCCCTTCGTTAATGATCAGCTCAATTTCCGGGGTCTGATCGTGCTCGTTTTTAAAACCAATATATTTTACCGCGCCGCGCATCACAGAAAGGCGACCGTAGACATCTTTTTTGGTGTTGTGATGGGTTAATAACGCCTGAGGAACGGAGGAACTGTCAAAGAAAGCGGTGGAACGGGTGTGTTTATATTCTACAGGAATGCGATGAGCCATTTGTCTTACCTCGAAAGTGAAGTTAGTTAACTATTGCTCTGCATCTTCCATGCCAAAAATAAATATCAATAAAATCAAGACGATGAAAATTATAAATCAGAGAAGCTGTCATTTCAATAGTGTCTAAATGACTGTTTATTGTCTTAATGACTGTTTGTGCATGAATAAAACCGCTTGCGCCAGAGTAACCTGGCGCAAGGAGAGCGTCATTCATTAACTGACTGGAATGAGGCGCGTTAAGGTATAACGCAATGAAACGGAAACAAGGCGGACGCGTGTCCGCCTTTCATTCAGGCTATCGCGCGAACCGCGCCGTCAACATGCTGACGCAACCGGGCTTTCATATCGTTATACGACTGGCTGGCGAAGTTCTCGGCCCATTTCTGATCGTCAATCGCCTCAACCCGCGCCGCGCAGTACTTGGTTTCCGGCGTTTTTGATGTGGGGTCGAGGTTGTCCTGCGTCAGTTCGTTACAGGCTCCAATCCACCACTGATAGGTCATATACACCGCGCCACGGTTGACCCGCTCGTTGTAATTACAGCGCGAGATCACCTTGCCACGCCGCGACATCACCCACACCAGCGCCTGATTGGCGACGCCAAGTTGGCGGGCATCGTCCGGATGCATCTGCACAAAGCCCGGCTCATCGGCCAACGTGACCAGCGCCCGGCAGTTGCCGGTCATCGAGCGGCAGCTGTAGTGGCCGACTTCCCGCACGGTACACAGCACCAGCGGGTAACGTTCATCGGGGATTTCCGCTGGTGCGCGCCAGGCGGTGGCAAACAACTGCCCTTTGCCGCTCGGCGTGGCGAAGGTATTGCCCTGATACAGATACGGCGTGCCGGGGTGTTCCAGCGTCGGGCACGGCCACTGCACGTGGCCCAGCCCGGCCATTTTCTCCCACGTCACGCCGTAATAGAGCGGGCACAGTTCGCGCAGTTCGTTCCAGATGGCCTCGTTGTTTTCGTACTTCATCGGATAGCCCATGGCGGTGGAGATCAGGCTGATGATCTCCCAGTCGCGTTTGACGTTCCCTTTGGCGTCGATGGCTTTTTCGAACCGCTGGAAACCGCGATCGGCGCAGGAGAACACCCCGCCGTGCTCGCCCCAACTGGTGGCGGGCAGGATAACATCGGCCTGTTCAGCGGTTTGGGTCATGAAAATGTCCTGCACCACGACGAATTCCAGGGCATCAAACCCACGGCGCACCAACCCTAAATCGGCTTCGGTCTGAAGCGGATCTTCCCCCATGATGTAATAGGCTTTGACCTTACCTTCCATCGCCAGGTGGGGCACTTCGGTGATGCGATACCCCGGTTCAGGATCGAGGGTTTGCGGATCGATACGCCAGGCTTTGGCGAATTTCTCCCGCACCGCCGGCTCGCTTACCGACTGATAGCCAGGGAACAGATCCGGCAACGCACCCATATCGCAGGCACCCTGCACGTTGTTCTGCCCTCTCACCGGGCCGACGCCCACGTTCGGGCGGCCCAGATTGCCGGTGAGCAGCGCCAGGCCTGAGAGCCCTTTCACCACGTCAACCGCCTGACCAAACTGCGTCACGCCCATGCCCCACATAATGGTAGCGGACGGCGCAGCGGCGTAGGTGCGCATCGCCTGGCGGATTTCCTGCGCCGGGACGCCCACCAGCTCCTCCACCGCTTCCGGGCTGTAATCCGCCACAATACTGCGGTACGCCTCAAAGCCTTCGGTGAAGTTGGCAACGTAAGCTTTATCGTAGAGATCTTCTTCGATCAGTACGTGGGCGAAGGCATTAACCAGCGCCATGTTGCTGCCGTTTTTCATTTGCAGATGCTGATCGGCGATACGCGCGGTTTCGATTTTACGCGGGTCGCAGACGATAATTTTCGCGCCCTTCTCTTTGGCTTTCACTACGCGCCTGGCCACGATGGGATGAGAGTCGGCGCAGTTGTAGCCGAATACCAACAAGCACGCTGAATTTTCGATATCAGAAATTGAGTTGCTCATCGCGCCGTTGCCGAGGGTCTGGCGCAACCCCGCTACGGACGGGCCGTGGCATACCCTGGCGCAGCAGTCGATGTTGTTGTTGCCAATCACCCCGCGGGCAAATTTCTGCATCACATAGTTGGTTTCATTTCCGGTGCCGCGCGACGATCCGGTTAGCATGATCGATTTCGGGCCGTATTTGGCCTTGATCTCCTGCAAGCGGGATGCGGTAAAGCGGATCGCCTCCTCCCAGGAGACCACTTCAAATGGCCCTCCTTTCCGGCGACGAATCATCGGTTCCTGAAGGCGTGGCGTCAGCAACCGGGTGTCGTTAAGAAAATCCCAACCGTAATAGCCTTTAAGGCAGAGTTCGTTCTGGTTGGTAACACCGTTTGCCGCTTCAGCGCGGACAATTTTGCCGTTTTCCACACACAAATTGAGTTTGCACCCTGCACCGCAGTACGGGCACACAGAAATGATTTTTTCCATTGCGTAACCTTTTCCCCTGACCAGGGAGTCAAAAGTTTAAGAAGGATCCTGAGACTGACATATCGAGCGCCGCGCGACGGCGTTTTTCCTGCACCATGTTTTCGACGGCATTTCTGTCCATCACCACCAGCGCTTTCGTCGGGCACACCTCAACACAGGCGGGACCGAGATCGCGGGTATGGCACAAATCGCATTTATTGGCCTGAGCGCGGGTATTCAGGCCGCTGCTTAACGCGTGGTCATCGTTGACCATGACCTTTGTTACGACTTCCATGGTGCCGTAAGGGCACGCCACCACGCAGGTTTTACAGCCAATACATTTTTGTTGATCGACATAAATGAAGTCGTTCCTGCGCGTAATGGCGGCATTGGGGCACACCGTCGCACAAGGGGCGTCTTCACACTGGCGGCAGATCACCGCTGTACTGACGCTAAAGCCTTTCACCACATGGATACGTGGCGAAAACTGATACTGCGTTATCTGCGCGATATCGCCGTCTCCGTGCGCCATTACACAGGCAATTTCACACGTCCGGCAGCCAATACATTTATTGGGATCCGCAAAGATGAACCGGTTCATCAGCTCACTCCTGAGTCTTCGTTATTGTTAACCGGGCAAAGCCGGTCACTCACATTGCGAAGTAGATTTAGCAAACAACGTGCCAGAATGGGGTTGTAGCCATCTTCCTTTTAAATCAACAGGTTATTCATATGGCGATGTGGCGGCATCGTCTCAAAACGGGTTTTCGGCAGAAATGTCGAACATATTTCTCAATAAAATGCCTGACAGCCGCGCGCAGTTGACCATCGGAAAAGCGGATCCCGATAATCTTCCCGCAAGGATGCCAGGACAGATATTTATGGCTTATCGAATATATGAATTTTGCAGTCGATCACAAAAGCCAGGTTAATCACTGAGTGAAATAATCAAAATATATTCTTTGCGACAAAACTGCTGATATTTCAAACGACACTTTTGTCTGCACACGATCGAAAATCTTATTTAATGCCGTTGATTGGCTGGGTTAAGATAAATTATCCAGTAGGTAATCCCCACTAAAATGCCGCCGCCAATAATATTACCTATCGTCACCGGTATTAAATTATTAATGATAAAATCATGAATAGTTAAGGCTGGAAATTGATCGGCGTTCATGCCAATTGAATGCCAGAAGGCATCAGGGGCGAAATAGCGAATAACAATGCCCATAGGGATCAGGAACAGATTGGCAATGCTGTGCTCAAATCCACTGGCAACAAACATGGCGACAGGAAATAACATTGCTACAACTTTATCCGTCAGCGAGTGGCCGGAATAACTCATCCATACCGCAAGGCAAACCATCAAATTACACAGTGTCCCCAGGCAAACCGCTTCGATAAACGTATGGTGCAATTTGTGGTCCGCCGTGCTGAGTACGCTTAACCCCCACTGCCCGCCGATGGCCATGTGCTGCCCGGCACCCCAGATCAGCGCCACCAGGAACAGTGCGCCCGCCATGTTGCCGAGATAAACAACTATCCAGTTTACAATCAGTTGCCGCCAGCTAATAAGCCCGCTCGCTTTGGCGACCACGGTTAATACCGTTGAAGTAAACAGGTCGGCTCCGCAAATCACCACCAGAATTAATCCCATGGCGAAACATAATCCCCCCGCTAATTTGGTTAATCCGTTCGCCGGGCTCGCGGTAATTACCGTAATATAGAAAACAAATGCCAGACCGATGAAAACACCAGCGGTTACCGCCAAAAAAAATGATAAAGATTTCTTTTTTGTCGCTTTATAGCAACCAGCCTGTTCAGCTACTTTCGCCATTTCCGCTGGTAAACGTAAATCGAAAAAATTATTGTCGCTCATGTTGATCACCATCAAATCAGATTAAAAATAGAGACAGCATCAGACTCTTCTTATGCATAATCTGTACCACTCGCTTTTTAGGGGGTCGGAGTTTTGAACTGGTTAGCAAATGAGTGTAAAAACAAAGCAAATGAGAACAGTTATCAACGTAACTGAAGAATAACCTGACATGGCACATTCAAAACAATTAGTCATGAAGGTATAATTTTTTAACGGTGAAATTTATAGGGCTTATTTTCACCTGACACTATGGTGATAAATGTGACAATGGCTTCTGACAACGTGACGACATCTTCTTCAGTGCAAGAAAATATTCTGCGGATCTCGCAAGCACTTTATATGCAAAGCGATATTCCCGGTCTGCTGCACACGCTGATCCGCCACCCGGCGTTGCCGTACCTTCCTGCGGCGCTGGAACTGCGGTTGCCGCACGTTCGCTGGCATTGCAGCGCTGATGGCAACGTCGCAAAGCAGGATAATCTGTTTTCTACCGCCCAGGATGAGCCTAAAGACGCTGTAATTCAAAATCTTACCGTTAACGGCAACGTGCTGGGACGGTTGCTGTTTATTCCTTCGGCGCAAAAACTCTTCACCGATAGCGCGAAGCTGTGGTTCAGCCAGCTTTGTACGCCCGTCGCCGCTCTGTTGCAGCATTTGCTGACCCAGGAGGCGTTGCAGAATGAATGCCGACAACTGCGTGACGAGCGCGATCACTTTCGCATTCTGGTGGATACCACCAACTCGGTGATCTCACATCTCGATATGCATGCGCTGGTGTCGGAAGTCTCAAAGGAAATTCATCGTTTTTTCGGTATTGATTATATCGGCATGGCGCTGCTGGATGCCGATTCGCGCCATGCCCGTTTCGATCTCTATTCTACCTGGTATGCCCCCGGCGCACCGCTGGTTTGCGAACGTGAGTACATCGCCATGCAGGATACGCTGCTGGCCCAGAGCGGCGCGCAGCCGCAACTTTGCGTAATGCAGCTTAATAACGAAGATAAAAAGGTTCGTGAAGACGGCCTGCTTACCCGCGCCACCCGCAACGGGCTAAATAATGTCTGCCTGCTGCCGCTCCAGTTTGGACATGAGCCGCAGGGCGTATTGATACTGGCCCATCGCAGCGGCGGGATGTTCCAGGGTAGCCACCTTCATTTGCTACAGCAGATCGCCGCGCGTATCAGCATCGCCGTGGATAACGCCAGCGCCTATAGCGTGATCAACCGCCTGAAAGAAACGCTCGAAATCGAGAATATCTGGCTTAACGAGCAGATTGGCGGCGAAGAACACTTTAGCGAGATCATCTACCAGAGCCAGGCGATGAAAGAGGTGCTCACCCAAATCGAGATGGTGGCGCAAAGCGATTGTACGGTGCTGATCCTCGGTGAAACCGGCACCGGCAAAGAGCTGGTGGCGCGGGCGATTCATAATTTAAGCCAGCGCAAAGGCCACCGGATGGTGAAAATGAACTGCGCCGCCATCCCCGCCACGCTGATTGAAAGCGATTTGTTTGGTCATGAAAAAGGCGCGTTTACCGGCGCGACCTCGACCCACATTGGCCGCTTTGAGCGGGCGGAAGGCGGTTCGCTGTTTCTTGATGAAGTGGGCGATATGCCGCTTGAGCTACAGCCGAAGCTGCTACGCGTCTTGCAGGAGCGTGAAATTGAACGCCTGGGCAGTAACCGGGTGATCCCGGTAAACGTGCGGCTGATTGCGGCGACTAACCAGGATCTGCACCAAAAATCGCTGGATCGTGAATTCCGCAGCGATCTCTATTATCGATTAAACGTGTTCCCGATCCTGATCCCGCCGCTGCGCGAACGCCCGGAAGATATCCCATTACTGGCGAAGCATTTTACCCAAAAAATCTCTCGCCGCATGAACCGCACTATCGACAGCATTTCTGCCGAAGGGATGCGACTGCTCAGCCAGTTGCCGTGGCCGGGCAACGTGCGCGAGCTGGAAAACGTGATTGAGCGTGCGGTGATATTAAGCCAGGGCAATACGCTGCATTTACCGCTGGAAAAACTGCGCCATTATTTACCTGCCGAACCGCCTGCCCCGGTACGCACGCCGCGCGCCGCCCCGGCGATGATCACCCCACCGGTGCCGGAGCACGACGACGCCGAACGTGAACGAATTATTCAGGTACTGCGGGAAACTAACGGGATTGTCGCTGGCCCACGCGGCGCGGCGGCGCGGCTGGGGTTAAAGCGCAGCACACTGCTTTCAAGAATGCAAAGACTGGGGATATCGGCACGGGAGATTTGAGTAAAAGACTTTTAAGACAATAATGCCGGGGAATCTCCCCCGGCAAACGACCTTTTAAAAACAAACTTATATTCCTTCAGATTCCCTTTCTACCACCAGCGCCTCAATCCCCTCCGGTCCCTGCCAGTTTTCCAGTTGCTGATACAACCGCTCCACCGCATCATTCACCGCAGGAGTAATGGGAAAATAAAACGCGACAATATCCGGCTGAATGCCGATAAACGTCACGTCCGGCACATCGTCCTTCAGGCTGTCGATAAGAAACGTCAGCGGCATAGTGTGGGTGCTGACGATAAACATCTCGGCGATATCATTCGGATCGACCACCCGGATTTCGCCGGGATTGAGTCCCATATCAGTGGCATCCACCACCACCACCCGCGGCGGGGCCAGTGCACGTACCTGGTGCACCACATTTTCCGGGGCTGAACCGCCGTTGACCACGGTCCAGCCAGGGATCGGGTCGCGCAACATTTTCTCGCCGAGCATTGGCCCTGCGCCGTCGTCGCCCATCATGCTGTTGCCGACGGTTAACACCACGCCGTTGATTTCTGAAGGCTTCATGATTTCCTCTTCACAATCAGGTAGATGGCTGGCTCGCGAACAATATCGCCTATCAGGCGGATCAGCGTAGCGCTCCAGTGGTTAAACGGCTCGGCCGCGGTATCGCGCAGCGGCGCAAGGGCATTTGCCAGCAACGACGTATGCGTGGAATCAATTGTGATCTCGCCGAAGGTCAGCAGCCCCTGCAACTTGCGTCTGGCCTCCCCTTCCGGCAGCCGTTCCAGCCACTGTTGATACTGCGCCAGCGGGCACACCAGTTCCGTTTTCAGGCAGTCGATCATGCCGACGTGATGGCCAATCGCCAGCGAGTAGTACATCACCTGCTGCGCTTCTTCCGGCACGTCGTCATCGCTGTCGACGAATTTCTGGCGCAGCGACCAGAACACCACTTCCGGCGGACGAGTGTTAGCCATGCTGGCCTCCCTGCTGTAACAGCCCGGCCAGACGCTGGACGATTTCCCGCAGCCGCGGATCGTTTTCCTCGCTGAGCCACTGCGACAAACGCGGCGCCACTTCGCTTACCGACGCGCCGTGCAGGCGTTTTAAGAACTCATCGCTTATCAACCGCCCCTGCCAGTAACCCCCCATGCGGCGGGCCTCACGCTCGATCATCACGCGGGTCGCCAGCGGCACTTCCGGCAGGATCAGCGCCGCTTTTTCACCGATGGCTTCGATATGCTGTTCGCCCTTTAGTTTTTGATCGAGCAGACCCAGCGCCACCGCAAAGCCGTACAGCGTGGCGGCAGGGGTCGGCGGGCAGCCGGGGATCCACACGTCGATGGGCACGATGGATTCGCTGCCGCTCCACACGCAGTACAGATCGTGGAAAATTCCCCCGCCGCAGCCGCAGGCGCCATAGGAGATGCAGATTTTCGGGTCAGGCGCGGACTCATAGGCGCGCAGCGCCGGGACGCGCATCGCACGGGTCACCGCCCCGGTAAACAGCAAAATATCGGCATGACGCGGTGAGGCGACGACTTTGATGCCGAAGCGCTCGGCATCAAACAGCGGGGTAATCGCCGAGAAAATCTCGATTTCGCAGCCGTTACAGCCGCCGCAGTCCACGCGGTAAACATAGGCCGAGCGCTGAATATCCTTCAGCAGCGTGCTTTTCAGCTTCGCCGCCTGTTCATCCAGTTGGATCGGCTGGCTGACGTGGTGGTTCACCTTAATGTCCGGCAGGCTCATGATTTTTCTCCCACAGCAATCTGGCGCATACGCAGCGAACCGTTGGTGCTCAGGTTGTATTTTTGACGGCAGCCCGGGCAGCATTCGTACACGCCGCGCAACGCGTCTACCGTGTCAGGGTCGCCGCTGGACTGGGCCAGTAAATCCAGGGTCAGCGCCAGCGCTTTTTTGGTAGTGAACGGCTGGTGGCACTGCGGGCAACTGTGCAGCGCGAAGGTCGCCGTGGTGTAGAGATCGGCTTTGTTGGTCACCGCCAGTTCAAACTCTTCCGACAGCACAATGGCGCGGGTCGGGCACACCTCCTCACAGCGGGCGCAAAAGATGCAGCGTCCATAGAAAATCTGCCATACCCGCTCGCCGGTGGTGGTGTTGGTTTCCATGGTTAACGCATTCGCCGGGCAGGCGACCGTACAGGCCCCGCAGGCGATGCACTGTTCGGCGTCATACACCGGTTTGCCGCGAAAGCCTGGGCAGACTTCCAACGGCTTAAACGGGTACTTAACCGTGGCTTCGCCCGTTTTGAGGATGGTTTTAAACAGTTTCAGCATCGTTTAGTCCTCACTTGAGCGGCGACTGGGTGCGCTCAATCCCGTAGCGTTCAATCTCCTGATACGGCACGGTTTTGACGCTGCGTTTACGCACATCCACCAGCGTGACGCGGTCGGTACAGGAGTAACAAGGGTCAAGGCTGCCGATAATCAGCGGCGCATCGGAAACGGTGTTGCCCTGCAACATGTAGCGCAGCACCGGCCAGTTGGCGTAGGTCGCCGCACGGCAGCGCCAGCGGTACAGTTTCTGGTTATCGCCCAGCATGCTCCAGTGAATGTCTTCGCCACGCGGCGCTTCGGTATAGCCCAGCGCGAATTTATGCGGTTTATAGGTAAAGCCTTCGGTGAGGATGTCGCCTTCCGGCAGGTTGTCCAGCGCGTACTCAATCATCGCCAGAGAATCGAACACCTCTTTTACGCGCACCATCACGCGGGAGAACACGTCGCCGCCATCCATCGTAAACAGGGTTTTCGGCAGGTTGCCGTAATCGGCGAACGGGTGGTCAAAGCGCACGTCGCGGGCAAAGCCGCTGGCGCGGATCATCGGCCCTACCGGGCTGTGGTCACGGGCGACTTTACGGTCCAGTACGCCGACGCCCACGGTACGCTGTTCGATATTCGGCGTCGTGAGCAGCATATCCACCAGGTTCTGGAATTCGACGCGCATTTCGCGCACCAGCTTCAGGGTGTTCAGGCGCTGGGTTTTATTGATGTCGCGACGCACGCCGCCAATCAAGTTCATACCGTAGGTTTTCCGCGCCCCGGTCAGCAATTCCGCCATGGTCATGGATTTCTCCCTGATGCGGAAAAACTGCATAAAGCCGGTATCGAAGCCGACGAAGTGGCTGCTCAGGCCGATGTTCAGCAGGTGGCTGTGCAACCGCTCCACTTCCAGCAAAATACTGCGGATGGTGTGGGCGCGCTGCGGCACGTAAATCCCCAGCGCGTTTTCCACCGAGGTGGTATAGGCCACGCTGTGGGTAAAACCGCAGATACCGCACACCCGGTCGGACAGGAACGTGACTTCGTTATAGCCCATGCGGGTTTCCGCCAGTTTCTCCATGCCGCGATGGACATAGAACAGGCGGTAATCGGCATCGACAATCTGCTCGCCGTCGACGAACAGCCGAAAGTGACCCGGTTCGTCGGAGGTGATATGCAGCGGGCCAATCGGCACCACGCGGGTCTCCCCGGTGGCTTCATTGACGAACGGATAGGTTTCGGTTTCCGTAGTCGGTGCCGGGCGCTGGCGGTAATCCATCGTGTCTTTGCGCAGCGGATAGAGATCGTCCGGCCAGTCGTCCGGCAGCACCAGACGGCGTTCATCCGGCAGCCCCACCGGTTTCAGGCCGTACATATCGCGCACTTCGCGCTCGCCCCAGACCGCCGCAGGCACGCGCGGCGTCACGGACGGGTATTCCTGGGTAATCGGGCTGACAAAGGCCTTGACGGTGATCCAGCACTTCTCTTCGCCTTCCAGAGACAGCACGTAATACACCGCAAACTGCCCGTTGAGCGGGCGCTCGTCATTGCCGAATAACACCGGCAGCCAGCCGTTCAACTGGTAATAAATGAATTCCACGACTTCCGGCAGCGCGTCAGTTTTAACCGTAATGGTGAGCTGATCCGCCGTTTGCCATTCCTCGTCCAGCACCGCCGCCGGGAACTTCTGGCGGATTTGCGCCAGATAGCCCACGCCGCGCCTGGCGCTGTTTTGCATATTGTTGACGAAATTTTCGTAGCTCACGTTACTTCTCCTGACGATGAGTTGTGGCGGTAATGGATGCGTCGTGGGTGGCCCACGGCCACGAATAGCGCTGTTGTGAATCGGGCTGGTTCAGGACGATGGTGGACGCGCGCTCCAGCATATGGGTAACGGGTTTCGGAATATGGGTGCCCATTACCAGCATCAGCACCAGCAGGATCAGCAGCGGCAGCGTGGTCAACAGCCCCAACTCGCCTTTGGCGACCGCCTGTGGCGCTTCGCCGAAGCACACTTTGGCGACCATGCGGATCAGCCCGCCCAGCACTACCGTTAACAGCAGTAGCAGCACGATAGTGAGCCACAGATGCTGGCCCGCCAGCCCGGCGGTCACGGTCATAAACTCGCTGAGGAACACGTTGAACGGCGGCATCCCGCCGAGGGCCAGCGCGCCACCTGCCAGCAGCACCGCGCTGAACGGCGCGACGCGCATCATGCCGCGCACCACGTCGAGATCGCGAGTGCCGTATTTCAACAGCAGGTTGCCGGAGCCGCAGAACAGCAGCGCTTTCGCCAGGCTATGGTTGAGGGTGTGCAGCAGTCCGGCCAGCACGCCGAGCGGACCGCCGATGCCTATTGCCACCGCGATCAGGCCCATGTTCTCCACGCTCGAATAGGCCAGCAAGCGCTTCACATCGCGTTGAACCAGGATAAAGAACGCCGCGACCGCTACCGACAGCATCCCGAAGACAATCAGCAAGGTGTTAGGGAACTGTGGGCCAATCGCCGCACTGATCAGGATGTAGTAGCGCACGATGATCAGCAGCGCGCAGTTCAGCAGCACCGCAGAGAGCAGCGCACTGGTCGGGCTGGGCGCTTCACTGTGCGCATCCGGTAGCCAGGCGTGCATCGGGAAAATCCCCATCTTGGTGCCAAAGCCGATCAGCACAAACACAAACGCCAGGTGCATCAGCGTCGGGTCCAGCAGATCCGGGTGTTTCATCACTTCGGTCCAGAAAATAGCGTCGCCCGGATTCGGCAGGACGCCCGCCGCGTTGGAATAGACCAGCACCGTGCCGTAGAGGCCAAACGCCACCCCAACGGTACAAATGATGATGTACTTCCAGGCCGCCTCCAGCGACGAACGCTGGCCGTACAGCCCTACCAGGAAAGTCGAGCTGAGGGTAGTGGCCTCGATGGCCGCCCACATCAGGATCAGGTTATTACTGGTCACCACCAGCAGCATGGTGAAAATAAACAGGTGGAAGAAGCCGTAGTAGTTACACAGGCTCTTCACGCTCAGTTCACCGCTGTTCACCTCGTGGTTCATATACCCGATAGAGTACAGCCCGGTTAAAAACCCGACCACGCCCAGCAGCCCGAGGAACAGACCGCTCAGGCTGTCGAGATGTAGCCACTGGTGCGCCGCCAGTAAATCCTGGTGCTCATAGACCAGCGCCACGCCCCACAGGCTGACACCCAGCAGCGCGGTGATAGCAACAGCATGCAGCGCCGTCACCACGCCGCGCGCGCCGTCGCCGAGCAAACGGCAGGCGAACGCCAGTAGCGCGACCACCAGCGGTATGCCCAGCAGCCAGAAAAACATCGTACTGTCATTCATCTGCTTACCCCTTCAGCGCCGTCAGTTGATCAACATTGAGCGTGTTGAGCGTGTGATAAATTTTGCGCGCCAACACTGCCATGACGATCACGGCAAAAATGGCGTCCGTGGCGATCCCGATTTCCACCAGCTCCGGCGCGCGGTTCGCCAGCAGCGCCAGCGTCAGGTGCGAGCCGTTTTCCATCAGGCAGTAGCCGAACACCTGCTTGAGGATGTTGCGCTGGGTAACGATGCACAGCAACCCCAGCAGGAAGTGGCCCAGCGACACCGCCAGCGCCGGTTTCAGTTCCGTCACCAGCGGCACCGTTACCGGCTCCACCACGAACCAGGCCAGCAGCACGATGGTCGCCGCGGCGACCATCAACAGCGCCGGGCTGATAATCCCGGCATTGGCGCTGGGATCGGAGAGTTTGCGAAATGCGTAGCCCATAATCAGCGGCACCATCACCACTTTGGTGATAAAGGCGCTGATCGACCAGGAGAGCAGCTCATGGGCGTTGAGGGTTTCCGCCAGGGTGACAAAAATGCCCACCAGCATTAGCGACTGCAGCGCGTAGAACCAGCACGCGGCGGCAGGACGTTTGACGCCAATCACCAGCAGCGAGGTGATCATCATCACGCCGGCGAGGTTATTGACGATAAGTGTTCCGGTCATGTTCGACTCCCTTATCCCAACCAGGCGACAGCAATGACGCTGGAGCACAGCGACATCACCACCAGGACAATCAGTACCACCCGCATCGCGACCGGTACCGGTGAGGCCTCCGCCACCGCTTCGCTCGGCTCGCCAGGCACCACACGCCCAAACCAGTAAAGCAGCCAGGCGAAGCTCGCCACCGATTCAACCAGCAGCAGCACCATCAGCGGGGTCATGACCCAATACTGGCTGGAGAGCGCGAAACCAGCGGCAAACAGCGGGAACTTGCTGAAAAAGCCGTTGAACGGCGGCACCCCGGCAATGGCCAGCGCCGCCACGCAGAAGCCGACGCCCAGCAGCGGCATGGTGCGCATCAGCCCTTTCAACTTCGGCAGCATACGGGTGCCGCAGCTGTAGCTGAGCGCACCCGCCACCAGGAAGAACAGGCTCTTGGCGAAAGCGTGGTTGAAGATGTAGGCGATACCGCCGTTGAAGGCTTCTTTCGAGCCGAACACCGACATCGACAGGGCGAAGAAAATCCAGCCCAGTTGGGTGATGGTCGACCAGGCGAGCAGGCGCTTCATGTCTTTCTGCGGCAGATACATCATGAAGCCGTAGACGATGGTGAGGCTCGCCATGCCCATGCCGATCCAGCCGATAATGTGCGGCACCTGATCGGCAGAGAGAATGGCACGGGCAAAGATGTACACCCCCACTTTCACCATTGACGCGGCATGCAGGTAAGCACTCACCGGGGTGGGCGCTTCCATGGCGTCCGGCAGCCAGGCCTGCAACGGCAACTGGGCCGATTTGCCCCAGGCTGCGAACAGGATCCCGCCGAACACAATCAGGCTTGCCGGGCCGTCCAGCTCTGCCAGCGCGCTTAAGGCGAAGGTGCCGGTTTGCAGGAACAGCGTCGCCGCCGCCAGATACAGGCCGATGGACGCAACGTGGGTGATCAGCAGCGCTTTCATGGCGGAGCGCTGGGATTTCGCGCTCTGGTAATAGCCAATCAGGCCCCAGGAACAGCCGCCGGTGATTTCGAAAAACAGTAGTTGCCCGAGGATAGTGGATGACAACACCAGCCCGGCCATCGCGCCGATAAACACCAACAGCAGCGCGTAGTAGCGGTTGGTGCCGTCGTGCGGATGCTCGCGGTTGCCTTTGGTCAGATAGCCGGTGGAGTAAAGGCTGACTAAGAAGCCTAAAAACACCACCGCGAACACAATCAGCGTGCTGACCCGATCGAGAGTGAAGCCAAACAGCGCTACATCACCGTACTGAACCAGCGACAGCGTGGTCGCTTCCATGCCGCCCAGATAAAACAGCCATGCCAGTTGAACCGTGCCCAGCGTCGCCAGCAGCGCGACGAGGGTACACAGCCACGGCGCGTAACGCTGCGGCAGGCAGGCCGTGAGCAGCGCCCCGATAAAGGGGATCAGCAGGGTCGCAAGTGCGATAGTTTCCATAATGGTTTCCCTGGCTCCTTACAGACCGGTTAAGTAAAAGACGAAGGCCAGCGCCGCGACGCCGAAGCCAAGCCAGGTGACGCGGTGGGTCAGCAGGAAGCGCCCACGCGCCAGGCTGTTCTCAATCAGCCCGGCCAGCAAAAACACCACCAGCAGCTTGATGCAGGTGGCGAGCACCGCCCACATCAGCGCCGGCGGGGTAAATTCCGCCGCTTTGCCAAACGGGATAAACACCGCCAGGAACAGTTGCGCCACCACCACCTGCTTCAGGCCCAGCCCCCATTTCACCAGCGCGAACCCTGAGCCGGAGTATTCGGTCAACGGCCCTTCCTGCAATTCCTGCTCCGCTTCCGCGAGGTCAAACGGCAGTTTGCCCATCTCGATAAAGCAGACGAAGGCGCAGGCGATAAACGCCAGCAGCGTGGCGGTCGGCGAGCTCCAGCCCTGCGCCAGCGTGGCGCTGATGGTGCCGATATTGGTGGAGCCGGCGATCAGCGCGACAACCAGTAGCGCGAGGATCAGCGTCGGCTCGACTAAAATGCCGATCACCAACTCGCGGCTGGCCCCAATCCCGGCGAAGGTGCTGCCGGTATCCAGCCCGGAAAGCGAGAAGAAAAAGCGGAACAGCGCGAACAGGTACAGCAGCGTGATCAAATCCCCTGCCCCGCCGAACGGCGACATCAGGGTGAAGATCGGTAAGGTCATCGCCACCAGCAGCATCGAACCCAGCAGCACATAAGGCATGATGCGGAACATCGCCCCCGACTGCGCCGGGGCCACTTCCTGGCGTTTAAGTAATTTGGCGATATCGCGGTAGTCCTGCCAGATGCCCGGTCCCTGACGCGAATGCATCCGGGCGCGGATCTGGCGGGAGATCCCGGTGAGTAACGGGGTAACCCCCAGCATAATCAGGGCCTGAACCAGCGCGAACAGCCCCATGGTCAGCGTCGGTGTGTGTTGCGTTAACATGCGCTCCCTCCTCAGACCGCGGTGATCACGAGTAAAACGACCAGCGCCGCCACGACGTACAGGCAGTAGAGACGGAAATCCCCACCCTGTAGTCGCTGTATCCCGCTGCCCATCGACTGGGTCAGGCGGACCAACGGATAAATGATTTTTTCATCCCAGAACGGCTCGACGCGGGTCGCGCCTGCGGTGGTTTTCTCCAGTGCCCGGCCCAGCCCGGCAGACGGGTCAAGCTGGCGACGCAGTTTGTACAGCGAGGAGAACATCACGCGCAGCGGTTGGGTGAAGCTGCCGGCGGAGGCCGACATCGCCTCTTCCCAGGCGTAACCACAGGCCCACGGCTCGCCGCGACGGCGGAAACTTTGTTGCCCGCTGCGACTGGAGAGATAAATCATCAGAGGGATCAGCGGCAGGGCCAGCAGCAGAATGAACATCACCGCCGGTGAGAGCATCGCCTGATGGGCCACGCCCGGCACCAACAGCGCCCCTTCGCTTACCGTCACGGCGGGTGCTTGCACCAGCCCGGCGGCGATGTGAGCGATAACCGGCGCGATCCACGCCGCGCCGATGCCCAACACCACGCACAGCAGCGCCAGCAGCAGCATCGCGGCGGTCATCGGCCACGGCACTTCGCGCGCCTCGGCCGCTTTCTCGCTGCGCGCGCCGCCGCAGAAGCTGATGCCGTACACTTTCACGAAGCACATCGCCGCCAGCGCCCCGGTGATAGCCAACATCACCATGGCGATCGGACCGCTCAGTTTCATGATAAAGCTGCCGTCGCGGCTCATGGTGAACAGCGACTGGTAGGTGTACCACTCGCTGATAAACCCGTTGAGCGGCGGCAGTGCGGAGATCGCCATACAGCCGACCAGGAACGCCATGCCGGTCAACGGCATCAGCTTGCCCAGGCCGCCCATTTTTTCCATATCGCGGGTATGAACGCGGTAAATAATCGCGCCCGCGCCGAGGAACAGCAGGCCCTTAAACACCGCATGGTTCACCAGGTGGTAAAGCGCGCCGAGAATGCCCAGCGTCGCCAGCACCGGGTGGCCGGTGGCGATGCCCACCATGCCGACGCCGACGCCCATCAAAATAATCCCGATGTTTTCCACGGTGTGCCAGGCCAGCAGGCGCTTGATGTCATGCTCCGCCAGCGCATACAGCACGCCCAGCACCGCCGAGACCGCGCCGAACGCCAGCACCACAATCCCCCACCACATCTGGGTGGCGAGCAAATCAATGCCGACTTTGATGATCCCGAAGATACCGATTTTCACCATCACGCCTGACATTAATGCCGAGGCATGAGACGGCGCGGCGGGGTGTGCGCGCGGAAGCCAGCTGTGCAGCGGCAGCATCCCGGCTTTAGCCCCAAAGCCCAGAAACGCCAGCAGAAACACCACCGACGCAGTGCCCGGCGCGAGTTGCAGCGTGCGGAAGCTGGCGAAATCCAGGCTGCCGCTCTCCCGCCACAGCAGGAAAAACGCCATCATGATCAGCACCGATCCGGCGTGGGCAATAAAGAAGTACAGCAGCCCGGCGCTGACTGACTCGTCGTCCTGTTCAGCGATAACCAAAAACCACGACGCCAGCGACATCATTTCAAACAGAATGATGAAGTAGAACGCGTTATCCATCACCACCAGGCCGACCATCGAGGCGATAAACAGGTTCATAAAGAACCCCATGCCCCACGCGCCGCGCCCCCGGTATTCCTGAACATACGACAGCGAATACAGCGAGCACACCACCACCAGCAGGGAAATCACCAGCAGCATAAAAGCCGCCAGCCCGTCGAGCCGCACGCTAAAGGCCGCGAACGGGAACAGGCCCTGAGTGGCAAACACCACCGCATCGCCGCCCATCACCACTGGCCACGCGGCGGCAATACCGAGAATGCCGCCGACCATGGCGCTTACGCCAGCGACATAAATGGCGATCCGCTCCGCATGGCGCAGCAGCAGGGACGCACAGCCGCCCGCCACGTAAAGCACAATGGCCCACAAAAGAAGCTGAAGAGAATCCATCATAATTTCTGCTCCTGAGAAGCGGTGGGGAACAGGTTCAGCTCTGGCGGCAGGCTGCTCATCGCCGCCAGACGCCGCGCTTTTGCCTCCCGCGCGATGCCGCGTTCATCCACCAGTTTCAGCGCCGCCGTCGGGCATACCCTGACGCAGGCCGGGCCTTCCGCGTGGAAATCGCATAAGTCGCATTTCACCGCCACACTGCGCACGCCCGCGTTCCAGGCAAGGAATGGGTTCATGCTGGCGGGGCTTTCCGGCACATCGGCCAGCAGATTCGCCGGAACGTAGTTTTCGAATTGCGTGGGGATAGACAGCGGGCGGCTGCCCGATGGCGTGATAGCCCCGAACGGACAGGCCAGGCCGCATAACTTACAGCCGATACACAGGCTTTCGTTAAGCACGATGGCGTCGTTGTCATGCGTAATGGCGTTCACCGGACACACCCTGGCGCAGGGGGCATCCTCACAGTGACGGCAAAGCATGGGGGCGGTCTGCGCGTCAACGCGGGTGACGGTCAGACGTGGATGCGATTGTAATCCCTGAGCCTTATGGACCTCCGAACAGGCAGCCATACAGGTATTGCATCCGATACATAGCTGCGGCTCCGCAATCACGAAGCGATTCATCGCTGTACCCTCCAGAATCATATGAATAACAGCGAGTCGATACCGTCGGCATTGCCCACTGCTGGTCTTGTCAGCAGGCTTTAAGCAGGAAGTGTGCCAGTTTATTCTTTCTTTTTTATTATCTTAAAAATCAATTAATTGAATTCAAAACATGCCTGGACAGGGCAGATGTCGAACGCGGTAACATGCCGAGTCGGCATTTGTGTCGACACGGTTCAGGCAGCGATTTGCGTTAAAGCAAAGAAAACGTGCCGGACGCTCGGCACGTTGTAGTGGCGGGGTTAATCGTGGTGATGATGGGGATGTGCTTCGTCGTGGTCAACGGGCACCACAATCACCTGGCCGTGGCGCACGCCGCGCTCGGTGATCACCTTATCGGCGAAAGTGCGTACCTGCTGGGTTTCCCCTTTCAATAGCGACACCTCAAGGCAACTGCCGTGGTCAAGATGCACGTGCAGGCTGGTAAGCGACAGGTCGTGATGGTCATGGAACGTGCGCGTTAACCGGCGGGATAATTCCCGGGCTTCGTGATCGTAAATATAAAACAGCGCCGCGATACACGGCCCGCTGGCGCTGGTGGCGGCGGCATCCTGCAACCCGGCGCGCACCAGGTCGCGAACCGCTTCGGAGCGGTTCTGATAGCCACGGGTCTGGATTAACGCATCCACTTCCGCCAGTAAATCATCATCAAGTGACAGGGTTACACGTTGCATCATTCAATCCCAAACAGAGTGTTGCGAGCAGTATGGCATGCGCCGGGACGTTGAACATTGACGCTGCGCGGTTTGCGGGCGCTCTCCGCTTTTTGTGCGATTTTACTGGAGTTTTTCTGTCGCGAGCCGACGTTAATAATGCGACCGACGCGTAATCCCTGGAATTGGTAACTCGCTTTTTATTCGGATTAACGCCAGGGTAGTGAATGCCTGCGATGACAACGAATTAAACACACAGGCGCTGTTGACTCATTTTGGGATGGACCCGTTACGCATGACTGACAAGCACACCACCATTACGGAGCTTCAGGCGCGTTTTCGCCTGAGCGAATTAAACGTAGGCCACTGGAACCGCATCCACTTTCAGCTCGCTCCCGAGTCTGTGCTGGAGGATGAGCGCCTCACCGAATACCGTTTTTACCGCATTGAAGAGATGACCGATGAAAAGGCCGCGGTTCACCGCCTGGCCATGAGCAATGTGATCGCCAATATGAGCGATTCACGTGCGACGCTGCTGTATATGCTGCTCAGCGACGGCGAGGGTATTCATTTTTATATCGGCGTGGCGAGCAACGATAACGGCGTGGTCCACGATATCGGCATTAAACTCGAGCGGGCTTTCAGCAGTAATTTACTCGGCGCGAAGCTGGCGGCGGTTAAACCCCAGGACATCACCCCGATAACCTCGCTGTTATCGATGAAGCGGCTCGGCGTGGTGACGGGCGTCCCGTCGCTGAATGAAGAAGAAACCCGGCTGGGGGATGAAGAGTTTCAGGGCGTCGAGCGCCTGGTGAACGGCCTGGCGGGGGAAAGCTGGCGAATGATTATCGCCTGCAAACCGGGTAGCGCAGAGGAAGTGGAGCAGATCATTGAGCAAATTTACGACCTGTCGACCCAGCTCTCCTCGCAAATGAAATATTCGGTGCAGATCTCGCAAAACCAGAGTGAACAACATACCCGCAGCACCGGTCAGAACGTCGCCAAAACCAGCGGAACCAGTATCACCTTTACACACGGCGAGGGAGACAGCCGCGCTAAAAGCGTCGGCGTTAATGAAAACCACGGCTCCAGTAAAGGCACCAGCTCCAGCTACGATAATAAAGGCACCAATCACAGTAAAGGTACCAGTAGCGGCACGACCACCACCTCGTCGACCAACAAATCCCAGGCCACAGGAACCAGCGACTCGCAAAGCGTCGGCAGCAATGAAAGCACCAGCGACGCCACCACCTCCGGCGATGGCCAGGCAGTAACCCGCGAGGAAATCAACAAAGGCTACGAAGAGTTGCTGAAGCATTTAGGCGAGACGCAAATTTCACGCTTTCGCCAGGGCAACAGCAAAGGGATGTTTAAAACCTCACTGTTTCTGGCCGCCAATACAAACGCAGTGTATGAACGGCTGAGCGCCAGCGTGCGGTCAATTTTCCAGGGCAATAACCCAACCCTGACGCCGTTGCGTGTGCACCGTTTGCAGCACGGCGCGGCGCATCTCGGGCAACTGCTGCAACTGGCCGATGCGGCGACCGGCGCGGAACATCCTTACAGCGAAGCCATTTACTCACTGGTCAGCGCCAGACACGGGCGCACTCAGTGTTCGACCTGGTTGAACAGCCAGGAAATTTCCCTGCTGATGGGCTTGCCGGATAAAGAGCTGGCGGGGCTGAAAATCCGTAAATGCGTCGATTTCGCGCTTAATCCACCTACCCTTGCTGAGCAACAACAACTGACGCTCGGCCAGGTGATCCAGCATGGACAGACCCTGGCGTTTAAACCGCTGACGCTGGATAAATCCGAGCTGAATAAACACATTTTTATTACTGGCGTCACCGGCTCCGGCAAAACCACCAGTTGCATGAAACTCCTGCTGGAGTCCGGGCTGCCGTTTCTGGTGATTGAACCCGCCAAGACCGAGTACCGCGAGCTGTACCAGAAAAATCCCGACGTGGAGTATTACTGCCTGGGCCGGGAAGACATCACGCCGTTTCGCCTGAACCCGTTTGAACTGGTGTCGTCAAAAGAGACGCTCACCGGGCATATCGATATCCTGAAAAACGCCCTCAATGCGGTATTCCCCATGGAGGCGGCGATGCCGATGATCGTGGCGGAGGCGATTATTCAGGCCTATGAGCGCAAAGGCTGGGATATCTTCAGCAACCAAAACCTGTTGATTGATGAACCGTTCGCCCTGAACAGCGGCGCGTGGCCTAATTTCAGCGATATGATCCGCGAACTGGATTCAGTTATCGAATCCAAAGGCATGGGCAAGGAGTTTGAGGAGAAATACCGCGGCTCGTTGGTGGCGCGGCTTACCGATCTCACTAAGGGCACCAAAAGCCGCATGCTCAACGCCCGCCATTCTATTGATTTCGATGCGCTGCTGGATAAAAAAGTGGTTTTCGAACTTGATGAAATCAAGGATGAGAACGACAAATCCCTGCTGATGGCGCTGATTGTCACTCGCCTCGCGGAAACCATTAAACAGCGTTATTTGCGCGAGCCAGGCTACCGCCATTTAACGCTGATTGAAGAAGCGCACCGCCTGCTGGCGAAGCCGGAGCCGGGCGAAGGCGGCAGTAAAAAACTCGGCGTAGAGATGTTCAGCAACCTGTTGGCCGAGGTGCGTAAATATGGCGAAGGTTTGATCATCGCCGATCAAATCCCCAACAAACTGATCCCGGACGTCATCAAAAATACCAATACCAAAATCGTTCACCGGCTGTTTTCTGCAGACGATCGTGACGTCATTGGCGACACCATGTCGTTAAGCGATGAGCAGAAAAACTTCCTGCCGTCGCTCCAGACGGGCCAGGCGGTAATTTACGGCGGTGGCTGGCACGGCGCGGTGCTCACGCAGATCAAACCCAACGCCAATACCACCGGGCAGCCGATAGATGAACGCCTCATCGCTGACCGGGGTCTTCAGCAATGGTGGCCGCAACGCGCCCGGCTGTTCCCACAGCTCGCGGCGCATACCGACTTTGGCGATCCGCAGGCGTTTATCGCTTATAGCCAGCAGCTCGGCAACCTGTCGCGGCTGATGACGCTGGCACGGCAACTGCCGCCGGGCGCGTCGCTGAATAAACAGCTGGTACGCATCGTCGGGCAGCTTCAGGCGCTTAATGCCTGCGAGCCCGATTTAACTCAGGCGATGGTGGCCTGGGCGCTGGATAACACCGATCTTCCCCCGCACGCCGTGCAAGAAAAAATGCCGCGCCGGCTGGCTGAGCTGTTGAAATTTATCGGTATCGCGCCAGAAGCGCTGGATTTCGACGCGTTAGCCGCCCGGGTTAACGATATGACCAAAAAATAGTGTTTTTACATAACAAGGAGTGACTATGGGATTTTTAAGTTCAATCGGTTCGGCGCTGTCGAGCATCGGCAGTTTTGTGGCGAGCGTCGCCAGCACGGTGCTGAAAATTGCGACCACGCCTGAAATCGTGCGCGCGATAAGCGCCGTGGTGCAGGTCATCGGGATCGCGCTGGATATTCTTCGCCCGGATCAGTCCCCGGAGAAACACGGCGAAAAAGTGCTGGCTGCCGCAGAAATGGGGATTACGCCGGACGCGTTCGCGACGTTCGATGAATATTCTCAGGCGATTAAAAACTTTGAGGTGAAGCCGGGCCTGGAAGGCAAATGGAGTAAAGAACAGAAAATCGCCGCCAGCGCGGGCGTGATTGCCCAGGGCCTGACCGAATACAAATCCTTCAGCATGGATTCGGCGATTAGCCTGATCGTGCTGGTGGCGCAAAAGCCGGAGTTTTTTACCGCCGAGCGCGTCCTTAACCTGATGGGCAAAACCAACGACTTTACCCTGATCCGCGATTATCTCGATGACGAGCTGGATCTGTATGACAGCGAGCGCGTGGAGGCCTGGCTGGCCTCTGCCGAAGCCGATATGCCGGACGGCCTGTCCCGGGAAGAGATCGTCGCCAGCCTGCGCGCCCAGCGCGCTGATGCCGAATAACGCCGGGACTGAATTGATGAGCCATTACGCTATTTTTCTCGACCAGCAACGCTTTAGCTGTTTTTGCCGCACTCCGGAAGGCTGGGACGTTTATCCGCTCAAAGGCGAAGAGAGCCTCGATTGTGCCCGGCCTGCCCAACTGGTGGACGCGCTGGGTGAACTGACCGAACGTCTGGAATGGAGCCCGGCGGAGCAGATTGTGGTGCTGTACCAGCCGCAATACCAGCCGTGGCTGCCACAGTTGCTTGATGCCGTAGCGAACATCCCGGTGATGGTGTTGCCGCTCGGTCCGTGGCTTACCAGCGCCGCAGCCTGCGATCCGTTGAGCAAAGCGCCGGAACAGATTTGCCATCACCTGTTGCCGCTGTTGTGGAAACAGCTGGTTAATCATGACGCGCCGGTTAAATCCCACCAGCTTGAGGCGGCCTCCCGGACTCAGGAAGCCCTGGTACAGCAGCTCCAGCAGGAGCAGCAGGAAAACCTGGCGCTGAAAGAGGCGTTAAAAACCTGCCAGCAGAAACTTGAGCAACAGCAGGCAAGCTGGAATAAAGAGCGCGCCCGCTATGAAGCCAATCTGCTGCACGCTGACGAACTGGATGAGGCCGCCATCGCCCAGTTTATGCCGCTGTTCTTCGCGCACTTCTGGCAAAAAGTCAGCCCAAGCGATATGGCGATGCTGCTGGGCAGCCTGACACTACCCGGTATCTCAAGCCCCTGGCCGGAACCCAACAAAAGCGCGCTGGCAATTAAAAAGCGCAGCTTTCAACAAAGCCCGTTCCGCCATCGGCAGCAAATCAACGCCATGGTGCGCAAATTTGTTGAGGTGGGTTATTTGACGGTGCGCCCGGAAATGGAACCGTTACTGGAAGAGTAAGAGAGCCGACGCCCCATGACATCGCCCTTTGAAGATTTACACACCGATCCTGAATTTCGTGCCTGGCTCGCCGGGCTTATCGGTGACGAAGTGCAACAGCAGTTGCAGCACGCCTGGCGTCAGTTGAGTGAGACATCGCCAGAGACCCTGCCCGCCGCGCCGCCGATAAACGAGCCCGCGCCGGAGCCGATATCTGACGCCCTGCAACCGCTGCGGGGCATCATCGCGATAGTGAAAAACGATCCCGAGCTCCAGGAGAAATGGCTACGCCGCCCACTCCCCGACGACGAAACCGAGCAGTTCCAGCAGGTGATCGTCATCGCCAGCCACTGGGATCGCATCGAACGCCTGTGGGACGTGCTCTCCGAACGGGCGAAATCCCGCGCCGCGCCGGTTAACGACGCTGAACAACAACTCCTGGATTACGCCCTTTCGCTGCATAACCGGCTGTGGATCGACCGGCTGGCGGAACTCGAAACCGTGGCCGCCGCCAGTGCGTATAACTATGAAATCCATAACGGCGTCGGCCAGGGCGACACCATCGCCGCGCTTTGGCTGCCTGGGCTGATTAATAGCGCGGGCAAGCGGGTTCGTAAGCCGCTGGTGCAGTTGTAGTAATCAGATAAAGACGGATACGAAGAGAAGAAACATGCTGGAAAAACTACAAGAACGCGCCTGGCTCGGGCTGGTTGATACCTTCTGGACAGAGCTAAAAAGCAAAGAGACGTTTGGCATACTCGTTGATGGCGAGCAGATGAAATGGCTGGTGCAGGCGAAGGACGATCGGCTGCTGCTCTGGACGCATGATAATCGCTACTACCCGCCGGGGCTGGTCGAGGAGAACCAGGCGTTCTGCAGTGAGTTGCGCTGGCTGGGGCTCAAAGGCTGGCGCGTGCCGACCCGCAACGAAATGCTGCTGTTTGCCAAAAACCGTAAAAACCCGCTGCGCCAGGGCGACAAGAATCGCCTGCGCGATAAATACGCGTTTAACGTCGTGGAAGGGTTTATCGATCTTGATGGTAATAACCCTCCCGCTAATCCGGGGCATCAATTTCCCTCCATTCCCTGCGCATCCGTCACGAAACAGGTGTTCGCGGATATTCTGATCGATATGCCGGTCAGGTTGAGTTCACTTAGCGAGCCTGGCCGCAACTGGCTGGATGGGTGGGAAGATCATCTGAATACCACGCTGGTGGAACTGGATTACCAGGTAAACCGCCTGCCGAAAATCGATCCCCTCACCTTTACCGATATCAATAAAGGGATGTGGGAAATGTGGGGGCAGGACGCCAATGCCCTTGAAGCCCTGAACATTCGTCCGCGCGATCCGGCGCGGGATATCCGCCCCGGCTGCGTTGCCATCGATTTCGGCACCAGCAGCACCGTGGTGGCTTATGAAACCGAAAACGGCCGCAAAGAATTAATGCGCATCGGTGTGCGTGATTTCTATGAGCGCATCGAACCGCATCATTTTGAAAACCCGACGGTGTTGGAAATCATCGATTTGCAGGCATTGTTAAGCGAATGGACCGACGAGGCCTACCGTCCCGGCGTGCGCTGGGAAATGGTGCACTGTTCTCACGAGGCACAGGCGAAACTGCGCGATAACCAGAGCGATATCTATACCGTCAGCAGTATTTTAACCCGGCTGAAACAGTGGGCGCTGCGCCAGTCCAGCGATCATCAGGTGGTCTTTACCGACCAGCAGCAGTGCGAACACACGCTCGCGCCGCTCACCCAAAATAACCCGACGCGCGGAGAGTGGCTGGACGTTAGCGGTGATTATCCCTTCGATCCCATTGAGCTTTACGCCTGGTTTTTAGGTATGACCATCAACTGGCGCGGGCGCGGGATCTCGCTGGAATATTTCATGACCTTTCCGGTGGAGTATCCGCGCGAGGTAAAAGAAAAAATTCTCGCCAGCTTTAAACGTGGATTGCAGCGCAGCCTGCCGCCAACGCTGGTGGCGCAGCCGGAGTTTCTTAACGCGTTTAGCGTCGAAGAGTTAGCCAGCGAGCCCGCCGCCTATGCCGTGTGCGCGCTGGATGCCCTGGCTATCCAACCCGGCGAACAGGGTGCCGCCTATGCAGTTTTTGATTTTGGCGGCGGTACTACCGATTTTGATTTCGGCTACTACCGCCACCCTTCAGAAGACGAGGAGGACGAGGGCTTCGAGCGGGTATTTGAGCATTTCGCCCCGGCGGGGGACAAATTTTTGGGCGGCGAAAATCTGCTGGAAAATATGGCCTATCGGGTTTTTCGTAATAACCTCGATTTGTGCCAGAAATACCAAATCGCCTTTACCCGGCCGCTGGATGCCGATCCGTTCCCGGGTTCGGAAATTTATCTTGAGAAAACCCAGGCGGCCTACAGCAATACTATGTTGCTGATCAGCGAGCTGCGTCCATTCTGGGAAACACCCTGTACCGCCGAGCCGGATATTGAAGATAAAACCTGCACGGTGGACCTGTTCAACCGGGCGGGAGAAAAAGTCAGCTGCGACTTCGTGATCCCGTATGGCGAACTGGCGGAATATCTTGAGCAACGCATCGCCCTGGGTATTGATAAGTTTATCGCCGCACTCGGCCAGGCATTTATCCCCTTGCCGGAGCAGATACATATCCTGCTGGCGGGCAATTCCAGCCGTTCGCTGTGGATCTCTCGCCTGTGGGGCCTGGCCGATGAGGGTGAAAATGCGCTGATATTCACCAGAATGGCCGACCGTTTTGGCAACGATACCCCTACGCTGCATATTCATGCGCCGCTCAGCAGCAACCCTGACGCCCCCTATCAGCCGACCGCCAAAACCGGCGTGGCGCTCGGGCTGCTGGATTTGCGTCCTGGTGGCGTCACTAAAGTGATTAACCATACGCGGCAGCAGAGCATGGGCGAAGCCGGATTCGCCTTTAACGTGGGCCGCGCCCGAGCCGGATCGTTCCTGGTGGGCTTAGCCATGAATAGCCGCTATGAAGAGTGGTTTGAACTGGGCCCACAGCGGGAGGGGATTTTCGAATTGCTATATACCCAGTCGCCGCTGGCGCAACAGGGCACGCTGTCCTCCGTTGATAGCGAAGTAAAACGCATGCGCTTACGCCTGGCGGTGAATCAGAAAGGGCATCGGGTATTTGCCAAAGCCACTGCGCCACACCAGATAAGCCTGGTCACGGCGGCAAATGCAGACGAACTGGCGGAAAATCGAACCGATAACCATCAGGTGCTGGAGTTGAAATAATCTGAATTTCCCGTATCGCTTTTAAAGAAAAGGGCTGCCAGCGAAACACTGACAGCCCTGTTAAAAGACGCTGTTGGCATGCCTGACCACACCAGCCTGAAAAGGCGGGGTTTCCCCCGCCTCCAGGTGCTACTTACCAGATTCGTAAGCCAGTAACGCAGCGACCTCCCTGCTTCCGTCTTTCACCCTCAGTTCGCAGAGCGAACTTCGCGTCAGATACGTGAATATCAATAGTGTCAAACACACCATAAATACACACCAGATCAGGGCGTTTCGCGGCAGTTTCATGCTTTCTTCTCCTTGTCTTGCGACAGGTAAGAGGCTATCCTGATGTTGTTCATGCATGCAGGTAGCCTCGTTGGTGTACTGCCCCCCAAAAGTTGGACAGAATAATCGAGGCATCTCAGAAAGAGTCCATGGAATACATGGGCTCTTTTTTGTTTCCTGCAAAAGCTAAATAAACTCTTCCACAGCCAAATTATCCATTCAGCTGCTTCTTACTCCTTGCATTTCGATGTTTCTGCAACCATCTGTACTGCGCCAGTTAATTGAGCAAGATCCGATTCTGGTTATTCAGATCTGAGGTGAAGAAAAGATTAATTGAGGTATGTAGGGCATTTTTGCATGCACCGCTTGTGCACTTCTATCACTCCGAAGTAGTCACATCTATACATATGCTCAACATCTGCCTATACTCGGCATATGCTTTAAAGCTAACCTATCAGGAGAAATACTATGAGAACCGTATCGATATTCAAAAACGGCAACAATCGCGCCATCCGTCTGCCCCGCGACCTGGATTTTGAGGGAGTGAGCGAACTGGAGATCGTCCGGGAAGGTGACAGCATCATCCTTCGTCCCGTTCGCCCAACATGGGGTTCGTTTACTCAGCTCGAAAAAGCCGATTCGGACTTTATGGCCGAGCGTGGGGACGTCGTCAGCGATGAAGGACGGTTTGACCTGTGATCAAGACCTATATGCTGGACACCAACATTTGCTCGTTCATCATGCGTGAGCAGCCGGAAACTGTCATTAAACGGCTGGAGCAGGCAGTGCTGCGTAATCACCGCATCGTGGTTTCGGCCATTACTTATGCCGAGATGCGTTTCGGTGCGATCGGAAAGAAGGCATCCCCCCGCCACGGCCTGCTCGTCGAAGCTTTCTGCGCCCGTCTCGATGCAATCCTCCCCTGGGACCGCGCCGCGGTGGACGCAACCACGGAGATTAAGGCCGCACTGACTGCGGCCGGGACGCCAATCGGTCCAAACGACACGGCGATTGCCGGGCATGCTATCGCCGCTGGCGCCGTACTGGTAACGAACAACGTGCGAGAGTTTGAGCGTGTGCCCGGACTGGTTCTGGAAAACTGGGCTAACTGACGGCAGAACGGATCTTGAAAGCAGTAAGGTCCGCTTCGTGCTGTGAGTTCAACGGGTCGATGCAACGCTATCCTTAATCAAGGGGGTGTTGCCATGAAACGAAGAACGCGTATTAACTACACGCCAGAACAGAAAGCGATTATCTGGGACAGGTATAAGCAAGGTGATTCCCTGCATGATATCGCCAGAATGTTCGACAGATATCATTCTTCTATTATGCCCACTATCCACCAGACTGGTGGATATCGTCCCCCTGTCCGAAAGCGACATCCGTTGGCTCTTTCACTTGATGAAAGAGAGGAAATATCCAGAGCGCTGGTAGCAAAAATCAGCATCAGAGCGATCGCAAACAAACTATCGAGAGCACCCTCAACGATTAGCCGCGAGATCAAGAGGCACGGTGGTGCAAAACAATACCGTGCATCAAAAGCTGATACTGCTGCGTGGGAAAATGCTCTGAGACCAAAACCTTGCAAGCTAATTGAAAGATCCGCACTGTGTAAAATTATCGCAGAGAAGATGCATCAGGACTGGTCGCCGGAACAAATCACCGGTTGGCTGAAACGCTGTTATCCGGATAATCAGGAAATGCATGTGTCACACGAAACGATATATAAAACGCTTTTTATACAAACCCGGGGTGCATTAAAAAAAGAGCTGCAGCAATGCCTCAGAAGCGGGAGAGTCGTGCGTAGATCCAGAGCATCATCGCTTAAAGGGAAAGGACTAGGGTCAATCCCGGATACAATCTCTATCAGCGAAAGGCCGCCTGAAGCCGCTGACAGAGCCATACCGGGTCACTGGGAAGGTGACCTGATCCAGGGTTCTAAAAACTCCTATATCGTCACCCTCGTAGAACGTCATTCCCGTTTTGTTGTGCTGGCCAAGATCAGGGACAACAAGACCATAACGGTTATATCTGCACTTATCAAACAAGCCCGGGAATTACCTACAGAGCTTTATAAAACATTAACATGGGACCGGGGCGCTGAAATGACCAGTCACACCCGGTTTACTGTAGCCACAGATATTCAGGTTTACTTCTGCGATCCTCAATCCCCCTGGCAACGCGGCTCCAATGAAAATACGAACAGATTGCTCAGACAGTATTTTCCAAAAGGAACTGACTTATCGGTTCACAGCCAGCAAAGACTAAACAGTGTTGCCAGGCAGCTCAACGAGAGGCCAAGAAAAACGCTAGACTATGAATCACCCGCAGAGCGTTTTAACCAATGTGTTGCATCCATCGGTTGAACTCACAGCCAAAAGCGGAAGTAGCTAACAACACTTAGTGTTGATTAACGGTGAGCAGGTCAAAAGTACTTAATCTAGCGGCACTCATCCGAGTGCATCCATGACACAATCCATCGTTCTAGACAAGTTCGGCGGATCTGGACGCAAAGGTGGAAGACGCTACATCACCAACTCTTTACGACTCAGTCTATGTTTTACGCTCAGGCTGATATCTGCAAATAATTGGTATGTCCGTTTAGACAGTTCTGTTTCACAGTTCGCATTATCAGGTCGTGATTGGGGCCGCTTTCGTCGAAGCAGCAAGGGCTCCGCATAGGTCGTTTGTTGGCACTGATTACAAGCCTGCTGAAAAATCGCACATTGCCATTGAATTCTTACTTTTTACCCATATCTGTATGTTGTTCAATTTAGAACTTAGTCATGGATTAGGACGATACAATGTCTTTAGGCTCATCAACCTCCACATGCAGCACTACGACTACAAGTAATTTTAGTGACGATAACTTGGCCGTCTGGCTCAATAGATGTCTGGCACAAAAGCATCGAGTGGCATACGTCACTGCGGGGTATCTCTGCAAGTTGGTTGATCTTGATGAGGTAGGGCTCGCATTTCACCTTGCTGATCCTGGACCGAAAGCAAAAGTAAGTCTGAAAAAGCTAGTCCCAAAATGCTTGCTATATAGTCTAGATATGGGGCTTGAAGCCCTCCTTTCTGCCCAGACCGCTGACAGTTCTTGGACATTTACGCCTGTAAAGAGTAAGGACGCAGTGGATATTTTCATCGCTGCCCGTGATGGGCTACTCGGAAGAACTAAAGGTCGGGGGCAAGAGATCTCAGAGAAAACGGCGCAAAAAGTTTGGGCTGATGCGGGTGCAAGATGCATGTTTGAAGGCTGTGCGCATGATCTGTCAGAGATTGCCTTATGGACCCAAGCTGCCCGAGTTGGATATCTGGCACATATCGTCGCATCGGATCCCGAGGGGCCTAGGGGGAGTCAGGTTGATTCACACCGTCTTGCCAATGTTGCCGAAAACATCATGTTGATGTGTGATGAGCACCATCGCCTGATTGATTCTTTTGCACCTCAGTATTACACCGCCGAAATTCTGAATGAAATGCGCCGGTCTCACCGTGATATTGTACGAAATTATCTGGACTCATTAGCATTTCAGCGCACAAAAGCAGTGACTTTGCATGCAAACCTAGCAAACGTGCCGACCTACTTTCACGACTCTGAGCTGATTGAAGCCATTGTGGCGACCAGACGAGCCATGGAACCAGGTGTTGTCCATTATATGCGACGAAAATCACAGCGAGACGACCGTCATCTACCTGAGTTTTGGTATCAATATTTGCGTGAGCATGAGCATCATATTCGAGAGCTCGTTACTGGATTTAATTCCAGTAACGGTTTGAGCACCGAAAACCTTGCCATCTTCCCTTTGCACCATGTCCCTACCTTGGTTTTGGCCGGTCGAGTGATGGGTGAAGCGCAGGCTATTCAAGTTTTCCAGTACGACAGGGGCCGAAAGACCTGGGCGTGGGACTCAAAGGCTAATGCTCATCCAGCAGGTACTTTTAGAGTTAGTCCTCTGCCTCCGACGCGCACAGACGAAGTTTTTATAACACTTGAGCTGTCGGCCAGTCTTGATGAAGATTCACTGTCTCCTGAATTCAGAGGCGAAGTCGACTCCGGCAAAATCCCTTGGATTCGCGTCACTACCTCAGAGACAGGAGCAGGCTGTATTGGGTGTCCGGAGGATCTTGAACAGTTTTCGCGAGCTGCGCGAGCAGCAATTGTTCACGCTCAAGATGTGATGAGAGTTGCAAAGGTGCACCTAATCGCTATCAGCCCCGCCAGTACGGTGTTCCGTTTTGGCCAGATGTTGCAGGCAGGCAACCACCCTGAGTACGTGGTTTATGACCGCGCAGGACGGGACTACAAATTTGTTCCTGCTCTATCTATCACTGGCCATGATGTATCTGCCACTCACGGACAGAATTCCGTCAGTATTTCTCTTCGATAACGAGTCTAATGCCATGAATAAAACCAAAAGTGCTGAACTAGTGATCCACGCCGAACAAACACGTTTTGATCGATTGACGATCTCTTTTGAGTCGTATGCTGGCGTAATGGATGGCGTGGCGTCCGACTCTACAAGATCGCAGCCCGAATAGGCAGGCGGTACTGCTTTCCCTGTCGGAGCAGGTTCAGGTAAGCCAGGCGCTCAGTCAGATCGCGCCGTATTGTTTGTTCGCAAACGTTAAATTCGTCAGCAAGTCCCCTGAGGGTCAATGACTCGCCATTGTTAAGGCGCGTCAGTATCAATCCAAGTCGATATCCAAGTTTGTCGTGTCGGTCCATTCCGGCATCCAGGTTGCTGAAGCAGGAATGGGATTATGTGCAGTCGTGTGGACGGGTTAAGTCCACGTATCACAATACGAAAATAGAATAAAAAACATTAAAATCAATGCGTTGAAAGATGGTTGCAAAAGGGACACAACCTGTCCATTAATGCATATCAATAGATACTCATACTTCTACTACTGAAAACTCATGCAATTGAAAATAACTCCTTCCCTTATAAAAGAAGGTATCGGATAATGTGCATTAATCACTCACCCTAACCATAAGCATACAACAAATAATGACAAAAGAGTTACTGTATGAATTACTCCATGATATTTGGAAAATATCTATCCATAGTAATTTCACTGGGATCGGGTTAATTATTTGCAATGATACCAAAAACCTTTCTATAACAAATCTGCGGGATACAAACCCTATACAGAATGGTTCTACAATAGATTTACTTTCTGATATATCAAGTAAAGACAATAAATATCATGACGGTTTTCACATTTTAGATGAATCAGGAAATATTACACATATAGCACAATATTTCTCCCCTCAAATAATACCTAGCATTTGGTTTGACAGATCAAGGTTTGTCGGTGGACGTTTCGTTGCAGCACTCTATGGTTCTTTTATCGAAGAAATAAAATTTACAGGCATTGTAAGCGAAGGCGGGCGTCTTTCTATATTTGAGAATGGAAAGGAAACTCACTATGAGGAGTTACAATGATAAACTTAATTCCAATAGGGAAAGTTATATCCTTGATTGCTGTGGTCTATGCAGTTATATGCTGTCTGATTTTATGGATTTTATGGGTTGCATTCGATAAAAATATAAGTTTTTCCTCTGCTATATCAATTGCAACAGGGGGCTCACTACTTCTCAATGCCCTTTTATTATCACTGTTTTACTTTGGTTGGCGCCGGCTATGGAAAGCTTTGCCTATATTAAACGATCTTCTCTTCCCTGATTTAAATGGAACCTGGGATATGGTTATCCATTGGGAATGGGGAGATAAAAAAGGTACATCACGAGCTAATGCAACGATTAAGCAATCCTTTCTTAAAATTGGAATGGATGTTGAAGCTGAAGGCTCAGACTCACAGACGTTAGTGGCTAAACCTAAGAAGGATGAAGAAACTGGGAGAGCGGTTCTCTATTATGTCTTTTTAACAACTCCTAAACATAAAGCAAATTTTGACGAAGAAGCTCCGTATAGAGGAACGGCAATTCTAAAACTAAGCCTAAAAGGTAAACGCATACTTAATGGGAACTACTTCACAAGCCGTAAAACTGTTGGCCATTACGAGTTGACACGTATTGAGTAATCAGCAGTTGACGGTTCCTTGATTGTGACCACAAATCGATATGTTAGGAATAACTAAGGCATCGGTGCTGTTTTTACCAAACTGATGCTTTAATCATCAAAATTATTGGCTTCCATCATTGAATAGAACTCCGATAATTCCATATCCTACGTACGATTACGATGGTAATTTTGTAGACGAAACTTAAGCGGTTTATGCCATGGAAATGTGTTCACTGTTTGTGAGCACTTATTCTCAAAAAGAATGATCAGTGGATAAAGATAGTGAGCCAGAGCTAAGTTGGAGTTTGAGCGTAACGATATAAATAGCTTCATATTTTATGATAGAACAATGACATAATCAGGGAGGGTAGGGGCATGCCAACAAAAAATGCCGAAGATTTTCTCACCGCACTAGCCGAGGAACTTGCAATCAGTGACTCACGATACGAGCAGGCATGTCGGAGCTATAAATCACTTGGAGAATGGCTTCACCGTCCGGAGTCCGCCGTTGCCAAATACGATCCACAAGTTTACGTACAGGGTTCATTCCGACTGGGTACAGCGATTCGTCCTTTGAATGATGCTGAGGAGTACGATGTAGATTCTGTTTGCTTACTCCAAAGCCTCGGTACCAAGGATCTTACGCAGTGTAATTTAAAGACTCTGGTCGGCGATGAGATCAAAGCTTATCGTAAAGCTCAAAATATGGTTAAGCCTGTTCGTGAAGGCCGGCGCTGCTGGGTTCTGGACTATGCAGACGGCGCGCAATTTCACATGGATGTCGTCCCCTCTCTCCCTAACGCTACCCAGCAACGTATATTACTTGAGACTTATGGCTACGATCTCAAATGGTCCGAGACAGCAATGGTCATTACTGATATCGAATCTCCTGTTTACCAGGTGCTTTCTGATAATTGGCAGCGATCAAATCCCAAGGGATATGCTGAGTGGTTCAAAATGCGGATGAGGGATGTTTTTGAACAGCGGAGAAAAATGCTTGCGGAATCAATCAAAGCTAGTGTTGAGGAGATTCCTGACTACAAAGTTCGGACCCCGCTCCAATCAGCGATAATGATCTTGAAACGCCACCGTGACGGTATGTTTGAAAAGCGTTACGACGAGCGCCCTATATCGATCATTATTACTACCCTTGCCGCGCATGCTTATAATGGTGAAGTAAAGATAGCCGATGCTCTCTATTCAATCCTTTCTCAAATGGACTCGTTTATCGTACGTGATGGGGATCGTTATATCATTCGTAACCCTTCCGACCCCCTCGAAAATTTCGCGGATAAATGGCCGAATCATCCTGAGAGAAAAGATGCGTTCTACGAGTGGCTCGACCAGGCTCGGCAAGATTTTAGAGATTTAGCACATCAGATTGAAAAACGCCGCTTAGTTGAAAGCGTCCGACCTCATATGGGAGCGGTAGCAGACAGAGCTGCAACACGCCTTAGCCCTACACCAGGATCAATGTTGCAACCAGCAACAGGAGTTGCAGCTCTGGGGGTTGCTGCATCGAGCACACAGGCATTTCCAAATACTCGTCGGGAGCCAACTTCACCAAAGGGGTTTGCATGATTTGGTGGGTTGACCAGTCTATCCGTGTGCAGTCCGAACGTACCACCATTTCGGATCTGGAAGAGCGGAATACATGGCTCACTAATATAAAGTGGCATGTAGTCAGTAACTTGCGACTTGCTGCTGACTTTGATTTGCAAGTTGCAGAACGTCTAATTCCGTTAACAATTACATACCCCGAATATTTCCCTGATGTTCCTCCTTCAGTCGTTCCACGGGATGGGAAACGTTTGTCCGATCATCAATATGGAGAGGCTGGAGAACTTTGTTTACAGTTTCGCTCAGATAATTGGACTCCCGAAATCACCGGCGCAATGATGATTGAAAGTGCCTATCGTTTACTTTTATCCGAGCAGGAAACTGGGGAACCCGCTCCATCAGAACATCGAGTTCTTCCCGCTCAGCGGGCAAGAAATGCCGTATTTCGTTTCCTTTACTCCCCAAGAGTCTTTGAAGGTTTGTTGATGGTAGAAGAGGGTCAGGTGGTCGATGCGGAAATTCAAGAGCACCTTTATGCTGGTGCTTTTGCAGCTCAGCTTACACGAATTGGACCTGCAGATGATTCTATGTGGATCGCACCGAACAGGCGTGGTTACGGGGCGAGTACTGTAGCGACTAAGATTATCCGTATGCCCGAAGGCGCATCAGTCGCGTACGACAATCTTGATGAACTGGTTTCATTGCTTGAAAGCCACAACTTCGAATCTGTGCTCCCCGAATTATTACAGGTATCAGGTCCTTTAGGGCTTATTCTTTTCAATGGCACTAATCATCAGGTCTCAATGGCTTACGGTGCTTCAGACAATCGCAAGCTGGTCAACTACGACAAAATTATTGTTGATATTGACCGTGTGCGTCTTGCTCCCGAGTTTGCTCGTCTTAAAACTGCGAAAGTTGCAATAGTCGGTTGCGGATCCGTTGGGTCAAAAGTAGCCGTACATCTCGCTCGATCTGGTGTTGGGCAATTTGTACTCGTTGATGGAGATTTACTTGCTTCAGGGAATCTGGTTCGCAACGAGTTAGATTGGCGGGCCGTTGGTATGCATAAATCACAAGCACTGGCAGCCAGGCTTAAGGAAGTCAATGCCGAATGCGAAGTTATTAGCCGCACTACAGTTTTAGGTGGGCAAGAGAGTGGAGGAGCAACTTCTGCAACGATGAGATATATCGCAGAGAGCGATTTAATCATAGACGCAACCGCTGACCCGGTGGTTTTCAATCTTTGCGCATCAATTTCACGAAGGGCAAAGAAACCGATTTGCTGGGCACAAGTATTCGGCGGTGGGGCTGGGGGTATAGTCGTTCGACTACGCCCGGGTATAGATCCCACGCCACTTACCGCCAGACAGCGGATAGAAAACTGGTATTCCGAGCAGGGCATAGCCTGGCCTGAAAGCGAGATTTCGCAGCCATACTCACAACTTGATGCCTTTGGGGAACCGCTAATTGCAGATGACGCCGATGTTTCCGTTATTGCAGCGCACTTATCTCGTTATGCAGCTGATCTTCTCGCCCGCCCCAATTCGACAATTTTCCCTTATTCCGTCTACCTTATCGGAATGACTGACAGCTGGATATTCACCGCCCCATTTGACGTTAGACCAATTGATCTTGGAGAAAGTGATGGATGGGATATAGAAGTACAACCAGGAGATCCCGAGGCTTACCAGCAATTGCTAGCCGACTTGTTCCCCGGAGAAAATGATGCAGGTTGAGATCGCTGAAAATGTCAAAGGCAAGCTGCGTAAAGCCCTCAAAGCCGCTGGCGGCAGAGAAATTGGTGGTGTGATGATGGGAGAACAAATTGCTCCGGGCCATTTTCGAGTCGTTGACCTGTCGATTGATAGTCAGACTGGCGGGGAAGCTCATTTTGTTCGCGATTCAGATACACATAACGAAGCCCTAAATGCTTTTTTTCACAGAACAGGGCATCAATATGATCGATTCAACTACCTTGGAGAATGGCACTCTCACCCCCGCTTCTCAGTCACACCGAGCTCTCAGGATGTTTCCTCAATGATCGATTTAGTTGAAGGGGAAAGAGGAATTGAGTTTGCTGTATTGCTAATCGTCCGGTTGCGATGGTGGCGAAGGCTTACTCTATCTTGTACTTTATTCTGTCGAAACACTAACCATTCAGTTGTTGAAGTTTTGGAGTCATCATCTTGATCAGCTATTTTCTGCGCTCACTAATTGACTGGGTCTTCAGGAAACGGTCTGTAGGCCTAGCTCTAATGAGAATTGGAGTACCGCTCTTTGCAGTGGTTCTTACAGGATTGACTATTGGTGTGGCTTTGTTGAATAAATCAGATTTGAGACGAACCTTCCTGTAACAGCCCACTGCTCAGGCAATACGCACGCTTTCAGGCATACCTGCCTTCGTCATTTTGTTCAACGCACGCACCATGGCCATTGCCTCTGCTACCTGACCATCGTAGTCACGTAACTCAGATAGAAATTAATGAGCGGTGCCAGTAGGGGATGTTATGGTTAATTTAATGCAAACCCCAGTCGTCATAGACTAAACGTCTGCTGTTCGCTCATAGCGGACATATACCCCATTCATGTCAGCCGTTGTGCAGGCTTAAGAACTGGATGGCTTCTTTAACACCATCATCAGAAATATAAAGAGCCTGCTCAAGTTGATTACGCCTTATCATCAGTTACTTTATGGTGCTTATTAACGAAAATCACCATGTCAAATTCGTAGCGGGTAGGTCTTCAGGCGGTATTCAACCGGGCTGAGGCCGTTAAATTTCAGGCTTATTCGCCGCGTGTTGTAGTACCGAATGTAATCCTCAAGAACGACCTTAAGTTCGTCGACATCGTTAAATTTACGGGTGTAAAAGCATTCTGATTTTAACGTCCCGAAAAAGCACTCAGCGCAGGCATTATCCAGACAGTTTCCTTTGCGGGACATGCTTTGCAGAATTCCGAACTCCCGCAACTGATACTGATACCACCGATGCCGGTATTGCCAGCCCTGATCTGAGTGAAGAACTGGCGTGCTGTCTGCGTCCATTCTGGCGAATGCCTTAATCAACATATCGTCAATCATCGGCATTGTCGGGCGTTCTGAAATACTGTAGGAAATCAGTTCGTTATTGAAGAGATCGATGATTGGAGAAAGATAAAGTTTACGGCCGTTGACAGCGAACTCCGTGACGTCTGTTACCCATTTTTCATTGGGCCGGCTGGCTTTGAAGTTTCGTTGCAGGAGATTGTCAGCAGCACACCCACGTTCGCCACGCCAGGAGGTGTAGCGCTTTACTTTGATAGCTGCTTTTAGGTCAAGGCCATTCATCAGGCGTTGAACCACCTTATGGTTGATTACTCCCCCCTCTCTTCTGAGCGCCAGCGTTACCCGTCGATAGCCATAGCGGCCCTGGTTTTCATCATATATCTCGCTGATTCGACGATTTATTTCATCGTATTTTCCCGGAGACCGAAGCGCCTTGAGATGATAGTAAAACGTGCTCCGGGGTATCCGGGCGGTACTCAGCAGCTGATCAAGCGGGTAATGCTGCCTTAGTTCGTCAACAACACGAACTTTATCTCTTACCGAACTAAGGCTTTCAGCTTTTGAAGATAAAGTATCCGTAATTCAAGACGTTTGACCTTCCTTTCCAGCTCATGAATCCGTTGCTCTTTTGATCGTTCCTCTGCTGCTTCAATAAGTTCAGGGTGTTCAGCCATGTAAGATACCCTTTTTGTGCCTACCTTGAGTGAGCGAAGCCCTTCTTCACCCTGCTCTTTGTACACTTTTAACCATTTGGCGACAGATGATGCACCTGCAACATTGAATTTAGTCGCGGCCTGTGTCTGAGATATCTGACCGGATAGCACCGCTTTCACAGCTTCAATTCTGATTTCAGGATCGATGGATACGCCCTTATCTCTGGGTTTTAGTCCCTCTTCACCATAAGCATCATAGGCTGCAACCCAGATTCTCACTTGGGTTCTGGGAACGTTGAAACGGGCTGAAGTTAACCGATAGCCTTCATCGCTAGCAAGATAGTGCATAACGACTTCGAGGCGTTCTTCGAGGGTATATTTACGGCCGGGTATAGGACTCTCCAGTTTGAGAGTCCAACTAAATGGGTGCAGTGCATTGTTAATTGAAAATTACCTTCGGGGCTTTCTTCTTTCTGCCTCACAACACCACTTCACTACCCTGCATTTATGAGGCAAAAAGCCTCAAGCGCCGCCGCCACTATAAGCCGCACGTTATCCCGGAAAATATTAAGAAAATCTGAAATAAAAACGCCCCGGGGCAACGGGGCAAAAAAGTGCTAAACCACTGACATCGCACCTCCCTGTGCGTTGAAAAATGCGGGTTAATACGTTACGCAGACAAGGCCTTCAGCAACGCAAAGGCTTCTTTCATCTTGTCTTCACTCACCACAAAAGCACGTAGCTGGCCTTCGGCATCCACGCCTTTCGCCACCATGCCCTGGGCTTCGGTAGAAATCTGCCAGTTCAGATCGCTGCGGCGGGTTTCGCCAGCCAGATGCAGCGGTAACTCCGGCGTTTTGACTTTGACCAGCATGGCGGGCAGTTTCAGCGGCGCGTTGCCGCCGAGCAGGTTTTTCGCCAGCGTCATGGCGCTAATCTGGATCGGTTGCAGAAAAGGCAGTAACTGACCGTCGATTTCCGCACAGTCGCCCAGCGCGTAGATATCCGGATGACTGGTTTTCAGCGTATTGTCCACCACAATCCCGCGATTCACCGCTACCCCGGCGCTGCGGGCCAGCGCGGTTTCCGGGCGTAAGCCGGTCGCGGCAATCACCGCATCCACCTCGACCTGGCGTTCGCGATCGAAGGTGGCGCGAATACCTCCCGAGGTTTGTTCCAGAGACTGCAACTGCGATTTCAACAGCAGATGCACGCCCATATCCGTTAAGCGATGTTGCAGGCGGCTGCTCACTTCCGGTGGCATCAGCGACGCCAGAATGCTGGACGCGTTATCCACCAGCGTCACGGATTTGCCCGCGCGGGTGAAATCCATCGCCAGTTCGCTGCCAATCAGGCCACCGCCGACAATCAATACCCGGCGCGCATCAAACAGCTGCGACTCGCAGGCGCGATACTCCAGTTGGCTGTTGAGCGTCAGCATCTGCTCACGCCCGTTCACCGGCGGGATAAACGCGCTGGCCCCGGTCGCCAGCACCAGTTTGTCGTAAGACCACTGGTTATCGATGCTTTTCACCAGACGGGCGGCGGCATCGATCTCTTTGATCCAGGTGTACGGGAACAGGCGCACGTTGTACTGCTCGGCGAACTCGCCCGCCGACTGGCGCGTCATCTCGTCAGCACGCTGGCGCAGGCTGATGACGTGGCTGAGATCGGGCTTGTTGTATTCGTCGATACTGTCGGCGGCAATCACGGTGATTGCCACCTGGCCGTCCTGTTTACGCAGATTTTTGACCAACTGCCGGGCCGCGAAGCCCGACCCGATAATCACAATCCCGTGGCTCATACCGCCTCCATTGCCAGCTCGTCGAACACGTCTTTACCCAGTGAACATTCCGGGCACAGGAAGTTATCTGGCACGTCGCTCCACGGCGTCCCCGGCTGGACATCCTGCATCGGTTCGCCAACGGCTGGATCGTAAATCCACTGGCAGACGCTGCACTGCATGCAGGGGCCGAGGTCGGCAGCGGCGGCGGCGCTGTTGTCATCATCCTGCTTCGGTTGCGCTTTCACCGTGGTTTCCGGCAGCGGTGCGAGCGCCCACTGGCGGGCAATGTCGCGGCCATGCTGACGGCACAGTTCCAGAGCATCGACATCCGGACGCCATTTGGCTTTCAGGCTCAGGGACATTTCGAAACCGGCATCCTGCAAGCGCGTAGACAGACGGTCCACCGCACCACCACTCCAGCCGTGAGAACCGAATGCGCTGGCGCGTTTATTACGGAAACGCAGACCGGTCATCTCTTCCACCAGACCGGCGATTTTCGGCATCATCACGTTGTTCATGGTGGAGGTGCCCACCAGCACGCCTTTTGAGCGAAATACGTTAGTCAGGATTTCGTTTTTATCGCTACGCGCCACGTTGAAAATTTTCACTGCCACCACCGGGTCAACTTCGTTGATGCCCTGGGCGATAGCGTCCGCCATCATGCGGGTGTTGTTAGACATGGTGTCATAGAAGAGGGTGATGCGGTCTTCCTGGTAATCCGCCGCCCATTTCAGGTACAGCTCGACGATTTGGGTCGGGTTTTCACGCCAGACCACGCCGTGGGACGTGGCGATCATATCCACTGGCAGGTTGAAGCCGAGGATTTCAGTGATTTTCGGCGTGACCAGACGGCTGAACGGCGTCAGGATGTTGGCGTAGTAGCGCTGGCACTGTTCGAACAGCTCAGTCTGATCCACTTCGTCGTTAAACAGGCGTTCGTCGCAGTAGTGCTGACCGAAGGCGTCGTTACTGAACAACACCGCATCGCCAGTCATATAGGTCATCATGCTGTCCGGCCAGTGCAGCATCGGGGTTTCAACGAAGATCAGCTGTTTGCCGTTGCCGATATCCAGGGAATCACCGGTTTTCACCACGTGGAAATTCCACTCCGGATGGTGGTGGTGCCCGTTAATGGAATCGATAGCGTTGGCGGTGCAGTAGATCGGGGTATCCGGGATCTGCATCATCAGCTCGGTCAGCGCCCCTGCGTGGTCTTCTTCCGCATGGTTGATGATGATGTAATCGATATCTGCCAGGTCAATTTCGCTGCGCAGGTTCTGCACGAACTCGCGGCTAAATTTGTGATCGACGGTATCGATCAGTACGTTTTTTTCTTCACGGATGAGATAGCTGTTGTAGCTGCTGCCACGCAGCGTTTTGTATTCGGTGCCGTGAAAATCGCGAACTTCCCAGTCACGCTGTCCAACCCAGGAAATGTTGTTCTTAACCAGAATAGCCATATCAACCTCTTGTGTTCATGAAATTAAATTCGAATGCGATATGACTCATATATCAAGTTGCATGCCAACTTTATAAGCACGTGATTTTAAATGTTTTATTTAATTTTATGATGATTAAAAATGTTAAAATGACTATCAGAGAGGCAGTCATTTTGACTAACTTTATTGTCAAAATGACTGTTTTCGGAAAGGACGTTTAGAGGCGGTTAATCATCCGCCAGCGGAACCAGATTTGGGCAAGCAGAATCAGAATCCCGCCGATAATTTTCTGCGTGGGTAAACGCTCGCCATACCAAATCCCGGCAGCGATAACGGTAAACAGCGGCTCCAGCACCATAATCAGGGCGGCGCTGGCGACGGCGGCGTATTTTTGCCCCTGAAGCTGCAACGCGAAACGCAGGCTGGTGGCGATAAAAATACTGGCCAGCACCCACAGCGCAATAGACAGGTCAAAGGGTTGGGTAATGTGCTCGAACCCGGCGGAAATACCCAGCCCAACAATACCGGTGATCATCAACTGCGCCGTAGTGAGTGGGATTAACGGCACCTCACGGGCGCAGCGGCTGGTGTAGCAAAACGAGATCGACTGCACCAGCGCCGTCAGTAAAAACCAACCCTGGCTGGGATGGAACGACACCGGGCTGTGCAGGCTTAGCAGCGCCAGCCCTATCGCTGCTACCGGCAGGCACTCCCAGTACGCCCGCGCCGGGCGCACCCGCATCATCACCCACGCTGTCAGTGGTACAAACAGCATCGCGAGGCTCATAATAAACGCCCCCTCGCCCAGCGACGGGGTACTGGATACCGAGTAGATCCACAGGCACATGGTGAGCGCCATCCATAATCCGCTGATCAGCACTTGTCGCCACTGGTGGCGCGGGATGTGCTGACCGCGACAAAACGGCAACAGCACCAGTGAGGCGAAGAAAAACCGCACGCCGAGAAACGCAAATACCGGCATTCCGGCAATCGCTTCTTTAGAAAAAATCCAGCCGCAGGCGGCAATAAGCGTGGTTAAGACTAAAAACAGATCGGCTTGCCGCTGCCGGTTCATGGGTCATGCTCCCTGGAATAAGTAAAGTAAGTCAAACAAGCTTTCGACTTTATAACATTCCGCTAACCTGAACCACTTCACGCAGGGGAAAAGATTGGGGGGTGGTAAAACGCAGAAAAAAGCGCCCCAACGAGGCGCTTATCAACAAAACGGATATTAGTTCCAGAGCGCCAGAATTGGCCAGCCGACCAGCATCAGCATTGAGATATAAATCACCCCAAAAATCGCGCCGAGCCGCCAGTAATCTTTGGATTTCACGTAGCCGCAGCCGTAAATGATCACGCCAGGGCCGGTGGCATACGGCGTCAGGCAGCCCATGATGCCGATAGACAGTACCAGCAGGATACACAGATGCTCCATTGGCACGCCGGGTATCCCTTTGCCCACCGCCAGGATCACCGGCAGCATGGTCGCGGTATGGGCTGACAGGCTGGCGAACAGGTAGTGCGCAAAGTAAAACACCAGAACCAGCGCAACCACCGTACCGGTGGGCGAAAACCCTTCCAGATGGGTGCTCATGGTTTTCGCAAACCAGTCGATAAAGCCGGAACGGGTCAGGCCGTTAGCCATCACCACCAGCGTCGCCAGGTTCACCAGGGTGTTCCAGGCGCTGTGGTATTTGGTGATCTCTTTCCACGGCACCACGTGCAGGGCCAGCATTAACGATACCGCCAGCAAGCCCACCGCCGTAGCATCGATAGCTTCACCGCCGAACACCCACAGCGCAAGGCTCAGTAATACCAGGCCAATCAGGGTGATCTCTTTCTGGGTCAACGCGCCCATCTCTTTCAGCGCGTCGCTGGCCCAACTGGAAACCTCCGCACTGTGAGTCACTTCCGGTTTATACAGCACATAAGACAGCCACGGGGCGACGATCAGCAGAATGATGCCCACCGGTAAGAAGCTCAAAAACCAGGTCAGCCAGCTAATCTGAATCCCGGCGATTTTACTGACGAACTCAAGACCCAGCACATTCGGCGCCGCGCCGGTAACGAACATTGAGGAGCTGAGGCTGGTACTGATCACCATCATCCACATCAGGTAGCCGCCGATGCGGCGCGATGACGGGTCGTTGGGATGGGAATTAAACAGCGGCGGCAGGTTTTTGATTACCGGGAATACGGTGCCGCCGGTGCGCGCGGTATTCGACGGGGTGAACGGTGCCAGCAGGATATCGATAATCACGATGGCATAGCCGAGCGTCAGGGTGCGTTTGCCCATAAACTTGACCATAAACAGCGCGATACGCCGCCCCAGACCGGTCACTTCATAGCCCAGCGCGAATATAAATGCCCCGAACACCAGCCACACCGTGGTGCTGGAAAACCCCGCCAGCCCCCACTTCAGCGCCTGCTTACCGGCGTCGAATTTCGGGTCGGCCAGTTCGCTGGCATCAAATAACAGGTAATCGCTGCCAATAACGCAAATCGTCACGGCGATAAAGCTGATCGCCGTCGCCGGGATAGGCTCGAGGATCATCCCGACAATCATTGCCACAAACACGGCAAAGTAGTGCCATGCCTGCGGCGGCATACCGTCCGGGACCGGAATGAGCAACATGATGCCCATTACCACCAGCGGGGCCAGTAACTTCCATATTTTATCTTTTGAAGCAGTCATCGCTGTTTCTCCATGAAAAGCTTGTGCTTGTAAGTGATTGAAAATGAACGTTTGAAATTTCAGCTAAAAACCAGGTGACGATAAGCAGATCGGCGCTGCCGCCGGGGCTGAGATGGCGGGCGATACAGGCGTTATCAAATTCAGTGAGCGCGTGGAGGTCGCCTGCGCGGCGGATACCGCCCTGACGCAGCAACGCGATAGCCCGCTGTTGCAGCCAGTGCAGGCCATCCGCGCCGCCGCGCGAGGCCACATTGGTGTCGCCATTGCGCGCCATCAGCACCAGCAGCGTGTCGAGCAGCGCCAGTTCAGGATCAATGCCCTGCGCTTTCAGTGCGCGGTAATGGGGTAACGCATGGTCGCGCACCAGCGGGAACCCGGCCTCGGCTTCGCCACGCGCGCCGGTCAGGCCAAGCTGCAAATAGAGCCGCTGCCCCGCCGTTTGCCCGGCGTTGTGTTGAACCAGCTCGCGCGCAGTGATCCCTTCACAAAACCCCGCAGCCTGGCGGCACAGCGCTTCTGGCGTGACCGGCTGCTGCTGTTGGGTTAATCGCCCTACCGCCGCGCACAGCAACCCCAGCGAGAAAATGCTGCCTTTATGGGTGTTCACCCCGGCGGTGGCGCGGAACATTGCCGCTTCGCAGGCCAGACCGATTGGGCGGATCGCGGCTAAAACCGCGTTCTCCGGCAGTCCGGCGCTGCATGCGCCCATTTCCACAAAGCGCGGCAACCACAGGCGAATGGCGTCCGCGCTGCGGTAAAAATCCTCCAGCGCCATGTCCTTGTGTGCCCCGCTGTTGTAGCGGTCCACCAGGCCAGGTTTGGGCGATAAATTCACCTCCGCCAGCATGGCGCGCCAGCCGCAGTCGCTGTAATACGCGGCGATGTGCGGCGCAATAACCTGGGGCTCAAGCGTGTTCGGCTTCATTCAGGCGCATCTCCATATGGGCCAGCAGTTCGGCAAGCGAGTGGGATTTTTCGCGGGCGCACAGCGTTGCGGCGCGAGAACACACCAGGCAGGTTCGGGGTGGCAGGGAAAACTGCTGGCGGGACAGGATGTCGCCGTGCGGCGTTAACACGTCAATATCCCACAGCCGCCCCAGCGGGTGTGCCTGCTCCAGCGCGATGGCGGCGCGTTTCACCGCCTGCGCCGGGGCGTTTATCGCCAACAGGGCTTCGGGGCCGGTGATTAAGGCAAAGGATGCCTGGGTGATAATTGGCCAAACGGCGTCGCGCGCCATACTCTCCAGCGCCTGAAGACCGTGACTAAAAAGCCGCCGGGTGAGATCGCTGTCTTTCACGGGCCCTGGTGCCACCACGGTAAAGGAAATCAGCGTCACGCCATGTTGCTTAAGCCAGGCCGTTTGCCGCGCCTGGCGCGCATCCCGGCTGACCAGCAGTTCCGGCAGCGTTATGGCACGATCCGCAAAGCGCGCCATCGCCTACTCCTTCACCTGATGAACCACGTCGATCACCGAACCGTCGCGGTAGCGCACCACGGCGATAACCCGCTCGGTAAAGGCAATCGGACAGGGATCGCCGGTCAGGATGCGCGCCCTTTCCCGCAGCCATTCGATGGTCACAACGCGCAACCCGGCCTGTTTCAGGCGATCCGCCAGCTCAGGGCGCGCCGGATTGACAGCAATGCCGTGGTCGGTCACCAGGATATCAACGCTGGAGCCCGGCGTGACACAGGTCGTCACGCTATCCACCAGGGTGGGAATACGCCCGCGCACCAGGGGCGCGACGATAATCGACAGCGCCGCCGCGACGGCTGTATCGCAGTGACCGCCGGATGCGCCGCGCAGTACGCCGTCGGAGCCGGTCAGTACGTTGACGTTAAACTGGGTGTCAATTTCCAGCGCGCTCAGCACCACCACGTCGAGCCGGTCAACGCTTGCGCCTTTGGAGCCCCAGTTGGCGTACTGGTTAGCGCTGATTTCTATGTGGTTGGGATTGCGCGCCAGCGACTCGGCGGCGGCACGGTCAAAGCTCTGAACATCGAGCAGCTTTTTGATCAATCCCTTTTCGTGCAGATCGACCATGGTGGAGGTAATGCCGCCCAGCGCGAAGTCGGCGTAGACGTTGCGGCTGCGCATGTTGTCTTCCAGAAAGCGCGTCACCGCCAGCGATGCGCCGCCGGTGCCGGTTTGCAGCGAGAAGCCGGGTTTGAAGTAGCCGGAATTGACCACCACATCGGCGGCATGGCGGGCAATCAGCAGCTCGCGCGGGTTCGACGTCATGCGGGTGGCGTCCGCGCCGATTTTGTCGGCATCGCCGACCTGTTCGATCTGCACGATCAGGTCGACGCAATCCTGGGCGATGCTGGCGGGATGGTGCGGATACGGCAGTAGCGCTTCGGTCAGCACCACCACCTGGCGGGCGTGTTCCGCATCTACTTTGGCGTAGCCCAGCGAGCCGCAGCAGGCTTTGCCGGTGTAGCCATTGGCGTTCCCGTACGGGTCGCAGGACGGCACACCGAGAAACGCCACGTCAATCGCCAGCTCGCCGCTGTTCACCAACTGCACGCGGCCGCCGTGAGAGTGGATCTGCACCGGCTCGGCGAGTAAACCCCGTGAGATCTCTTCCGCCAGCGGCCCGCGCAGACCGGAGGTGTAAATCTGGCTCACCACGTTATTGCGAATATGCTCGACCAGCGGCGCGTGGCAATCACTGAGGGAACTGGACGCCAGCGTCAGGTTTTTAAATCCCATTCCGGCAATGGCGTCCATCACCAGATTCAGGGTCAAATCGCCGCCGCGAAAGGCGTGGTGGAAAGAGATGGTCATCCCGTCCTGCAATCCTGAACGGCGAATGGCCTCCTGCAGGGTGGCGCACAGTTTTTTGTCGCGCGGCTTCTGGGTTTGCAGATTGAGCTTAGAGGCTGGCTGAAATGCCGGATGGTCGCCCTTCCCTGCGCTAACCCGCGCCTGCCGTTGTGTGGTTTGATGCATGTTGTTACTCCTCACGAATACCGGAAAGCGCTGCCCGGGACAGCACCAGACGCGCCCGCTCAATGACCGGACTGTCCACCATCTTGCCGTTGAGCGATACCACGCCCAGCCCTTCACGCGCCGCGGCTTCAGCGGCGTCCACCACGCGCCGGGCGTGATCCGCCTCCTGCTGTGTCGGGGCATACAGGTTGTGCAGCAGTTCGATTTGGCGCGGGTTGATCAGCGATTTGCCGTCGAAACCCAATTGCTTGATGTGCGCGGCTTCACGCAGGAAACCGGCTTCGTTGTTGGCATCGGAATAAACGGTATCGAAAGCCTGAATGCCTGCGGCGCGGGCCGCCTGGAGAATAGCGCAGCGGGCGAACAGCAGTTCTGTGCCCTCCGGCGAGCGTTCAGTGCGCAAGTTGCGTACGTAATCTTCTGCTCCCAGTGCAATGCCGATCAGGCGCGGCGAGGCATGGGCGATAGCGACCGCCTGGGTAATGCCCTGCGGTGATTCGATGGCGGCCAACAGGCCGGTACTGCCGGGCTCGCGGCCGCATTCCGCTTCAATACGTGCGATGTGGTTTTCGATATCAATCACGTCTTGGGCGGTATCGGTTTTCGGCAGGCGCACAATATCCACGCCGCCGCGCACCACGGCTTCCAGATCCGCCACGCCGTAGTCAGAATCCAGCGCATTTACCCGCACAATGGTTTCCACGTCCTGATACAGCGGGTGCTGTAAGGCGTGGAAAACCAGGCGGCGGGCGGCATCTTTCTCACGCAGGATCACCGAGTCTTCCAGATCGAACATCAGCGCATCGGCATGATAGATAAACGCGTTGCTGACCATGGCGGCATTGGCGCCCGGGACGAACAGCATGCTACGGCGGGTGCGGGATTTACGTTGTTCGGCAGTCAGTTTCATGGGCGCGACTCCCAGGGCAAAGCCTCGATTTCCCCGGCGCGCGCCAGCAGCGTTTCCAGACGCGCGCGTAAAACGCAATCCAGTGCGCCTTTATCATCAATAAACACCTGAACGCCGCGTACCTGATAGCGCGCCAGGATTTCAAGGACGGTGGCGCGAATGGCGGTGCCAAACTGTTTTTCCACGCTGCTGTTGATTTGCAGTTCGATGTCGTGCGAGTCGAGGGACGCGATGCGCGCCATCACATCCCCGGACTCCAGCGTGCCGGCGACGGCGGGACGGTTAATTTTCATGGTTCACCTGTAGTTAATGCAGATTCGGTTTTAAGCGCAGACGAACGCAGGTCGGTGTCAGGCAACATGCGTCGTAAATAGTGGGCGGTGGCGTCGGGAACCAGCAGGTCGATGGTGGCGAAATCTTGCTTTACCAGCAGCTTGCGTACCCAGGAGGCGGAAATCGCGATGCCGTGATAGTGCAGCCGCGCTATCTCCACCAGTTGGATGGGCGGCGCGGGATTGGCCGGGTCCTGGAGAATGCGCCGCATATCGGCGTTGTAGCGGGCGGTCACCTTGCAAAACGGTTCAGTACCGACGAAGCGATGAGTGATACCCAGCGCGGGAGCAAGTTGATTGCGGAAAATTTGCAGATCGATTTCGGTGTAGCAGTGATTAATGACGCTTTGTTCTTTGATGAAGTAGCACGGAAACGTGGCGCGGGAGATGAGATATTCCGAGCCGCGATGCACGGTAAGTTTTTCAATATCTGCCGTCCCGGCGCGTACCAGCGCCAGCCGGTCTTCGTAAGGGAAACGCGACGTGTCTTCTTTGACTAAAAACAGATGCAGCCAGTCGCATTGCGACGCCGCCTGTTGCACCAGGTAACGATGACCGCGGGTAAACGGGTTGGCGTTCATGACGATGCAGCCGATTTTGTCGCCGACGCGGCGCAACGTGGTGAGATAGCTGGCGTACTGTTGCAGGCGGGTGGCATTATTTTCCATCAGCACCATCACACCCGGCACCCCCGCCAGGGTAAAAAAACCACACTGCTTAAACAGCGTTTCATTCTGGCTTTTGGTATAGATAAATAACTGGGTGCAAAAACGTTCATAGGCCAAATTAATTAATTCGGTCGCCAGCGTGAGCGCTAAACCTTCTCCACGCACCGACTCATCGATAGCGACACATTTGATAATATTCCCGGCTAAACCACCGCACGCGATAAGACGATCGTTACGCGTTGCCGTAATAAATATCTCCACCGTGGTATCGATACTCAAATCGTTTTCCCGGAGGAATTGCGTTATCCCGGCGATTTTCTTATTTTCGTTACGCTTTACCCGTGTAAACACGGTATTGCCAAACATAGGTCTACGTCCCTGCGCCATGAATAAGGGTGAAAATAAATGTTAATTAACTGCTGCAATATTAAAAAAACCTGCCACGCGGACATTTACGATGGCGGTGTGGAATGCAGTGAAAGGGTACGCACTATTTAAAATCTGAATTTTGATATATTTCACAAAGCGCAGAGGGATTAAAATAGACTTTATGGTTTTTATTTGGTTAATTAAATTTCATCCGACGCGCTTCATGGTTTTTATTTGTTTAATTGATTTAATGTCGGCAATCTGCAACGATAATCCGGTGTCTGAGCATTATAAAGAAACAATCTGATAACCTATATTCGGCACCTGCCCGGGTTCGGTACTTAAAAGGAATTATCATGACCGGGAAAAAAGAAGTTAGCGTGTTACGTTTTTTTCGCCGTCTGGCTTTTCCATTACGGATATTTCTTTTATTACTGTTGGTGTCCACGCTGTTAATCAGCGCATTAGGCAAATATCTCTCCGCCAGCTTTGAAGACTATCTGACTGAGCACGTGCGCGGTATGGCGATGAATCAGGCCAGAATTATCGCCTCCAACGACAGCGTTATCGACGCGGTAAAACACCGCGATACCCTTCGGTTGGGGCAAATCATTGGCAGATTGTCCACCGGCTCCGATTTCGATTACGTGGTAATCGGCGACCGCCACTCTGTTCGTCTTTACCATCCTAATCCGGCCAAAATTGGCTATCCCATGCAATGGACCAAGCCCGGCGCGCTGGAGAAAGGCGAAAGCTATTTTATTACCGGTGAAGGATCTATCGGCATGGCGATGCGCGCTAAAACACCGATTTTTGACGAGCACCAACAGGTAATAGGCGTGGTGTCGCTGGGCTATTTAGTCAGTAAAATCAATAGCTGGCGGCTGGATTTTCTTCTGCCGTTAGCCGGTGTGTTTGTCGTCATCCTGATTATTTTGATGCTGCTGTCGTGGTTGTTCGCCGCGCATATTCGTCGCCAGATGCTCGGCATGGAACCACAGCAAATCGCCCGGGTCGTGCGTCAGCAGGAGGCGCTGTTTGGTTCGGTTTTCGAAGGGCTTATCGCTGTCGATCCCGATGGGATGATTACGGCAATCAACCGTAATGCGCGTAAAATGCTCGGCTTAGCCTCTCCGGGCCGTCAGTGGCTCGGGCGCTATATCGGCGATGTGGTCAATCCTTGCGGCTTTTTTACCGACACGATTGAAGAACAGCGCCAGGACGTGATGTGCACGTTTAATGGGTTAAGCGTTATTGCCAATCGCGGCGCGATCCGCTACCAGAACGCGCTGTTAGGCGCGATCATCAGCTTTCGCAGCAAAGATGAAATCAGCGCGTTGAACGCGCAACTAACGCAAATAAAACAGTATGTTGAAAGCCTGAGGACTCTGCGCCATGAGCACCTTAACTGGATGTCTACCCTCAACGGCCTGTTGCAAATGAAAGAGTACGATCGGGTGCAGGCGATGGTGCAAGGCGAATCCGAGGCGCAGCAGCAACTCATCGACCGCTTGCGCGAGTCGGTTGACGATCGTCAGGTGGCGGGATTGCTGTTCGGCAAATGCCAGCGGGCGCGCGAGTTGGGGCTGACGTTAACGCTGGTGCCTGGCAGCGTACTGCATCAACTCCCACAAGGAATGGATAGCATTGAATTTGCCGCAATCGTCGGCAACCTGCTGGATAACGCGTTTGAAGCGAGCCTGAATAACCCTCAGAGTGATAAAACCGTAGAGCTGTATCTGAGCGATGAAGGCAATGATGTGATTATTGAGGTGGCCGATCGGGGATGCGGTGTACCGGACGCGCTGCGCCAGACCCTTTTCCAACAGGGCGTCAGCACCAAAACCGATGCGCCCGGCGAGCACGGCATCGGGCTTTATCTTGTTGCCAGTTTTGTTCATCGCTGCGGCGGGGTGATTACCGTCGACGATAACCCACCCTGCGGCGCGTTGTTTTCCGTTTTTATACCGAAAGTGAAAAAGAGTAATGGAACAATCTCTGACGATTTTAATAGTTGAGGACGAAACGCCGCTCGCGGAAATGCATGCCGAATTTATCCGCCTCTTTCCCGGCTGCAGGACGGTATGGCTGGCCGGCAATCTGGCGCAGGCCAGGGAGATGATTACCCGCTTCAAACCGGCGCTGATCCTGCTGGATAATTATTTACCCGACGGCAAGGGGATCACGCTGCTGCATGAACTTTCCCAGGCCCGCTATACGGGCGGCGTGGTTTTTACCACCGCGGCAAGCGATATGGATACTGTGTCGGAAGCCGTGCGCTGCGGCGTGTTTGATTATCTGGTCAAGCCCATCGCCTATGAGCGGCTTGGGCAAACCCTGAGTCGCTTCCAGCAGCGTTGCGCCCTGCTCGCCAGCCATGCCAGCGCCAGCCAGCGTCAAATCGACGATATGTTTAACGCCTATGCGCGGGGAGAGCAAAAAGAAGCGCTACCGCCAGGTATTGATGCGTTGACCCTGGCGAAAGTCCAGGGGCTCTTTGCTGACCCGCTGGCGCGCCATACCGCAGAAACGGTGGCGGATGAACTGAAACTGAGCCGCACTACCGCCCGCCGTTATCTGGAGTTCGCCGCCAGCCGCCAGCAGATTGTGGCGGAGATTATTTATGGCAAAGTGGGACGCCCGCAGCGGACCTATCGGGCGTTATGAGGCGTTGTCCGGCATCGCCACCACCTGATTGCGCCCACGATTTTTAGCGGCATACAGCGCGGTATCTGCCTGATGGATCAGACCGCTGGCAATCATATGCAGCGGCGTATCCAGCGACAGCGATTTACAGGCATACAGCGTCGTTACGCCAATACTGATGGTGAGATAACCTGTCGGGCTGGCGACATGCGGCAGATTCAGGGCGTTGATATTTTCACGCAGGCGCTCCGCTTCCGCCAGCGCCTCCTCCCGGTCAGTGCGCGGCAAAATCACCAGAAACTCTTCACCGCCGTAACGGCTAACATTATCTTCGGGACGCCGCCGGGATGACACCAGGGCTTTGGCCACCGCGCGCAGGCAATTGTCGCCGGACTGATGTCCGTAGTTGTCGTTGTACCGTTTAAAATAATCGATATCTGCCAGGCACACCGACAGTGGGAAACCGTTGTCGACGGCATGGCTGATTTCATTAATCAGGCATTCATCCATATAACGGCGGTTATAGAGGCCGGTTAAATGATCGCGCTGGGCATATTGTTGCAGCACCTGGTTGGCACCCGCCAGCTTCTGCTCCGCTTCCCGACGCGCAGTGATATCCACCCAGGTCACCGACAACCCTACGACGCGATTGCTGGCGTTATATAAGGCGACAGGTTGGGTATCGTAACAGCGGTCGCGCCAGATAATTTCTCGCCCCGGGATGTCCACGCCGGACTCCGCCATGATGAAATCATCCTGAAACTGCTGCCATACGTCGGGCATCAAGCGCCCCAGGTGGCTGTCGGTCGCCTCGTCCTGCGAAATAGCCAGTAAACCGTTCATGGCCTTGTTGGACATCACCAGCCGTCCATCCAGATCCAGCATGCACAGCGCAACGGGCGTCGTATCATAGATGGTTTCAAGCTGCATTACGCGCTCGCCGAGATTGGAAATATTTCTGTCGATGCCGCGATAGCCGGTTAACTCGCCTTTATCGTTAAACAGCGGAATGCCGCTGGTTTCCAGTACCACAATTTGGCCATCGGCGCGCATATTGCGGTTGACCAGTCCGGAAAACGCACGCTGCTGGGCGACAATCTCGCCAAAAGCACCCGCAACGCGTTCCGCTTCCCCTGGCGGCATAAAATCGAAAGGTGTGCGTCCAATGACATAACCTGGCTCATAGCCCAGCAAATCATGCACGACACCCGAAACCCAGGTGTACCGCCCCTGAGCATCCACTTCCCAGACCCAATCGGAATTGTGATGGAGTAAATCTAAGAGATGTTTTTCATCAACGTCAGGCACAGACTGTCTCTTTCCATCATTCATGGTTATTTATCCGCATACTTAAAAGGCACTCAAACGCAGGCTGGTCAGTGTTAAGAGGATCTAAAGATACAGGTTAGTTGCCAGAGAAAGTAGCAAACATTGATGAGGGAAATTTGAAAAATAGTAATTATTTAACTCAGTTATCAATACATCCTGTATCGCTTAATACACCTGCTTGATTTTTAAGCTGAAACGTTAAGGCTGATATAAGGAAGGGAAGGACAAAACGGGGAGTGACTCTTTTATTCTGATTTTTAACGCGGCGATCTAAACAGAGAACAAACAGGGAAACTAACAGAGACGGGAAAGGGGTAACTCTTTGAAAAATATGGCGCGCCCTGCAGGACTCGAACCTGCGACCCACGGCTTAGAAGAACGTAGAGCGCGGAATAACTCATTGTAACACCACATATTTACCGCGTTCGCTCCCGGATTTGTGTCATTACGTGTCGTTGCAATACTTATTGATGGATTCAGTGTGTCTCAGTTGCGACACAAATCCGACACGCCTACAACGTTGGCCCTGGATTTATTCGGCATCGCGAGGAACTGCACCTGCGGCATATTAAGGGTCGGCGATACCACCGCTCCCAGGGCAAACAGCACATCATGTAATATCAGCATGTTCAGAAACCATGTCATGAAACTTCAGAAATACGGCCAAAAACCGTTGCTTGTATTCATACGGTACATGACCTCACCTGGCGGTTAATGCTGGTGCTGTGAGTATTCGGGAATAGGCCACGGACATTCAGGTAAAGGCTAGATGGTGGTTGACTGGCCTGGCCTGATTCGAATGCCATCCCGCTGATGCGGCATGGATTTTATTGGAGACTCTAATAGTCATACCTTTAATGCGACTTTTCACGCCTGATAACTTGCTCAGGGAGAGGAGTAGAAACTAAATTTTCAAGATCAGCCTGCGCAAGTTCCAGTTGGAAAAAACGTAACCCTGACATACGGACTTCCGCTCCATTGGCATACCTCGCATATCTTGAGCCTTCTTCATCGAAGACATCAGATACAAGAACCGGATACAGTTTTTCCAATCCGGAAGGTTGGGTATGTTTAACAAGCATAGGTATCGGGTAGAACTGACGAGGAGTACGCATGAGATTGCCTTGTTGTACGACGGATAACGAATCATAACACCACACAACTGCTATCCCAGTCTGGGGTATGAAATATAGCGAAAAGGTGCTTTTTTTTACGCATTACGCTGGAAAGCTCGCAAAAAATGTTCTTAGCTAAAGCTGATATAGTTCATCACTTAAAAAAAGGAAATGAAGAATGAACAGTGAATATGAAATCATCGGCAACATAGTTCTGAAGGTTCTTCGTCGGGATGACAACGAGATCATTAGCCGGGATTTGATTGCTTACTACCTGAAAAAGGAATTAGAGCATATTACACGCAGCGAAATGAGTGCGTACGAAAAAAAGCTTTATGAGTCTGCCGCAAGGATGATTGGAAACCCTGCCATTATGTCACTTACACAACTTTAGTGGGTTCGGAGGGCGGTTTCCAGTAGCGTATTTTTGGTATTGCCTGCCGATTTTATTCATTCCACAGAGACCGGCAACAAGCTGTTTCATTCTGTTTGCTATAGGTATTGCCATGAAAAATAACAGCCTCTTTCACGACTGGATTACAGGACTGAAAGGGACAGTATCAACTGCGATATTCATTTTGTTGATAGCTTTATAAGACTTAAAAACAACCAGTTAAACAAAGTAACGGTACGGGCAGTCCCTGACACTCATCCCAAAATCTTAGTTTAAAAAGAACAGTTTTCTAAGGGTTTGAAACCTTATGCCGTTACAAAAAAAATGACCCTGCCGCTGTGGCAAGGTCATAGTTAGAGATTAAGAATGCTGACCCAATCTCCAGCCCTGCGTACTGCTTATAAAACAGGCAGGGTAACTAATGATGGTTTTGCGGTTCAGACTGCAAACACATTCCCAGCTGAAGGGCCTTTTTGACCATTCTCAACTGTAAATTCAACTTTTTGACCTTCAGCTAACGTCTTAAACCCGCCGCTCTGGATAGCAGAGAAGTGCACAAAAACATCGTTGCTTCCATTGTCAGGCGTGATGAAACCAAAGCCTTTAGATTCATTAAACCATTTTACTAAACCAGTCATTTTATTAGACATAGATACTTCCTTTAATTTTTTTTTGAACCACACGTCGTGGCGAACATGGCCTGCTTTCAGATGAGGACTTACTGGGCACTTAGGAGGAGGCTCATGCAGAAGGGTATCTGAAGATAACACTTGAAATGAGGACTGCTTTACTAAAACTGCTTTCATAAGGTCTGTATGCCAAACCGATGATGCATACTGGACCCTTACTGAAAAATAAGCAACACGAGTTTTGTCAGTATTTTTCGGATAAAATTTACAAACGTGACAGCACCTGAGCAATCTTAAAAGCCCTGACCATTGCAGCCAGGGCTTTTAAGGTACTACAAACTTCAGAATTAACATTAATTGGCTTAATTGAGTGATGCTACTATTGAACTACTTTTAAATGCACCCGTTTACTACAGATAATATTGGGCATTAATACTAAAAAACCTCCCTCTATTTATCTTGTTATACATCTGCCTGCGTTATCATAAAACTAAACGAGGCACCTTAAACAAGTACATCTCCCATCGCGACATAGACTCTTTGATGCGTTGCCCTTTGCCGATACGGTTACTATCAATAAACGAAACCGCCAGCATAAAAACATAAAACAAGGCCTTACATCGTCGCGCTTACTATACCATCTTGCGAACCAGCACAGTCACTGCCAGGCCTGAAAGCTTACTAACGCCCAAACTACAAACTTCGTGGCCCTTACAGCAAAATGGTCTACCCGATACTTACATATAAACACTTGTTACTCTTACTGTGCCGTTAAAATATAATTTACGTGTTTATTGAAATCAGTCAATACTGTTTTTAAAAACATGTTTTTATTAACAGCCTCACTACGATTAGCATCTAAGAATCATCTTACTGACTTTATTTAACCATAAGTTACAACTCAAATTCGCTTAGAGTGTTTTCGATTAAAAAATACTTTTGATCTCATCAGATTTTATTAAAATTGCTCTCTTGCTATTCCGTCTCGCTCATATTGTGCGCGAATCTCGGTCGCCAGTCGCGCCTGCTCATTATTTCAGACGCTGTTTACAGGCATATCGACACGCAGATCCACACAGCGGCAGGCGTAACGGGCTGAATTAATTAGCGATGAGTTGATCCACTTTTTCTTTCAGTTCGTCCAGCTCCTGTCTGAGTGACGTAATTTCATTCAGTTGCGTCACATTTTGTTCATGCAGCCCCTGAACTGCAGCTACCAGATCAGAAATTATCGCGATGTGCGACAAGTTGAGGATTGGCTCGTCAGGGTCTTCGCCACCAGCTTCAAATACATAAAGTGGATCAACTTTTTTTAGTTCCTGCGCAATAAACCCACGGTCATGACGCCCGTCCCATTTCCAGTTAAATTCACGAGACTGGATACTGAGGATGCGTGTCATTGCCCCTGGTTGCGCCGGACGTGGATTGTCTTTTAGCCTGATATCACACACGGTTGGCAGTATCCCGCCGTTGGCCGTGTTAATACCGCCCGAGCCGTTAACGAAGTTCCAGTATTTCGTGTACACCGTGCCATCCGAACACGTAATCATCGGGCCGGATGCATCCGCTGTGCCCGCGCTGCCGATATACCCACCAAACGACATGCCAAGGGTGAACAATGCCCCGACGCCGCCGTTCTTCTGAATGGTAACCGAGTGACCGTGAGCAAACAGTGGGAGCGCGCCGCCGTGCGTGATTGGGGCATTATATGGCGCAGTTTTGGTTTCCCCCTGGCCGGTAGACGGCAGGTTCTTAATCTGCCCGGTGACGGTACCGCCGGATTTCCCGTCCAGGCTGTTCAGTCGTTCGTCATTACCCGCTGCTATAGTGCCGGACGTCGAACCCACGCTTGCACTGGTAAGTGCCTGCCGGACACTGAAAGTACGGGCGCCTTTAGCATTCGCAATACGAACTTTATAAATCCGGTAATTTGCATCATTAGCCTGGTTGGCTATTAACGTTAATTCGATAACAGTCCCTGATGAGGCAATTCCATCAACGGAGATAAACACCTGCGTGCCTGCTGGGTATGACACGCCTGACGGAGCATTGGCCCATACCGATGTGCTGACCAGATAACTGGCACCCGATACGAAGTCAAACTGTTGCCAGTCTAGGGTCGTCAGAGCGGTCTGGTTTATGAGCCCCAGACCAATATCATTCAGTGCCTTTATTCCAAGTAGCTCCCATGCTGACCAGGTGGTCCCGGATAGCGTACGCTGCCATGTCCGGTTGATGTTCGCTGCACCTGTGGTGATATTGGTGTATCGCTGAAGCAGTGAGTTTGCGCTTGTTCGTAAAATAACCTCGCAAATGCCGGTGGCCACACCAGCCTGACCGGGAGATACAGGCCCGTTTGTCGCTGCTGCTGTAACTGACCAGGTGCCGGGTGTTAGCAGGGCATTTAAATCGCCCTCATAATAACCGGGACGCGAGTTAACGCCGACAAGATTCCAGTCACCCCAGGGACCATCAGTTCCGTTCCATGCCGCAGAAAGGTTGCGGGTATAGATATTGCCTGTCCTGGTGGTGTATCTCTGTGTGCCCCCATATAACCCCCCAGCAAATACTTCCAGTACCCCCTGCCCGTTATCCTCGGGAAAGTTGTATGCGGCAGTGGTATTAGTATTCGTAGAACGGCTCCATATCCCGGTAAACGCTGCAGTTGGCCCATAGCCGTTCAGGTTGGCTGCGGCTGGCAGGTTCCCCCGCCACTGTAGCGACGAGCCCACCAGCCCCGCCATTTTCTGCCAACCAGGACCCGTTACGGCAGGCATGCTGCTGGTCAGCTGGACGGTGATATCACCCGGTGCCGTATAGAAGTTTGTCCATACGCCCTTCTCGGTAAGCAGCCCGCGCAGTGCCTCTGTCGACTGCGCCACCAGCTCAGCGGTGACCTGGTTCATCGTTTTACGCGGTACCGCTGCCCACGCTGCGCCGGTGGTGGTCGGTCCGGTAAACGGGCTTACGAGCGTGGCCGCTGTGTTGCTTGTCACGGCATCAACAGGGAGCGTGTAAAGCACGCCGCCGATGGTGGTAACGATGAAATCGCCCGGCTTTAAATCTGTAGTGAATACAGTGCTGGTACCAACAACCGCTGTAGAGTTGTTGGTGAGTTTGAGGGTTCCTGCGGACATGGTGTCTCCTGAAAATAGGCAATAAAAAACCCGCCGGAACGGGTTTCATGTTAGTTGGTCTGGGCAAACGAGCCGGTTCCACGCATGATGAGCATTGTGGGAGAAAGTATTTTTCCTGTTCCTCCAAGACCGGTTACGGCCTGGATTGAGCAGGTTACGACCCTGGCTGTCGTGCGGATACTGTGCATGACCGTTGAACTCCCGCCACGCGGACGTGATCCACCAACTGGCCCGTACACATCAAACGATTTCGCCACGCCGTTAATGGTTATCGTGACCGTCGTGGCACCCTCCTGGGCCTGAGCGTTGTTGTGTTCAATTACGGCCATAACAACGATCTGCTTTTCGAGGTAACTCTCCGAGCTGTCTGTGTACTGGAAGGACCGGATTTCATTGCTGGATGCACCGGTATCCGCAAACACCTGTCCGTTGGCGACGTCACCCACGAAGTGCTTAGCCTCTACTGTTCCAGTAAATTTCCCGTCAGTGGCGTAAACCGTGCCGTTAAACACGCCGTCTGTGGCATAAATCGAACCTGTAAACGATCCGGCGCTGGCGTAGACGGTTCCCTTCACGGTGACGCCAGTGAAGTACGCAAACCCACTCTTGTTAATATGCCACCCGACATTGCCTGTGCCGTCCCATGTTGTTGACTGGATGTACTGGCCGATTTTTGCATTATCGATGCTGCCGTTCTGGATAAACGCAGAACGCAAAAACACCTGGCCATTAAATACAAAGAACGCAGCTTCATAACTACCCGGATCACTGCCGGAATAAATACCGAACTGGTCAGCAGCAAAGACTGCCGTCGATTTATACCCTCCGCTGCCGTTTGGCTCGAGCGACATTCCAAAGCCGGTGTTATAGAGCTGTTCACCGCGCCGTACGCCAAGATTCAGCGTGTAAGAAACCTTCGCAGTACCGTTATCGGTAATAACCGAGGTCAGCTTCTGGTTAATGGCCGCCTGCTGGTTTCCGAACTGTGTTGAAACCTGCGTCTGGTACTGCGCAAAGGCCTGTTCGGCTGAAGACTGCGCTTCCTGAATGGTCAAAATAGAACTGTCCACATCCTGGAACGATGCGGCCACTTCAAGCCGGTACTCGGCAAATGCCTCGTCTGCTGTCGCCTGAGCTGTCTTAACTTCCAGAATCTCAGCCGCGCTTTCACCGAACTGCACAGCAACCAGTTCCTGAAACTGAGCAAAAGCCCGGTCCGCATCGGCAATGGTGATTTTTACCTGTGAAATCTCAGCGCGGGCAGCACCGACTTGCTCATACTGGATCTGCGCACCCTCGACCTGCGCCAGAGTGTTCTGCATCGTCGCTTCAAGACTGAAATCTATCCCGGCCTGCACGTTCTTAAATGCCTCAGAATCGCGCACGGCCTCATCGATGTAATCGATCATGCCAGGAATATCTGACGACGCCTGGCCTGAGGCCTCAACAAACCCGGAAACACCAAATGCGTTACGGGTACGCACGTACATGTAATACGTGGTGTCAGCTTTCAGGCCATGTAAATTCCACTGACTGGCGCGCCCGAGGAACTGCGTCTGGTCTTCGATAAGGGCCGGATTAACGACACGGTGCTCCCCGCCGTACCAGAATTCAAACGTGGTATCGGAGGTGGCAGTCACACGCATAACCGGAACGATATCTGCTGAAAAAATACCGGGCGTCCAGATAACGGATGACGGTGCCAGTGGCGCGCCGATAATCAGGTTTACCTGTGTTTCGGCACCCTTCATGCCGTTCTCGTTGCGGCCACGCACCCCGAGCATGTAATTCCCGGCATTGAGTCCGTATAAGTCATAGCGAAACTGGTCGGTTTCATACTGTGCAACAACCGCCCCGCTTTCGTTGTAGACATATAGTTCGAACACCAGCTTTTTGGTAGTGGTGGCGGTTTCCCAGGTCGCCGTCACCTGCACAGTTTCGCTGTTGGTGTTCAGGATGCGAAGGTTCTCGATATTCGGTACCCGGTAGCCATTCAGGGTATCGGTCGGCATTTCAAAAACCGCGCCCTCATCCACAATGGCCTGTTTATTCGGGTCATGCTGTCCCGCCGTGATGCTGTAAACCGAGTTATTTTCGGTTTCAGCAATGCTCAGGATGCGGAAAAGACGGACGGACAGTTCACTGACTGAAATGGCAAAAACAGTCCCGTCACGAACCCAGGCGGGAGCATTGCGCAGGGTAATGACGCGCCCGGATACGCTCAGAATGGGGTATCTCACAAACTTTCCGTTGCTGCCCATAAGCGACATGTTGTCGCCTGGCGAAACCAGACTGGAAACGTCCGCATCAACGGTAATATTCGCGCCGGAGTGTGAAACAATACGCCCGCCCAGCCGCGTACCGGCATAGTCGTTATCCATGATTTCCACGACATCGCCGGGCGTGAAGGCGATTGCATCCCGGGCCATCTGGAAAGTTAGCCGGCTGCTCTCACGTTTTGCAGTTTCCAGCAGCCATTTCCCGGCTCGCCAGGCCTGCCCGCGTGAAGTGCAGCCGAACGCCTCCAGCGTTGTCTCGTTATAGTTCCCGCGCGCGATCATCGCATCATCGGAAACATACTCCTTCACCTGCTCCCAGCCGTTATCCGGGTCAGTCCAGGACACCACCACCGCGTTGTATTTTTCGGCCCGTTTAACCGAGCTACGGCTGAATTTACCGTCAACAACATTCGCATTGGTGATGGTGGCAACCGGATCCTGAGGCGTGTCCAGCATGACCGTGAGACGAAGGCCATCCCATAAGGCAATGCCCCTGAACATCCCGGCGATTTTATCCAGGATATCGCGCGCGCTGGCCTGTTCAGTGATGTAGGCGTTCAGCGTCATGCGTGGCTCTTTTCCGCCATAGCCATCGTTCACCGGCTGATCGCAATACTGTGAAAGGATATAAAGCGCGCCGTCGTCGACATCGATATAGCCCGCGCGCCGGGCCAGGCCAAAACGCGTGTTTTTCACCAGCTCGCGAAAGAGCCAGGCCGGGTTGTTCGTCCACGCTTTTTTGAATCCGCCAGTCCACAAACCCGAATAGGTTCTGGCAATCGGGTCGTAGTTGTCAGGAACGTCCACAATCAGCCCGCGCAGGTGATAGGTGCGGCTTGGGGTGTCCCTGTACTGGTCACGGTCAATCACTGCACCGGCAATAGCCGAAAACGGGTAGTTCAGGTTGTCGTCCGTAATCTGGCTGAAGCTGTTCCAGATGGTACCGTTGGACAGCAGGTCGCCGTTGCTGTCAGGTGTGATACGGCGCACACGGATATCGAAAGGTTTCGTTGCCGGTGCCTCGATAACGTGCGCCTCCAGGTATTCGCCTGATATTTTCCCGGTAATGGTGACTGTTTTTTGCATTGTGAACGCCCCGCCGGCAACGCGGGTTTCGATCACCATCGTCACAGAGGTTTCCTTCTGATTCCCTTTCGTGTCCTGCTCGACAAGTCCCGTCACGCCGATATTCAACCGTACGCGCGTGACATCCTGATCGGTGATTGTGCGGACCAGTGGCGTGTTGAAAGTGACCTCGGTATTAACGATGCTGGTCGCCTCAATGGCGGAAAAGCCGTTAATGGGATTCTGGAATTCCGAGCCGGGACGCCAGGCCACGCTCACGCCGTTCACGCTGACGTTTCCGGCAGAGTCCGTGATAGGAGTTTTATTCAGCATGAAAGAAGAAAGGTGCGACTGGTCAACCGGTCCGTAAATCGGTCCTTCGCTGATGAGATCCAGCACCCGATAAAACTGTTTTGATTTGAGGTTATCGTCGAGGAGTTTAGGGGTAGAAGCTTTGCCGCCGCCTGATGACATATTCCCGCCTTAGCTTATTGATTCTGTCCAGTCCTGGTTGTTTGTGGTGTCGATACCGAGGGAAATGACGTTAGAGCCCACCACCATTTCCCCGAGCAGGATCGACACAGGTCGCCCCTGTCCGGCGCGGTTCTCCGCACTGGTAAAAGAGTTGTTTGTGATGGTGTTGTTTTCCGCCGCCTCGGCTGAAGTTTTGGTTTTCATGTTGCGGGACATGTAAACGCTGTAGGCAATGGAGGCAACACTCACCGCCACTGCTATCCACGCGGCGGCTGCTGCGGTAATTGCCCCCTCAACCACCGGGACAAACAGCACGCTTGAACCGTCATCCAGACGCCTGTCCAGATGCCAGTGCATTGCATCCGTCGCCACGTCTTCACCCGCCACGCGGACGCGCACCCGCGATTTGAGAAAGTCCTTTTTGAACTCCGGGCACTGGGCCAGCAGCAGGCGAAGCCCTTGCGCGGGGGTATCAACGTTTAATGTGACCTGGCGGAAATGTCGGCGGAAATGCCCCGCAAATCTAAAGATGAGCACCGGTGATGCCTCCAGATGGAATGGGTTTGTTTCATGTAAGCCATGCGGAATGGTTCACGCCTGCTGAGGTGCCCGGCGTGGTCGTGGTGAAGCACCATGTTATCGTCCAGCAGGATCATCGCATGGCACGGGTCGGCACCCGGGAATGGCTGGCGGAGAATTACATCGCCGGATACGGCCTCGCTGGCGGAAACCTGACGGAAACCGTTGGCCGCCAGGTTCTTCAGGTAGAGGTTCTCGCCCCGTAGCCACCAGCCTTCAGTCCGGGCAAAATCCGGCAGGTCAATTCCGCACAGGTGATACGCATCGCGAAACAGCGTGTAGCAGTCTGTCACGCCGTGCTCGAACCGGCGGCCCAGCAGGTGCGGTATCGGGCGGAACTTTCGCAGCTCGCCGTCACACGCCAGCCACCAGGGCAGGCCTGTCATTACCTGCATAGCGCGGTCAGCACCTGACAGCACCGGTACCGGTTGAGGATGTGAATGAAATACCGCAGTGACCGCGCCCTCCTCCTCCGCTGCCAGCCAGTCAGCCTCGCTAATGCGGAAATGGTGAGCCGGATCGGGATGTACGTTACGACATGGGTGCAAACGGGTGTCGTCGATAATCAGCGCGCACACTTCATCCTGCGACGAGGCCGCATACTCGAGTAATTCATGCATCAGGAAACCTTCTGTGAACCGGGGAAACTGCTGATTGGCATGGGGTACGGGCGCGGGTACCGGAATCGGCAACCTGTGCGGCGGTGAGAGCATTTATCCAGCGCCGGGTTGCTGGTCGGGTTGTCCCGTTCATCAGCGACTGGCGGCCCGTCGTAGTTGCAGCCGGTACCGCGATAAACCCACTGGCAGACATCGGCCAGGATAGTCCGCGCCGGGATAATAGCGTTGTCGCAGTCCACCGGCGTTGCGAGAGAATAAGTCACCTGTTCAGATGTCTCTTCAGTCATCTCCTCGACAACGTAACGGGATACCGCCTCCATGGTGGGATCGGCATCCGGGTTACCGTTGGGAAAGTTTACCGCGTCCAGATATTTCACCGGCACCTGGCGACGGGTGATCACCACGCCCAGCAGGTCGTCGAAATCATGGTTCATCCCAAAAATCATACCCGTGACGTTCGCGACGGCCATGGCCGGGCGCGCATAGGTACCTTCATTCCGGCTCTCGAAGCCTTCGACAGCGATCGGATATGCGGGATAGGCGTTACCGCGCCAGATAACATTGTTGTAAAAGCCGTTGGTACCGGAGTGAAAGCGCTCCAGGTTCCCGCCGTAAGGCCGGAGATCGAGTTCAAACAGATCGATAAAAGCGCCAACTCCGGCATCAACGCTTTCGATAATTAGCTCTGGTGGAATGTCGCGCACGAAAATCTCCAATAAAAAAAGCCACCCGGAGGTGGCTACTGTTCGAATATCAGGATGGGATATATTGTCATCCCTGGTTATGTTAGGGGTTCAGCCCGTCAGTGGTGGGACGCTGACGCACTCAAAAAAGAGGGATGGCTGATTACCTCTGGAAAAAGGAAATCCAATGACTGTCTCTAAAGAAGAATTTGAAAAATTGAAAGCAAGAACTTCAGTTGCTGAAGTTGCGCTGGCATATACTATTGCAAACTTATCTGCCAAGTTTCCAGATATTAAACCTGCCGTAATTAATGCATTAAAAAATGATGTTGCTAACAACGAGGCCAGTAACCCAGCAGTAGCCATCGCCCTTACTGAGTTAGCAGATTTAATCGCTAAGTTTTCATTCACCGAGAAGCAGTAATCACCCCACTAAAAATGAGTGAAGCGCTTTTTTCTTCATCATTAATTAATGCGACCTGTTCCTGGGCCGCATTAAAACGAGAATTCACCTCTTCCTGAAAATTAATGAATGCCAGTTGTGTATCAACAACAATTCCGTGCAATTCTTTAAGTTCAATATTCAAAGATTCAATTTGTTTTTCTAAAGACATAATTATCTCCCGCCTTTCGGCTTTATCGTGGTACCTGCTCAAATGTGGCCGTCAGTTCATAGAGCGGCCCGGTCTTTGTCATATTCCAGGAGCGACAGACGAACAGCGCCTGTACCCCCGTATCCGATGGTGTCCAGTAGAAAGACTCCACCGCCATGCGTGCTGTCAGAAAAGCCTCGGCCTGCTTCGCCGGGTTTACGCGGCATGAGCCATTAACGCCGCGAAACGTCAGCGAGTATTTAGCCATCAGCGGGTTAATGCCTTTCTTCTGGCGCTGCTCGTATCCATCTCCGAGTTTCACGACGGCCACGTTTGGGGTGCGTTCGGCGCTGTAGCCGCGCTGAGGTTTCCAGGTGAAGATTTCAGGCATTAGCGTTTAGTCCTCGGTTGGATTAAGCCTCCGGGGCGAGACGACTGGTCGCTGATATGATAGAGAGCCACACGCTTCATCATCCCTTCCATCTGCTTTATAGTGGCATCGTCGATACCGCCGGTAGTGTTGATTTCAAATGTGATGTGCTGAACAACACCACCTCCGCCTGCTTTATCTGCTGGAATGATCTTCCCTGACTTGTTCGGCATGAATATTTGCTGGCCACCAGCCGTCTGGAACACTTCAGAGCGCCCATCCTCGTTAATGCGGTAGGCATTGCCAGCAGACACTGTGCCACCGTAACGGCGACCACCGCTCATGGTCGTGCTAGCGATATTGGAGAGAAGTGAGGCTCCAGCCGAAGCGATGGCTGCATAGTTCGCAAGTTTTTGCGCAGGGGTAAGTGCTGTTGGATCTGCCATGGCCTGCATAATTGCGGTGTTTAGGCTTAACGTTGACTGTGCAACGGCAAATGCTTTTGCCGCAGCAAACATAGCGATGTAAGAACTGCTACTCCTCCCGGATGCGTTTTGGATCATGGCAGAAAGGCTTTCGAAACCCTGGGAAGCTGAGCCTAATATCGCGCCTATCGCAGCAGCCTGAGCATTGGCTTCCTCGATAGCAATCTTCCGTCGTGCATTAGATGCTTGTTCCTGGATTGCGGTTTTAGCATCTTCATAAATTTGCACATTTTGAACATCGATTGCCCTATATTTAGCGAGCGCTGCCAGCTTTTGTTGCTCTTGCAGGTTGATTTGCGCAACCGGATCTAATGCTGCACCTGTAACGGCATCAGGCATTACTTTTGCGGCTGCGATTTCCTGCTCAGCGAATTTCCTCCCCTGCTCAGCCTGCTGTCGCTGTTTAACAGCGTTTGCAGCATCCCATTCAGCTGCTGCATATCTTCTAATTTCGGCAATTTGTGTGGTGGTGGCGCTTTTATTGAGTGACTGCTCCGCTCTCAGCATGGCTTGTTCGCGTGATAAATCCTGAGTGGCTCCAGAAGCAGATTCAGCCCGCTGCTTATAGTCGGCAATTTTTTGCGCGTTTGCCTCCATTTGAGAGCTGGCGTTTTTACCCTGCTGCTCGCTCTTCTGTTGTGCCTGCCGCCTTTTATCTTCAGCTTTTTGAAGATCATAATTCTCTGCTGCCAAGCGTTCAGCAGCTTCTATTTGGTTACGATTACCCGTGACTTTAGATGTAGTCATCCGTGCTTTCGTAATAGCTCGCTGACGCTCATCCTGTATTTTCAGGAGCTCGTTTTGCTCTTCCAGATTAAGAATTATTTTATCGCCGTCGTCAGTCGGTGGCGATATTTGCAAGGATTTAGGGTTAAAGTTCTTTCCAGCCTGATTGGCTCTATTTATTTCATCAGCGGTCTTGCCAAAAGCCCGGGCGACAGCCCCTTGGACTTGTTCAAGAACGGAGCCTTTATCAATAAGCTGCTGATGAATGCCCATAGATGTGAGCATGTTATTATTAAGCGTAGACTCCATACCATTGCGCGCTAAAGTTGTGCGGGTTAGCTTTTCCTGAATATCTGCGCGATCACGTTCCTTCTGATTGATCTGGTCAGTTAACTTTGCGGCATTTTGAAGCAACCCATTCCCTTGCTCGGCGGTTGTACCAAATTGCTTCCCTTTAGCAATATAATCATCACGTTTATCAGTAAGCTCTTTTATTTCATCAGTTAAATCAGACACAGCTTCCTGCTGACCTTTTATAGCCGTATTCGCATCTGCTATTGCTCCACGCAACTGGGTGTTGCTCATAGTCGTCATTGCGCCGTTAAGCTTATCGAGACCATCAGCGAATGCTACCGCCTCTTCCCTAGCCTGTTTTGCACTTTGCCACCAGTAAAGTAATGCCCCGGCTGCAATCATCGCGACACCCGCAGGTCCACCAAAAAATGAAAGCGCTCCACGCATCAGCCCCATTCCAACCGATGCTGCACTTGCAGCGGCAGAGGCTCTTGCCGTAGCTGCAGCTTGTGCCGTCTCTGCTTCTGTTAATGCGATAGATGCTGCAGTCGCTCTGGTTTTTGCAGCGATAAGATTATCGAGAGCCAGCATTTCCGCTGCGCTTCCTCGCGCTACGTTATATTCCGCTTGGGCTAAATTTAGTGCTGAAATTGCGGCTTCTTTATCTGCTAACGTTCTGCGCTGCGTGGCATTAGCTGAAAAGAGAGCGGACTGAGCAGCCTGGTTTTCGGCGGTAATCAGTTGGCGGTTTGCAGCGATGTGTTGAACTTTACTGGCTACACCCGCTTTTAAGGCACCAGCATATCGTCCAGCCAGAACAAGCGCGAAAGCCTTTGCGGCAATAGTTGCTGTATCAATAAAGCCAGCCATTTCTTCGGAATCTCGTCCGAACTCCAGAATAGTATCGGCAGTGGCAATCAATCCATTGGTGAAGGTTTGAAGTGCGCCCGTCTGACCTTCGATTGCGACAAGCACTTCAGTAAAAGCTGTCTTCATCCTCACGCCAGCATCAGTGAGGTTGTTCGACATCCCCGCCGCAGCTGCGGCATTCTCATCAAGAGACTGACGTAAACCTTCGCTAAGTTCTAAAGCTGTCAACTTGCCAGCGGCACCCAATGCGCGCACTTCAGCGGCCGTTTTTCCGCTGGCGCTCGCAATATCGTTTATTACGGTTGGGATGGCTGTGGTGATAGATTCCCATTGATCGGCTGATACCTTACCGGTATTTATCGCCTTTGTGAAAGCACTGATAGCTGACTCGGCCCGGTCCGCGCTGGCGGCGTTCTTAACGAATGCATAAGACATCGAGTCCTGAACATCAATTGCCTGATCGGTTGCGTACCCCATGCTACGCAGGCCATCGGCGCTACGGATATAAAGCTCCTGCGCTTCAGAAAGTGATCGATAGGTGCCATTTGCAGTACTAAGCAAACGCTTTTGAACATGCTCGAATTCTTCCTGGCTCGATGTTGCCATCTGAACCCGCTCGGCCATCTCCTGATAGCTCTGAACCATCTTTGCCATTTCCCGTAGAGCACCAGCGGCAAAAATGAGTTTAATCGTAGACGCAAGTTTTGAGAGCGTCGTATTCAGGTTATCGGCTGATTCGTCAGTATCATCAAAATTACTCTGGAGATCGTTGGTCATATCGACGACATTGCGACTGGCAGTAAGAAGCTGTGCAGTATCAGCGCGGATGATATAAACAATCTCACCAACGTTTTCGGACATTTTCAATTTCTCCAGGTAATAAAAAACCCGCTTTTAAGCGGGCTTGAATGAGGTTTTCTGTTAAACACTTCAAAGATTTTGTATAGCGTTCGTAGTCATAGATTGTTGTGACTGCTGAATTATGCTGTCACTGGTTTTCATTTTTACTCGTGCATCCTGCTGACCTGTTTGAATATAGGTATCGCAGTCTGCTTTACTTATATTAAGCTCGCCGCGGCGAGCAAACTCCGATTGTATTCTCGGCATAATTTCAGTATTTCCGTAGCCTATTGCCTGCCCTTTGAGCGTACAAAGCCCTATATCGTCATATGATGCCAAAGGACGTTCTTGAGCACATCCCAGTAGAAAGAGAGAGAGCACACCTGCAAACAAAAATTTCTTCACGTCCTTATCCCCATCATCAAAAGGTAGTCTCTAATGCTAACAGCGGAGGACGTCAGAGCAACGGGCAGGAATGATTTTTTGATCTCAGTAACATGAAATCCCCACACTGTTCAGGCATCAGGATTCCATCAGTGATGAACCCAGGATAGTCTTCAGAAACACACGACTGGAGACACAACCATGGAAAGAGCCAAGATAAACGATCACTTCACACGCTTCCCGTATCGGAAAGAAATTCGTGACGACGGAAGTATCAACAATGGAGGTATTGATCTGATAGCGGAGCCTGAACGCATAGTGGAAATTCACGAGATAAAAGACTGGCCATGGCTACAGCGCCTTGTTGAAGATGTAAACCTTAAGGCGGGCCACTTCATGACTTTTGGGTGCGATTTCGGTTTAGATGACAATTATTATGCTGGATTTATCGAGTTTTCTTTTCGCCCATCAATGAGGCAGCCCACTACAGAAGATCTGCGCATCCTTGACGAGCACTTTTACAAATGGATTAGTGGCTTATACTCGGATGATAAGTCGGAACCAAGCGCGATTGATTATTGCCGGGGGAGTTTGTCCTGGGAATACACCCCGCTTGAATATCACGGAACCTATGAGAAAGTCTCTGTCTGGTTTCGAGCGACAGTTCCCGAAGGCGCTGAGTGGCTAATAAACCACCTGCGTCATTTTCTTGTAGAGATTTATCCATCATTACCTCATGTACACGGGCAAAACAGCTAAATAAAAAAATATGCATAGCGGTGACTGGTTTTCAAATCAGTACTTATTGATCTGAGTAAAGGGTAAGAAATACATCGCGGATGGTTTCGGCAATCTCAATTGCCTTAGCCATCCCCTCCTTATTCTCATAACACCCATTCTCACGGATGGCTATTGCAAGCGCATCCGCTGCAGCGTTTTGTACTGATTCTGGTAATTCATACATTTTCATTAAATTTTCCTCTGTTAATGCAGCCCGTTGCGCTGCGCATCGAGTGCGAACATCTTCTCTGCCCAGTCCATAGCCTCATCGTAATGCTGCTCGGTAGGGATTTTTGCGGCTTCCTTCTGCGGATATTTGGCGCTCATGGCCGCCCTGAAGCTGGTCATGGTCATGTTCCAGGCATCGGATTCACTCATGCCCAGGTGTGCCACCGCCAGATAAACGAAAGACCGGGCATCGAATTTTCCCGAGTATTCGCCCTCACCTTTGCTGGCGGCTTCCTGCGGCTGGTCGCCCACCACCCCATGGCGAATAAGATGCCGCGCCAGCTGGATAATGTGTGATACCGGCAGCAGGCCGGGACGATACGAAAGCTTGCCTTTCGGTGTCACAGAACAGACACCAATAACCTGGCGGAGATCATCATCACTGGCCGCCTGCACCACCTTCGCTGCGGTAGCAACCATGTCAGCAAAACAGCGCGCCTGGATGCTGCGCATCACTTCAACATCGCTGATCCGGTGCTCAGGGTAATGTCCGCCGTGCACCGTCACGAACGCCCCGACAATCTCTTCCGGCGTGCCAATCCGCGACATCGCAAGAAACGAAGGATTGAGGAATATTCTACGGCCACCGACGCGGATCTCCGCCTGGCCGATATCGGTAATTGCCTGCATAAAACCTCAAAGGGGCTTTCGCCCCTGTCAGTTAAGACGCGTTGACCACAACCGTTGCCGGGCTCGTGGTGACGGTACCGGCGGTGGGCGATGAAATCTGGCAGGTGTAAGAGCCGGCATCCCCCGCAACTGCGCTGGCTTTGGTGTAGGTAGCAGCCGTGGCGCCGCTGATATCCGTGCCGTTCTTCTTCCACTGATACGTCAGCGCTGAACCATCCGTCACGGTCGCCGCTGTGGTAAGCGTCAGCGTGCTGCCGGTGGTGATGGTGCGGTTCTGCGGCTGGGAGGTGATGTTAATGACCGCGCCGACGTCGCGGACATCCACCAGCCCGGCGCTGGAGGCTTCAATCGACCACGTGGCCACGTCATCATGCGGTGATTCATCCTGCCAGCTCGTTACCAGGAACGGGCCTTCCGTGATATCGAACGGCGAGATGATTTTCAGCCACACGTAAGGCTGGTTGCTGGTTTCCCCTGGCGGGTTATAAACATGGCGTTTCATTTCCTTCTGGCCGTAGATAGCTTCCTTGCGACTTACGCCGTCGCCGGAGAAGGATACGTTTTTATACGTGACCAGATTCTCCTGGGTATATGCCGCGCTCTGGTCAGCCGTGGCGTCTGCGGTTTCCCATTCAACGCCGGTTGTTTTGCCACGCATCATGCCGAGGCGCTTGTACTGGCTCAGCGTGGGCTGAACCTCCGGGCAACCAATCGCAAAATAAACGACGACGTCGCGCCCCGTGAATGCACCTGATTCACAAGTCATATGTGTTACTCCGTATTATCGGGAAATAATGGTCTGGAAGTTAATTTCGAAGGCGCAGCGGCCCTCTTCGGTGCGGAAGGCGGGAACGCCCCCGACTGGCTGCATTGAGATGATGCATTCGGTGTGGTGGTCATCGAGCATGGCCTGGCGGATGGCGTCGGCGGTGTTCTCCACCGCATCAACATCAGCGTCGTTCTGCCCGGTCAGCAGGATGAAGCGGAAGTAGTCACGAGTGATGGCTTCTTCTGCCGCGCCACCGCCCTGTTGCTGGATAACGAGATAGCGATCGTTCTGTGAATCTTCCACCTCGACCCAGAACCGCTTTTGTACGCGGTAGCCGGTATCAAAACCGTGGCCCTGCAGCCAGGCGCGTAACGCGTCAAAAACCTCGCTTCGCGTCATAATTTGTAGCCTCGTTGTATGGTGGCTTTGATGTCGGCTATGCCGTCGCGCTCAAACCCTTTACGCAGGAAATCTGGCTCAGCGTCCGGGTCCCAGTAATTACCGCTGCCGTCCGGGCGCGGTTTGCCTTTTAACGTGCCACCGGCCGCATTCACCCGCGCGGCATAATTCGCGGTATAGCCCACCCGTCCGGTCATTCCGCGTGGTTCTGGCTTCAGTTCGCGATACATGCTGTTCACCAGCGTGGAGGTGTGAATCGGGGTTATCTGCGCTGCGTAACCGGAGCCGACGATCATGACTTCGGTGATCACCTTTTCTGTCACTGCCCCGGTGATGTTTCCAATCACGTTACCCATGTTTAACTGAACACGTTTGATACCTTTAACGGGCATAGCGTTGTCTCCTGGGGTTATCAGGCGCCGAGGGCGTTACGGTTAGATGTCAGGATTTTGTAGTCGGGCTCCTCGTCGAAAAACGACATATCCCACATCTTGACCGCCCGGATCACATCACCTTTCGCCTTTACCGGGTCAGACTCAGCGGTTGTGTCACCCACTGCGACATAGTCGTTACGCAGCGGTTTACGGACATCAGCGCCGTTGTGCTTCAGCTCGGTGGATATAATCAGGTTGGTGGTGAACTCGGTACCGGCATCATCGATCGCCTGTTCCTGGTTTATCTCCCATGTGCAGTCGATGAGATACGGCGTGCCGGTTAGCCAGGTGCCTTTCCAGTCATCGTACGTACGCGGGTAGATAGTCGCGAGGTTGGTATATACCCAGTTCGCTGTCGCGCTCATGGCTCCTCCCAGCGGATCACTTCAGGCTTCCCGGCTGCAACCTCACGGCAAAAGATGAACCATTCACCGTTACCTTTGATGTAGCCGGTGGCCTTCCTGCCGCTGTCTGTCATCACCCAGACCTTAACGAACGGCTCCGGAAGTCGCTGCTTTACCGATACCCAGGCCATTACCGGCCCCCGTTGCACATGCAACCGCCCTTACCAACCCAAATCCCCGCAAATGCTGGCGCAGCAGTCGGATCGGGTGGAATAAGCGCCGTCGCGCAACCGTGTTTGTCCAGCCCACGCAGCAGGCTCAGCGCCCCTTTCCAGCGGTCAGAAAACGACTGATACCGGAATGAACGCGAAGCGCCGTTAGGCGCGGTCTGGCTGGAGAGGTATTTATCGCCCTGCCCGAGCCCCATCAGCGCCAGCAGGTAAAGCTGGATAAGCAGCGCTGTTGATGCCGGATAATGAAGTGTCAGGCATTCCTCTAGACCGTTGACCTGGTCAATCAGCGCCGCCAGCACGAAGTCGGGTAAAGCGATGCCCTGCCCGTTCAGGTACTGCTGCGCCTGTTCCTGTGAGACCATGACAGACTCCTGAAATAAAACGCCCCGCCGGAACGGGGCATAAAAAAACCGCTTTCGCGGCGGTTATTCAGCAGGGAACAGGTTTTCAAGCTCGCCAGGTGGCAGCAGCTCAGAAAGCTTTTCCGCACCCAGGTTGCCTTTGAACTCGATCCCCAGTTCTTTCAGACGTTCAGCAATGATTTCTTTTCGGGATTTCACATCAGTGCCCGCGCCCGGTGTTGCCGGGGTAATTTCACCACCCGCTTCCCCCTGCATCAGGCGAAGATGAGATTCCAGCGCCGGATGAACTTTATCCAGAACCAGCACATCCCCAACCTTAACGCCATGCCAGCCACGTACGACTTCAAACTTCGGCATAAATTCTCCTTAGTCCAGGTCAGCACCGTAGACAACACCAGACAGGCCATCGTCATCCCGTTTAATCTGCAAACCTTCTGCAGACATGATCTGGAAGTTATAGTTGCTCTGCGGCATCGGACGAGGCAACGGAACCACCCCAACCGCCATCCCTACCAGCGGCGTGATCACATCCTGACGACGTTCATACGCCAGGAATTCATTACCGGTTAGTGCATAGGTCTGGCGGATATCTTTCACTGGCATAAATTTACGGATGGCGTCCAGGACATTGCCGCTGAGAAGCGCATTACCGCCAGTGCCGACTTCAATGGTGTACGGCTTCGACAGGTTCGCCATGATTTCAGCACTCAGCCACAGCACATCGTACGCAGTGACTTTGTTAGCGCGGGCGGTAATGCCAAACGCCCCGGTTGGCCCGAAGAACTCCAGAAGCTGCGCTGGCGTTGCCGTCGTCAGGTCGATGCTTACACCGCCAGCACCGGAACCGAGGTTAATCTTGGCGGTGTTACGATGGTTGCGCATGCCCTGGGCCGGATAGTTCTGCACCTGAATGGTCGGGTTACCGTCGAGATAGCCTTTAACGCGACGTTTATGGAACTTGCGCATCTTCGCCAGTTGCGAATCCAGCACCAGGTCAATACCGACGGTATTGAGGCCCGCAGCAAGACGCCAGTTCACACCATAACCTGCGGTGTAAACCGGGATCGGGTCACCGTCGCTGCCGTATTCGGTGTGGTCAAAAGAAAACGGTGGCTGACCGTCCAGACTAACCAGGACATCATCGGCGATGTCACCAACGACGTTATACAGCTTGGCAGTCTTGCCAATCGGCAATACCGTCTGTACACCCATCAGATCGTTGACGATTTCCATCCCGATTTCCTGATCGCGCAGCTGGATGACCTGTCGGTCGATTTCAGCCCAGAATTCACGACCGAGACCGTCACCAGCCAGGGCATTCGCCGCCAGCATTTCAGGCGTCATGAGATTACGGTTTACCGCCATCATGGCGCGGTGCTGGGCATCCCACATGTTACGGTTAGCCCACAGCTCATTCCAGTGCGTGCGCAGGCGGCTGTTGGTCGCCAGTGTTTCAGCAGAAAAATACATTGATGCTCTCCTTAAGCAACGGTCACGCTGGAAGCGCGCGCGCGGATGCGGATGAAGTCAACCGCCGTGGTGGTGACGTCATCCTGGCAGTAACCGATGACCTGATAGGTGCCCGCAGCAGTAGGCACGGCAGCGGCCTGACCTGCAACAACCGTAATTGGCTGGTCTTTTTTATAGGCACCTGCAGCGACACGAACAGCGAATTCACGCCCTTCTTCCAGGTAATTACCCACACCCGAATGACCGGACGGGATCGGATCGGTAATGCCCAGCCCTTCGTGATAAGCGCAGTCCAGCACATACATGCGTCCCACAAGTGCAGAGGCCTGCGAAAAAAGATTGCTGGCATTGATGACAACAAACGTACCCGGGTTCAGGGTCGCTGCGAGTTTTCGGGTTTCCGTCTTGTAGAGCGATTCCCCGTCGATATTAACGCGACGATAACGTGGCATTGGCGTTTCCCTTATTTGAAGTAAGTGGCCGGGTCAGGTGCGCCGGTTTCGGTTTGCGCCTGTGCGGAGTTAGTGCCCAGCGGTGCGGCTTCGCCCAGGTTTTTGAACATCGCATCCAGTGCGTCACCTGACAGCGCGTTCGCAACGATCTCGCCGTGAACTTTTGCAACCGCCGCACGCTTCGTTGCTTCTTCGGCACGGGAGTTAGCGGTCAGGGTCTCAGCGAGCTGCTGCTGGTTAGTCTGAATTGCTGCAATGCTTTCGCTCAGTGGCTTAATGGTCGCGTCGTTATTAGCGGCGATGGCCTCACCAACGATTTTGCGAAGCAGTTCTGTATCTTCAGTGGTTAAAGGCATGTCGCCCTCCGTTTGATGGTTGGTTGCAGGCTTATCCTGCGGTGTGAAAAGGGATTTAACTTTGTTGGCCACGACGGTGACCCACGACTCCTGGCGGGCAACCGGCGTTCCGGTGTCGTCAAAGGTGATTTTTCCGCCGTCAGAGGTGTAGCCGTAAACCTGCGCGCTACCGCCATTGCGGATAATCACCACCTGCGACTCGGTGAAGTCAGCCACCCAGGCGTATTCGTTCTCGCCGGGGGCGAACTTTGCTTTTGCAGCCCGGTCGAGGCGTTGTTCACGTTCCCGGAAGGATTCGCCCACCAGCGCGCCAGAGTTGGCTTTTAGTGGCGTGGCAAGATCGGCATTCACCATCAGGCCAACGCCCTGCTCGGGTGTGGCAGCGCCGACTTCATGCAGCAGAATGGCGTCGTGATCCATGCCGTGGATTTTTGCCACCCACTCAGCGCCCAGCGCCTTCTGTTCTTCATTAGGTTCGAGCTGGTCAAGAAACACCGCCACACTGGTGTGAATTGGCGGCACATCCTCGCCGCGCTCAATGGCTGCCACGCGCTCGAGGAGTTCCCGTCCACCTTCAGATTCGCTGGCCTTGTTCACATCCACCCATTTCTCCAGGTAGATACGATTCCCGGCTTTTTTAACGTTGCGGTTCCACGCGCCGACGAACCCGACATTCAGCCCTTCAGGCGAGAAGGCCGACACAAACTGGCCGTTTACCTGAGGATGACCGAGCGGTGCCAGCGTCCCCTCGAGGCCCGCATAGTGCGCATCGATTTCGCTGGCAGAATAAAGACCGCCGTTCATAACGACATTGGCCGGCAGCGTGTAACTGGGCAGGATCAGATGATCGCGCCCGTTGTGAACTTCCCGGCGGATGGACTGGCTGTTCACGCGGGTAGTGACGTTTACTTGCATGGTCATGATGGTGTCTCGCGGTTACGCGGCTCTGTGGTGGCCGCAGTCGCAGTGGTTGGCGATGAGTCCGGCTTTCTGCGCTTTCTCCAGGCGCTTCTTCGCCATATCAACAACATTGGGGTTAAGCGGCTGACCGCTGGCGTTAACAAGCACAGCAACCTGCGTGCACTTACAGTTAATCGCGTTACCGTCGACGCTGTACCAGTCGCGAACCTCTTCGGTGGTGTAGAGATGTCCGTGGCGAAGCGCATGCTTACGCCGCGTTGTCGGGCTGAACGCTGAAAGGTGCAAAAGACGTGTTGTAATGCCGTATTGTGCTTCGGCATCATCCGTTTCATCCCACCGGGCACGGCGCAGCGCCGTCGGTATTTCCGTGCGAGAAATACGCTTAGCCCGGCTGAGTTCAATTCCGGTCTGGCTGGTGAGACGTTTCGCAATTTCCCGTGGGTTCTGCCCCCGTCCCATGCCATCGGTCAGAATGCGCGCCATGTCCGATTTCATGCGCGCACTGAGGTTTTTCATCTCCTCAAATACCCGGGCTCTTACCAGCAGCAGGCGGCGCTGGTAGGTATCGCTCAGCAATAACTGCTGGAGACTTTCACGCCCGGCGGCATAGACAGGCGACTGCTGCGACAGGCTGGCAAATTCCTGGGCCGTACCGCGCTGATATCCCTGCCTGACGTAATCCCGCCAGAACCAGAAATCGGTCTCGCTGCTACCAAAGAGGATTTCATCAACCATCACCGAGGCGTTGCTGAGAAGCATGGATAACAGTGAGGTGTCCAGATCAAATGCGTAGCGAAGGTTTACAGCGGGTGATGCGGGAATACGGTCGAGAATGTCCTGGTATGCTTTTGTGATGCGTCTTATCCGTTTGCCGAATTCGTTAATCGCACCACGCTCGAGACGGTCTGCACCAGTGGGATCGTTAAGGTTTCCCGGCAGAATCGGAGGTTTCGTTTTCCTCTTCTTCATCGTCTTCCCCCAGCGGTGCAGGCGAGCCCTCATACCCGGCAGCAACGCGTATTTCTTCACCGGTGAATGGCTGTTCGCCAGTGGCGATTGAGGCGCTGTTAATTTCCGCCATGGTCTTGGCTGCTGCCAGCTTCTCGGTGTCAGTGCTGGCGTTCAGGTCATCCCAGATAACCGCTTTCTGCCCTACCGCGTCGAGGATGCCCAAATCCACCAGCTTGTCGCACAGGTCTTCAATATCGAATGACAAATCACCCCGGCGAGACTGGCAGCGCGCGTTGAAGTAACGCTGGTCTTCAGTACTGGCACGCTCGCCTGTCTGCATGCCAACGAGGATTTTGGTCGGGATATCCAGCGCGGCGGCGGCTGTCTGGAGGTTGACGTCGTAGGTCGGGCCGGGGTCAGCCACAGATGTCACCAGCGGCGTTACAGCTGCGCCCTGCGTGGTGAGTAGCGCATCGTTGCCACGGTTAATCTCCACAGCGACTTCATTGAACTTGTCCTGCAGTTCTGCAACGCTCACGTCATAGAGCGAGGCCAGATTGGTGAAATCGATTTTTTCGTCGAAGTTAATGCTCAGCTGGCGGGCTGCGTTCTTCAGGAAGGATTCACCGGAACCACCCTCCACCTTCTCCAGGCTGACGAAAGCGTTATAGGCAGGCTCCAGAAACCCAATAGCATCGGGAGAATAATCACCCAGGATAAACACGCGATCCGGATGCACGTCCACGCGCCGGATGGCACCGTTCGCCAGTTGCTCGATGTACTGCCACATTTTCGGCTGGCCGTAGGTGCGGGAGTTAAGACCTGTATCCCAGTCCTTAACCTTAATTGTTCCCGCCCAGGCAACGGTAATTTTCTCCAGCCCTCTCCCTCTGGTTACAGGCAGGTTCCAGTCTTTGCCGTCCCGTACATGCAGCAGAATGCCGGAGTAACGCCCAACCAGCCGACGTAAATCAGCCTCGGCAAACGAACGCCAGAATCGATGGGTTAATACGGACTTAGCCTTGCGTTCCCAGGCCGTTTCCTTGCGGGTTTCGTCCTGTTTATCACCTTCGATAATTTCCGGGTTGCTTTGCCAGCACGCGCCGATCAGCTTTTTGACCGCGCCATGGGCAATACCGCCGCGCCGATACAGGCTGTAGAGATCATCGAAGGTAATGTCGTCCTTGAATCCGTACTCGCACCACGCTGAATTGCGCTTTGAATCCAGTCCCATGGTTGGGTTAGCGGCCATCATACGGGCGCGCGCAAGCCTGGCATCGTTCAACGCATGGTTGACGGCCGGTTGAAGATTTTTATTCATGCAGGGTCCGTAAATTATCTGAGGCGTTTCGGGATCATCATGCCAATTGCCTGCGCCCCGCCAAGTTCGGTCAGCGCATACACAGCGGCATCCAGTCGGTCAGGCGACTTTTTGGCAGTAGCTGGCACATACTCCATCAACTGGTTTTCGAGAAGATAGAGATTGCCGTGATGAGCTACGCGCCCCTGTTCGTAGAGCGCGGAAATCGGTTCGGCGCGTGCGAACTTTCCTTTGTTAGCATGAACACGAATAATGCGGCCTTTGAACCCGGCGTTACGCAGTGTTTCCTCCGCCATATCGCCGCCCTGGTTCGTTTCGATAACGATGGCATCAGCGCCATGTTCCTCATAGGCCCACATAGCCTTTTTAGCCCAGCCAGCTGGTGAGTATTTGGCACTGTAATCGCCATCCACAGAGAACTGTTTTTTATCACCAGCACCGTATGCGCTGGCGGCCACAATCCCGGTTTCATCGCTTTCATCGCTGTTCGTGGCCTGCGGGTCAATCGCAATAACCGTACGAACCTTATCAAAGCGGATCTGCAGGTCGCGCGCGGCACTAATCATCGCCTCAGTCCACAGTGCGCCCTCCGCGTTAAATTTGCGGGGCTTCTGCATGTACTGAGCCTCGGCAGTTCGGCGGTGAGAGAACAGTGATACGCGGTGAGACTCGTTGTGCTTGAACGGCCAGAGCCAGCCATCAGGCAGACCATGATCAATCGGTATGGCGTGAGAGTGCTCCGGGTATTGCGCCGAATACGCCTGGCTGTTATCGATAATCACCGGCAGATTCAGGTGATGCCACATTTCACCGGAGCCACCGCGCAGGAGGTATCCACTGAGGTCGTGATAGTGGATACGCTGCATAATCACAATCATCGGCGTTGTTTCGACGGCCAGGCGTGATTTGATGGTTTCGTTAAAGCGGTTATTCACGCCATCTCGAACAGTCTCGCTGTAGGCATCATCTGGTTTTACCGGGTCATCGATAATCAGCGCGCCCTGCCAGCCTGGCTCCATGTGTCCGGCACGAAAGCCGGTAACCTGCCCGGCAGCTGACGACGCGTAAACCCCGCCACCATATTCGTTCCACCACATCGCCTTACTGTCCGCATCGTCACGCAACGCCATCGGCCACATTGACTGATAGGCCTGCGATTTGACCATGCCGCGTGCAGTCGATGAGCTCAGTAGCGCCAGCTGGTGGGAGTACGATAGATGCATAAAACGGGCGCGCCGGTTCAGCGCCAGCCCCCGGCCCATCATGTTAATGGTTGCCAGTTCTGTTTTGGTGTAACCAGGCGGAACGTTAATGACCAGGCGCTTTATCTCACCATCTATAACGCGGTTCAGCGTCTGCTGAATAATTTTGTGATGCGGTGCGACAATCATCTTGCCGCCGGTGCGCTGTTTGAAGAAATAACGCGCGTAGTACAACCCATCCTCTTCGCATTCGACCTTACGGGCAAATGCCTTTTGCTCAGCAGTCGTCATCCTCCATCATCTCCTGCCTTGCGGATTTGTATTCCTCTTTGCTCATGGTGAGCGTCTGGATAGCGCCACCGTTCGGCCCGGAATGCTCGAATTTATGTTTGTTGGTGTAAGTATCACCACACTCTTTGGCGGCCTGCTCAATCAGTGACGCTGCCAGTGCCATATTCCGCATTGTCTCAGCCTTCGTCATCATTCGGTCAAGCGCACGTAGCCGATAGGCTTTGTTAGCGATCGGGATGTCGGCAATTTCGTTCTGGAAGCGAGTGCGGGTAGTGTTGAACATTTCCACCCACCGGACAGCTAACGCCTTGCCACTGGCTTTCGTGGGGTCGTAGGATTCGACCTGCTGGCGGGTAATCTTCACCTGAAATTCAGCCTGGACAGACTCGACAACCTGAGAGGGGGTATCGAAGCACGCAAGCGCCTGAACTATGTAGGCTTTCACATCATTTTTTAGAGCCGCCATAATTCACCATTCGTCCAGGTCAGTCCAGGTAATCAAGCCAGTTTCAGCATGCACGTCCCGCACACTCTGGCGATATCAAGGTGAGCCACTTCCGCAGGCCTGTTCGCTGCGTCCACCAGCTGTTGCACATCGTGACTGGCTCCATAGCGGCGAACGACGCCCACGAACTCTTCCACATCGTGGCCACGTAGCTTCAGTTTGGGTAATCCACTATCCCGGTAGAATTTCGGCGCACCGAATTCATCGGTTTCCTGTGCAATGTGGTAAAGCTCATGTTCCACCAGCGCGCAGAACTCCAGGTCGGAACATTGGGCACAGTAATCAGCGGCCAGGGTGATGATGAACTCCGGGATGCGTCCGAACCATTCATACATTTGCTGTTCCACTCTGGCTTTTTGCCAGCCACCAGCGCGCATCATTACCTCTTCGCACTGGCCAAGCACCGTTCGCCCATTCTTCGCGAACGCATTCGACGCCCACATGAATACGATGTCAGCTTCCAGCAAATGGAAATGGTCGGGGTTATGCAGGGTTCCTTCTTCACTCAGTATCTCGGCATGTATCCACTCGAGGACACCATCCGCCGGGACAAGGCGAATGTAAGGTTTAAAGTCCGGGTTATCGATAAAAAGGGCGGGAGGAAATGGCCTGAGCTTGTCATTATTCGTCATGGATTAATTCGCCGGTTCCTCTGCTGATTCAACCTTTAGCTTTTGGCTGATGCCATGCTTTGCGATGAATGCGGATACCTTTTCGTAATCCGGTTCGCGGTGGGTCATTAGACAGAAAAGCATCAAAGTTTTGATATAGACCGGCAACCACCATCTGCATTTTACTTCAACTGTCAGGGTGCAAATTGCCATGTTTAGCTCCGGTGTCTGTTACGCAATAAAAAGCCCCGCGTAAGCGAGGCCAGGGAATTAATCATTTAGTAATACGTGAACTACGAAACGGGCGCAGGCTGATATTTCATAATGGCCCACTCGATATCTGAAAGAGACGGTTCGATAACCGGAAATCCAATCCAGTAATTTTTACCGTTGAATGATCGGTACTCAAAAATAGAGAAAGCGGCTTTGCGAAAGCGCTGATCGTTTTCTTCGGGGGTATAGTAAAAACGATGCACCCCGTCTGCCACTTTCTCTACTTCACCGTTCCAGCCCTCACCAAAGAGCATAACGTCACGCATAAAGCTTCTCGTTTGTAGATATCCTTTAACGTCATTATAACAGGCACTCAGTGAACACCTGCTGTCATGTCCAGCGTGATGGCAATAAAAACCGCCCGTAGGCGGTTAACTTTTATTATGGCTGTTTATCACCAGATTCCGGTGCTGAGCCAGTATCCTCTTTCTGGTCTCTACCGGCTTGCCCTGGCTGGTCGTTTTTGACGTTATCAGGAACAGGGCTGTAATCAGGATGGTCCCCTTCGACTGGGCGATCGGTCATACAAACCTCCTTTCTGGTTAGGAAGTCTTAAGTGTAGACAATCAGTGAACCCTATCTGCAGAAAGGGGAGTAATCATCTATAAGCATATATAAAATAAGTGAAATTTATTACGGCTTCGCTTATGGGATACATCCCATATCCGGTTAGCGGTACATTGCTAAAGTTAACAGGTAACGAAAATGCATTTGCATGCCCTCAGAAGAATTTGGATTTCCTTCCCACGGGGGTTATTTTTCGTTATTCAACGGACCGGCCCATCTAAGATTAGTCCCAATACCCCCGCTTACGCTTGTTAACGAAAGCTTAACAATCATAATCAGGTTTCCTGCCACGACAGGAACTGAAGAACCAACGTAAGATCCTTGCCATTGAGAAAAGAATAAGAGTACGAAGTACTGTCAGCTTTACTCCGACTCGCCCTCCTACCCGGGGGCTTTTTTTTGACCGAGTAAATCCACAAACGTAAATATCGCTCAAGCGTGATATTTCGTCAAAAGTCACCGCTTACGCTTGTTAACATTATTAATCCGTCCATACTCAGCCTTCCTGCCGCACCAGGAACCAGTCCTACCATTTGGTCCTATTATTGAAACAATAAAAAGTGCGATACGCACGCGCCAGACAATCCCTCTAGCCCTCTTGATGAGGGCTTTTTTTCACTTCCAGCCATCACAAATAATCCTGCAAAACATCCGTTTGAGCAGGAGCAACGATTTCTGCCTTTCAGGGATGAAATCATTCCCGACTACTGGTTTCTGAGCCATACTTTCAACAACACATCTTCCCTTTTTGGATTGTCCAACAGAGGAGGAATGTATGCAGGTAGTGAGTAAAAAGTGTGTTGTATCTTCCCGGGATTTAGATTTTCTTGCCTACAGCTTTGCCCGGATGCGTTTCCATGGTCGACATCTGTGTACTAATGCTATAACCGGTAATATGGATGAAGACTGCAGGATGTGGTTTCTGAAGCGTTATGACTTTTACTTTGAACAGCTAAATGAAAAGGAGCTGACTGAGTAACCATAAGCCGGGTGGCAATAGCTGCCCGGCGTACTGTTTTAAAGCAACGCGTTATACCAGGCCTGCCAGCGGTACTTGTCGAGTCGCAGCTGGCGCAGGCATTCTGCCGTTTCGATATCCGCCTGCAGGTCTGCGTCGCTGTCTGCACCAGCATTACTTGCCCTGCACGGTTCCTGCATCAAATCCGCTGATGGAGTTGGCAGCGTCGATGGCACGCTGGCGCAGCCGCACAGACTCATTATCAAAATCACACCTGGTACGGTCTGGAGACTGAACATATTTCACCACGTCGCGGGTTATTGTTTTGTAGATAACCTTCCCTTCGGCGGTAGCCGTAGCGGCTTTATTCTCTACCGGCTGGATGGCTCTCTCGGCCTTTTGCTTTTTGTCCGCCGCCAGTGCGTTGATATGGTCGGCGTGGGCATTCCATCCAGAACGCCATGAAATCAGCGCGGTGGCGGAGATTGCGACCACCAGCACCAGAAGTACAAATCGCAGCTTCATACCAGCGCACTCCGCGCCCGGTTGTAACGCTGTCGACGGTCTTCAAGCCCGTTTTGTCCGCCGTTAATGATTTGCGTGACGCGGGCCAGGTCGCCGGAGTAAAGCAAACAACCGCTGGTTGAGTAGAACCATGCCGCCGAACGCGCCGCGTTGCGGTCCTGCTCAAGCAGTTCCGGGCTGGTAACCAGATCGAGTTTTAGCGCGGTACCGCATTTGGTGTAATTTGCCTGCCCGGTGATCTGAATCAGGCCGCGACCGCGATACTTCCAGCCATCACCCGGGGCTTTGTTGCCCAGGCGTTTGCTGTACACAAGATTGGCGATGGCGCGCTGCCGTTCCAGTGGCAGCACCTTTTCATACGAGCGACGGCCCAGCGCGTTTGCCTGGTCCTGTGTGAGCCGCCCGGCGCGGACGAAATTCGCCAGGCCTGCCACGCTGTAATTCATGCTTTCCACCAGCCGGGAAAAACTCACGGACTCATGCCCCGTCTGGGCGATAAACATCGCCTGGTCTGCTGGCGCGGTGATGCCGAATTCTTTCATGGCCGCATCGATGTGCGGAAACCAGCGCGCAGATAATCCGGCGCTTATACCAGCCGCCAGCTGAAATTGTGATTGCTTCATTCAGACCTCAGGACATAGAAGAGCCGCGCCACATTACCCCGTGCCCTGAACACGGCGGCGCAGATAATCAGGTTGATTGTCACGGTTGCCCAGTGGGTATGCAGGTAGGAGTCAAACAGGTACCGGAACGGCACCGACGCATACGCCAGAATTATCAGGTAGGCCAGCCATGACGCCCATGGATTGTGTTTCCCGCCAGGCTTACGGAACATCATCAGGCGCAGAACAATGGCGGCACAGGCCACCACGTTTGTCAGCACCAGCGGATCGTTAATTACCATTAGCTCCCCCTCTCCAGCGTGCCAGCAGCTTTAGCGGGTCCTGTTCACTGAAAAATGTCAGTGTCTTGATTGCCACGGCAGACAGCATTACCGCGCCGAGCGCGTCCAGCGGTTTATCGGCATAGCCGGTTATGCTCGCCAGCCACGAACCCACCAGCCCGGAGCCATACACGCCAGCAAAATACGACACAACGAAATACGCAGAACGGCGGAAAATCGTCAGGTCGGCAGCGGTGGCCACGTAGAACACGGCCCCGGCAAACGCGCCGAACACAACGCCGTAATCAGTGCCGGTAAGCAGTCCATAAATGCTGGCGCCGGTCAGCGCGCTACCTGCGGCTGCGGTACCGGAAAAAGGTTCGGACATTACGCCCCCTCGTTAGTGGTGAGTCCTCTCAGGAATGAGGGGAAATAAAAAGGCCCGTCGGAGTGGGCCTTTTGTTCATCTATTTAAGTTTTATAAATTTTACTTTTCAGCTTTTCGAAACTGCGTTGATTTTGATAAGTGTTCAAGAGCCTCATTAAACGAGGTTTTATTTTCAGAAAAAGCCAAATTAAAAAAAGTTGTTCCGGAGCTAGTGGCATAAGGTATGTCTGGCTGGAGTTTATTTTCTCTTTCAACTAAATCACACCAAACAACCTCTTGAACAGCATCTGAAAAATTTAATCGAAGCATATCTGTGATTTGTAAAATAATCGCATGGATTTTTGAGCAAAACTCAAAAGCCTCTTCACATGTAGGAATCCAACCTTTATGAATTACTTTATTTCGGAACTTTGCAAGATCATTGTCATGTTTAAACATCTCTCCAGTCTCTGTGAGATAAAGCGTCAAAAATGCTCCCAGCTGTCTTTCTGACTGATTCGACATTTGTTTAAACAATAGGTTAAATGCCTCAGCAGCCATCCCACGGTTAATCATAAATACACGTATAGCAAATTCGTAACAGCGTTCCAGAGCCGAGTAAAATGTTGCACATGCTTCTAAGGAGAAATCATTAAGTAGCGCTATCGCACCTGACTCCATTAGCACTTCAAACTTTTGACTTTGTAAAAGTAATTGAGTGGTATGTCCACGCGAACATTTAACGTAACCAATACGATCTTCGAAATAAGGTATAGTGAAAAAATCCAAATCGGGAGACCCAGATTCCATAATACATTGCAAACAACAACCGTGAATTTTCATACTTACCCCAAATGTTAAATTTTGTATATAAAGGTACATATGCTGACGGTATGCTGTAAACAAAAAAACCCCGCCGTAGCGAGGTTCTTAATCTTGTAAACGTCATGGGCGTAATATCCCATCGTTGAAGCGAGATTAGCCAAATTCCGCCACGTTTGCAACAGCTTCTTAATGCGTCACCCTGCTTAATGCTGTCTGAGCCTGTGACTCCTCTATGTGGCACTGTTCAACAAGGCGATCGAACAGCAATTTGTAGTTTCGCCGCCAGGTGGTTTCAGTAACACCGAGCGCCTTAAACACCTCGGTATCTTTCAGTCGGGGGAATCCGCGCCCTTTGCATCTGGGGCACTGTTTGTAAACCGGCACACCTTGTAATTGCGATTTCTTTTTATCGAGTACTTCTCCGCGCCCACGGCAACGGCATTCGTTCTTCACCTTCCCTTTCCCGTTGCAGGGCTGGCAAATCACCCGCACCTGCTCGCGTACTGATTTCCATACTTCCCAGTCGGAGGGAGAAATCCCTTTTGTGGTACTGACCCACTTCGGCGGTTTGCCGTCAGGCCAGGTAACCTTGTTGGTAAAGACTTCTGCATCAATAAAGCCCGCCCCTGCGCAACTCTGGCACGTCACCAGGCTTGCCGCGCTCAGTGAATAATCGCGGAATACGAAACCGGCAAGAATACGCAGGAAATCTTCTCTCGCGGCTACAGTCATTTTCTGAATCGACTGGTTACGGCTGGCACGCCGTTCTGCCAGCCGGGTTAAGAACGCAATTATGTTATCCGGTGCCAGCACCCCGGCTTTAGCCAGATACAGCTCGATACCGACAGATGCTTTTGAATTCGCCAGACCCAGCGCTGCCATTACATCGGTTATTGATAATGCGTCACCGCTCGTCCCACATGAAACGGTGCCGGGAACCATTGATTTCGGCGCAAAGTACTTCGGTAATGACTCCAGATTCATCCGGCAACCCTCATTGCTGTCTTAATGTAATTTCTTAATATGCGGTAATCCGTTACAACCGATCCGCGAAAGCGGTAAATTCGCAGACGTTGCCAGCGGAGGCGGATAACGTCCATTTTGTAGTTTTCTCTGTTCACCACTTTCCCCCTCTCGTTTCGAACCAGTCCCGTACGTACACGAGCGCCAACAGGGCGGCCCAGCCAATCTGGTAATAATTTTCGGTAGTCATGCGGCCTCCTGCTGTTTGAGTTGTCTGAGCTTTGAGCGGTATTCATCGCGGATCCGGATGTAGTCGTCGCGTTTCCATTTCCGTAATTCGTGCGGGCCCATCAGGGCATCAAAGCGGGCCTGTCCGATTTTGGCGATTAGCGCCGGACGGTAGGCCGTCAGGTTGCCGGAGAGGTGGTTATTGCATGGGGCACACTGGCGATGGCAATTGTCCTCATTGAAGCGCAGCTCCGGATTGGCACCGGTCGTACGGTAATGCCCGGCGTGATATTGCCCGTCATGGTAGCGGCCGCAGCTGATGCACGGCATGTGACGATCCCGGTACCGGATGAACTCGTTAAAAGCCTGCTGGGCCTGTTTGATGAAATAACTGAGCGGCTTAACTGCCTGTCGCCGTTCCGCCTGGCGTGCCCGCTGCTCTTTCTCCTCTTCGCGCTGGCGCTTCTTCTCAGCACGCATAGCGTCGGCCTGGTTCTTTGCGGTCTGCACTTTGCCTACAGCGCTGGCGCATTCGAATGAGCAAACGACCTGCTCGTTCCGTATCGGGTGAAACCACTCCCTGCAGTGGATACATTTTCGACGAGGTTTTTTAGCCATATTCACCCCGCAAAATTCATCAGCTGCGCGGCGGCGTTCTCAGCCTCGCGCTGGTCCCTGAATGCCCTGGACAATATCCAGCGCCACAGCACATCTAACGCGGCCCTGTAGAGCTGCTGAAACTCGGTCTCGTCCATATTTGCGAAGGCGATGCTGCGAGGATGTTTCCGGAGTGTGCCGTCAGGCAACTGGATAGTGTCGAAATGACCTGACTCGATGGTGACCCAGGCACGATAGGCATCGAAGGATTTGCACAGGCTGATGCCATTGGTAATGCGGCGGCTGGCCACCTGTTCCAGATATTGCTCAGCGGCATCCATCAGCGCGCTTTCGTTCCCGCCAAAGGCGGCAAGGTATCTGGCGTAACCGTTAACCAGCCTGCGTTCGTTGGAAGATATCGCGCCGCCGGTTGGCTCCCAGTATTCGAAGCCGAGATTCAGCAGAGCAAAGAAACGACGGTGAAAGGCCGGGTTACGGACCTGTTTGAACTCAGCTTCAAGTACCGCACCGAGCTTACATTTTGAATGTAGAAAATCGCTGGTCTCCGGCGTGGCGGGGATCAGGATTCCTGAGGACTGCTTGATGAGTTGTAACTGCGCCATGGTGTTCTCCGTGGCGCATCAGGTCAACGGGTGTTCAGTCCGTTGATATCATAATATCAGAGGGTTGATTGACGTGGTAGCCGAGGCGGCGAAGAAAACGGGTTCCGGACGACAGATTGAAGACCCCTTCATCCTCCAGCAACGGGCGGCATGACACAAGCCCATTTCTGGTGTAAACGAGACATCGGCTTTCGAACGGCATAGAACCAATAACCTTGCCATCTGAACGCCTGATAATGTCATACCAGTCAGGCTCAGATGATTTTGAAACACACTCTTGCACAGCATCCCCCTGTTCAGCCTCAGGATATAGTTCAGTACTCAATCAGTTGAACCACTCGTCAGCACTTTCCCAGGTTTCCTGCAGAATATTAGCCACTTCATCTTTATCGCCACCAATAACGCTAAGCCCGTCATTAGGTGCCCGGCGCACAGTAAGCTTGCAACCCTCGAAGCGTTTGTTTAATCGTTTTAAGAGTTCGTTTTCCAGCGCCGGGATCGCGCCATCAGGTAGTTTTTTTGTACGTTCGATAGTGACTTCAACCTTCATGATCATCCCTCTCATAAAAATACTGTATAAATAAACAGTACACCCATACGGAAGAATGATCAACTTGATAAGCGCACAAATTGCGACACAAGTTTGAAAAGTTAAATGACTGTAACTCGTTGATTAAAAAGCCTGCGAATCACAGGAATTCTAAGGACATATATAATGCTTTAGCATCAAAGGCCCTTTGGAGGTTCGCTTCTATAATTCATTAATTGCGTATCAAAACAGGTATGCAATTTCTGTCCCTGTCCATATAAATTTTTACGGTGAGGTGATTATGACCCAGCGGCGTGGTGGTTCTGGAAACTTCGCGGAAAATCGGGAAAGAGCATCGGAAGCGGGTCGTAAAGGAGGCCAGGTAAGCGGCGGTAATTTCAAAAATGACCCGCAACGCGCATCTGAAGCAGGTAAAAAAGGGGGAAGAAACAGCCATCGCAGCGATAGCAAGCCGGAATAATTTCAGGTTTGTTTGCACCCTCCCGATGTTCCTACCCGGGAGGGTTTTAAAGTCCAGTTGCATCCGATTTAGTTATGCTGCCTCAACTTTGAAACCACACAACTCCGGCAAGTTCGCCCTTACCAGCGCCTCGGCGAACGGCGGCGGTACCGCATTGCCGCATCTAGCAACCTGTTTATCTTTGGCATACTTCACGCCGCGATAGTCCCGGTCAATGATGTACCACTCCGGGAAGCCCTGGGCGGCGTACAGCTCGCGGGGTTGCAGCATGCGCATGCCAATATCGACGATGCGGTAAACGATGCCATCCACGGTTACCAGTCCGTCGCTGTCTTTGCCGCAATACTCCCGCAGGAACGCCAGCGCCTGGGCTGCGCGCTGCTCGTCGTAGCCCTCTGTCGCCAGGCTGGTCTCAACGTTACCGACATGCAGGCCGCCCGCGGTTAACCCCGGCGCTGGCGCATCAACCACCCGGCCATCCCGGCAGGTGCCGCGCAGCATTACCAGGTGCGACATGACCGCAGCGTGGTGATTACCCGTTGTGACAGTATGCGCAGGTTGATCAGCAGCACCGCCAGGGTGCCCAGTGTTATTAACCATCAGGTGCGCGGCGACGACAGCATGGTGATCGACGGTGGTGACCGAATGTGCAGGTTCGTCCAGGCTGACGCCCGGGCCGGAGTAGTTCCCGCCGTAGTGCTTCGCGAGGAATGCGCTCACCGTTGCGAATTTATTGCCGCCAGCCGTGACAGTGCCCAGCGGGTTATTCATCTGCAGTACGCGAGGTGCCTGGCCGGGGCGCTCGCCATACCCCATCTGGATTAGGGTTGGCGTCACCAGCTGCGACTTCCCGCCGCCGCCTGCCGTAACCGTAGCACTCGGCTCGTCCGCGCGGTGGCCGACGCTGGCACCGAACTGGCGTGCGACAAACGGCGCGAGCTCCGCTTCAACCAGCCCAAGTGCGTGACCATTGCCGCCCGGGCGCGCCGACGTGCCTGCGGTTACGGTTGGTACCGGATCTGTAACTGTCTGCCCCGTTGCGCCGGTACGGAATTTCGTCAGATGGGGTACCGCGATCGCATAGCCGTGCGTTTTGGTGATTGTCTGCAGCGGCTCCGCCAGCGACTGCCCCCGGAAGCAGTCGTATTTCGTCTGGTTGCTGGTATGGTTGCACTTCACGATAAACGGCGAAGCGCTTTCCAGCACAAAGCGCTGAATGCCGCGCGCTATGCGTTTGAGGGTGTTTTCTGCCAGTGCCTTTTTGCGGTCAAAAATCGACGGAGCCGGGATTGACCAGTCGATACATTCCGCCGCGGTACGCCAGGCTTTCAGCTTCCCGCTCTGCACTGCTGGTGATTTCGGGTCCCCATGTGTCGGCTCAGGCCAGCTCACCGGCACGCCGTCGCAGCGCATTACCATGAAGAACCGCTTCCGGATGGTCGGCGCGCCAAAGTCGCAGGCGCGCAGCTCCCGATAATCGACGGCGTAACCGAGCCCGGTTACCAGCTGCCGCGCCAGCTCACCATCGGCAGTAATACCCAAAAACTCGCAGCACTCCGCCAGCGCCGGATGCCCGGCAGGTATCCCGCCGGACAGCATCCCGCAGAACGCCTCAAAGGTTTCGCCGGAGCGAGCCGGATCAGGACGCATCTCCGCCGCCAGCAGAGGCCCCCACGTTTTGAACTCCTCCACGTTCTCCAGCATCATCACGCGCGGGCGCACTGCCAGCGCCCAGCGGATGACGATCCACGCCAAGCCTCGAATCTCTTTCTCTACCGGCTTTGAGCCTTTGGCCTTCGAGAAGTGGCGGCAGTCCGGTGAGAACCATGCCAGCCCCACCGGACGACCTGCAGTCGCCGCCACCGGGTTAACATCAAATACCGATTCGCAGTAGTGCAATGTATCCGGGTGGTTGGTTGTATGCATCGCGACGGCGTTCTCGTCGTGGTTGATGGCAATATCCACGCTGCGACCAATCGCCAGCTCAATACCGGTAGACGCCCCGCCGCCACCGGCAAAATTATCAACGATGATTTCTCTCACGCGTATTTCTCCATGGCAGCAGCCAGCGAACGGGCCGCAGTGACTATCGCCGGTACCGGCATTTTTTCCAGCCACATGCGGTTGATGTGGTGCTTCAGGCGACGCTGGTGGTGCGCCGGCAGATCCCCGGCGATTTCTACCTGTGAATAGACCATGCCTACTTCAGCGGGCCATACTGTTTCCGGCACTTCCACCAGCAGCAGGTTTTCCAGCTCAACGATACGGTTGGTTGCGTATTGCATCAGGTGATCATGCTCTGCTCGCTCAGATACTCCATTCTTAACAAAACTAATCCAGTGCGTTTTGTCATTTTTCCCGGTACGTTGCCACACTGCTGGTTTTTCATCGGTAAGGTCCAGTATCTGGCTAACGGGGATCTGCACCTCACTCCATTTAAAAATTAAAACGCCGTGAGGCCTCAGGACGCGAAACGCCTCAGCAAACCCAATACGCAAATCATCTCGCCAGGTTTCCCGGTTCAATTTTCCGTACTTTTTACCCTGCCAGCCATTGGGGCCAACACGTTCAAGATGCGGCGGATCGAACACCACCACCGGAAACGTAGCGTCGGCGAACGGCAGCGCGCGGAAATCAGCGATAACATCCGGGCTAATTACCAGGCGGCGCTCATCGCAAAGAACGTGCTCCTCAGCGCGAATATCGCAAAAGACGGCGCGCGGGTCGGTTTTGTCGAGCCAGAACATACGTGAGCCGCAGCACATGTCGAGGATTACGTGCTCAGTCATTCCAGGCCTCCAGCTCGTTCTCAATCTCCTCGTCAACTTCATCAGTGGTAGCCTCCGCCGGCGCTGGCGGCACGGTGTATAACGCAGTTCCCGCTGGCAGAGCTTTATCAATCGTCGACGTGTCGTTTCCCGCTCGACTTGAGAGGACCTTCGCCACCGGCTCCCCCTTCATTTCGCCATTCTCAACCGCCAGAGCATCCCGCCCGGCTATCAGCTTTTCAATCGCCAGAACTACATCACCAACCCCGTCTTCACCAACAGCCTGCATCATGGCTTTTTCCCACTCGATTTCGGCTCTGACAGAAGCGTCACGCTCCATGCAGGCAGTTCGAGCCGCTGCAAGTGCGCCGTCCAGTCGCCCCGCCAGCTCGGTCAGCAGCTGCGCCGTCTGCGCGCTTTCAAGTTTTGCAACCACATATGCGGCGCGGATTAACTGCTCATTGCTCATGTCTTTCATGCGCGGGCACTCCCGAAAAGTTTATGAATCTTATAGCCCTGCCAGTTCTGGCGGCATACTGACGCTACGGACGGCGCTGCAGGTTTAGATTTCTTAGCCCTGGGTGAGCTAATTTTTGCCTGCCAGCGTTGAACAAGTCGGTATTCAGGGTGCGCTGGCTTACCAATATTTTTCACGATGCCAAGACGAACCAGCCGCCCCAGAATTGCGTGGGTGTGTTTGTTGGTCCAACCGAGCTTTCGTTCCAGCCGACGTGGCGTGGCGGTTTTCTCCTGTTCGAGAAAGGTGATTATTGCAATCTGATCTTTGCTGCGCATGATTAAACCCTCCCGCCTTTAAGCCCAAATTTCGCCCGGATTTCCTGAATTTTCGCCATTCCCTGCTCACGGGTAACAGGCTTGCTCCCCAGCACAGGCAGGCGCGCAACCGGCTCAGGAATCACTTCACCAGCGCGAATGCGTTTCACCATTTTCGCCAGCTCCTCGCCAGCCTTGCGGTTAAGTTCCATGTCAGTGAGCCCGTATGAGCGCATCAGCTGGTACAGGGTTGTGACCAGCCAGTAGCTGGCGCGGTATTTCACGGTGCGTGGGGTGATGTCGTTGTCAGGCCACGGATACGACTCGGCATCGCTGTAACGGCTGCGGTTGCGGCAGTATTCGTAAACCAGCTTTACCAGCTCGTTCTGGTCAGGCAGACCCACAGCGGCGCTTTCCTCGGCGCGGCACCATGCTACGAACTGACCGGGCGACGGCAGGAACGGCTTCTCCTGGCGGCGGGCAACGCGCATTCCGGCATCCACCTGCGCCATGTTGACGATACCGGCTTCGCCCAGCGCCAGCAGCCACTGGCGACGGATTTCATCGAACTCGTCCTGGGTACGGATGGTGGCTACTGCTGCCGGGAACGCGGCGCGCAGCTGGGCGAACAGAGAGTTGAAAATCACGGCCACCTGCTCGGCCTGTTGAACCTGGTGCCTTGCGTCCTGCACTTCGGGCATTCCTTGCGCTACACGGCGGAAGTTCTCGCGATCGTAGTTCTGCATGCTTTCAGCGAAGGTTTTCATCGAATACCCCTTCAATCCAGTCTGTGTTGTTGAAATCGATTTTTGGTCTGATGACAGACTCTCCGGTCCGCATCTTCGAGCGCTTGATATCGAGCTGAAGCCATTTCTCCCGCAGTGTTGCCGGGCAAAGCACATTGCCCTTCCAGAAGCTGTCGCTACATGCCCACTGGAAAAGCTGCGCGATTTCGCGATGGGTGCGCAGGTCACGCTCACGCATCAGGCGAACGTCATTAGCCCAGGCGGCATAGTTTGGTTTTCTGGCAGAAGGAGCGATGCTCTGAACTACAGAGAAAAGCCATTCCGCGCAGCGAAGGTCTTCAGAGTTTCCCCACTTGGCAGCGTTGGGGGTGTAAATCGCTGCTTCAGGATGTGCTGATAAAAACTTTTTCAGACGGGTGTCGGAGGATTCGCCAGAATTCTCAGACGAAGATCTTTTAATGTTTTTATTGTTGTTATTACCTTGTTGTTCATGATGCGCGGGTTTAAGCGCGGCTATTTGCGCGGGGTTATGCGCGGCATCACCTTCCAGACCCGCGCCATTACTGGGTTTGTTATGCTCGGGGTAATGCTCGCCGTTATGCTCGGCTTTATGCGCGGGCAAATTGTCTATTTTTTGAGCGTACAGTGCATAATTTGTGATGGTTATCACAGTGCCTTTCCGACGTTCACCGGCGGTGGAAATCATGCCTTCTTTCTCAAAAAATGAGAGCATCCGATCCACCGCATGGCGGCTCGCTGGCTCTCCGTTACGGTCGCACAGATTCAGCCCCAGATCGGCTGAGGTGGTCACCAGTTGTCCGGTTTGCAGTGGCCATTGACGCCCCTTAAAACTCGCTGTGTACGGCTGTCGGGCGGCGTTCAGCAGAAGGTTGTCCCACAGCGTTCGCAGGAAAACATCTTTAGACCAGGGTTGTTTGAGAACACTCCGGTACAACGGGATGAATCCGGTCTTCTGGTTTTCCATCCGGTTGCTCCTGGCGGCGGAATGCGCCGCGAAATTGGCGTAGGCGACATTCGACATTGCTATGCCCCTTTCGCCTGGTGTTTTGTACATGCATTTGCCATAATGACCTCGCATTTACGTCCCGTATTTGCACCAGAAAGCCGTTGGTGTTCGAGCACCGCGGCTTTCGTCTTTTGGATACCTGTCATTACAGAACTCCCTGAACTACGGTGATAAAACCTCCCAATACCTGACCCCAGGATTCCTTCGGTATCAGATTCATGATCGACTCGACCGCCTCGCGCCCTTCCTTCACGATGACGTTCACCGGCGCGCCAAGTGCCCTTACCTGATGAAGCTCGCCACACTCCTTGATGCAGCTGGCTAAATTCTCAGCCCCGGTTTTTTCAACCAATCCGAACTCACGCGCCACCTTCTCGTTATCGCGAGCCATAACGTCTACGATTACCGGGATAAGGGTTTCGAGGTATTTGTCGTACTTCGGCCCGGGCGTGTTAATCATCCGGAAGAAGTTAACCTTGGTGCCGTGCACAGAACCGGCCAGCAACAGGCCGCGCCCGCCACGCGCTATCCACTCCTTCGCGACCAGCTGCGAGATGTAGTTTTGTGCATCACCGGGCGTTGCCTTGTTCCAGGCTTTTACAGCCTCCCGGATGTTCGAGAGTTTGCATGATTTTCGCGGAAGCTCTTGATATTTCGATATCACCGACCCAGGAGACGGGCTGCTATCATGTTTAAAAGTTCGTATTTGCATTGCTGGCACTCCTACTTTGGTAAACCGTCGGTTGGGTTTGGGTAGAGATCTGGGCGCAGTTCGTGGGGAGTTACGCCGGTCATTTTGAAAATGGGAAAGATGTAGTTTGGTGGGACGACCCCATGGTCACGATTTTTCCAATGACTCACAGACATACTTGTCACACCAAGTGCCAGGCTGAGCTTTCTGGCTGAGCCAGCGGCTTTGATTGCTTTATCGAGTGCGGACATGTGCTTCTCCTGCTTATTAACAGCAAGAGTAAACCACAGATTTACATTTCATGCAAACTTTGGATTTATTGCGTGTGTAAACCAAATATTTACAATGTCGATATGAGAAAAGAAGAACCCAACCTCGTTCTGGTAGAACGCCTCACCGAGATCACTGATCGCGGCCTTACCAAAGCAGACATGGCACGCATAGCTGGAGTCACCCCTCAGGCGGTAAATGGCTGGTTCAAAAAAGGTGTGATCAGTAAAAAATCGGCACTGGCCATAGCCGATGCTGTTGGCATTTCCGTCGCCTGGCTACTCGGTGAAGATGTAGGCGAGAAGGACGGCCTAAAGCCGGACGAACAGCGCCTTCTTGAGCTCTACCGCCAACTGCCGGAAGAAGAGCAACAGAACATGCTCCGCATCTTCGCGATTCGCTTGAAAGAGCTGGATGAGATGTATGAGAAGTACATGAAGGGTCGAATCCGGTCGCAAGGGGAATGAGGCAAGCAATAAGTTTATGGAATCGCTGCTGAAGCTTTCAGTGGATGGCTCTGATTAGGCTAATGAGAGAAGTCATATTGATAAAGCAATAAGTAAATCAATGGCTCTTTAGAAAGTAATGACATTTTTTCTTACAACCAATAAGAAATTTAAGGCCGCAGCATGGTGATTCAGGAAATTCCTAACTGGAATGAAATTGGTGTAATCCCACCGATGGATATGGAGCATCCAACCAGCGCTTATCGCTCCCCATATAAGACAAATATATTAAAAATCGTAGAACGGTACGCTACGAGTCCGCAAAGGATCGCGATCTTACTCGGTTTCATAAAATTTCGTAATGAAATTAATAAAACTGGTTTAACTGATGGTTTTCAATGGATCGATGGCAGCTTCATTGAAGATGTTGAACTCATTGAAAAACGCCCGCCAAATGACATCGATGTTGTGACTTTTTTTAATTTAGCACCTAACGAAACGCAGCAAGATGTCGTTATGCGGAACCCGAATCTGTTTATGCCACATATGGGAAAGTGGAGAAAGCAAGAGTTTAAAGTTGATTCTTACTTCCAGTCACTAGGGGTTTCTAAGGAGCAGCTTGTAGAAAGAACTGTATATTGGTACAGTATGTGGTCTCACAGAAGGGATCTTACGTGGAAGGGATTCTTGCAGATTCCTCTAGATGCTACACTGGATCAGCAGGCATTAATCATTTTAGAAACAATGCTATCAGAAGGAGGTGAGCAATGAATCGTGACGATTACTTGTTCGTTCTAAGCGAGCGGGACTCTATCCTGTCTCTTTTAGAAACCACTACTGATGATGACATCATTGGCAAAATGAGCCTTGAAAGTAGGCTCTATGAGCTAAATGACGAGATTTCTCATATTGTTATCGATGAGCATCCGCCAGTTAAAGCAACTTTAACATTTAGAGGGGCTGCTGTACTTGGTACCTATGGCATAGCTGCAAATTTCGGAACAAAAATAGTTAACGCCTTTAACGATGCGGTTTCTCATGTTGCATCTTCATTTTCAGGGAAATTACCAGCCAAAGGTAAGATTCCAAACCTTGAAAATAATTTGCTAATGATTACTGGAACAGCCAAAGGTTCATTTGGATTTACACTTGAAGAATTTAGGCCTGATGCTCCACTTAATTTTGATGAGGAATCTTCTGTTCAAAAAGCTCTGAACCAAACTCATTCTATCCTTCAAATGAGTATCAGAGGAGACGATGATGGTTTAGCTGAGGCGATTAGTGATTTGGATGACCGAGCCTTAGATAAAATACGTGGGTTTATACAAATACTCTTTGATAATAAAGCGACTTTTACTTTAAGGCATAACAACCAGGCGCTTGTTGCTAACAACATCAATGATATTGAAAGAGCTGCGTTCAAACTAAGTAAAGATAGCGTTAAAGAAGATTTGCAATTATTAGAAGTTAGCTTCATGGGGGCCCTTCCTCATAAACGTCAATGCGAGTTTATTATGGAGCATGATGAATCTAAATCAATTTTCGTGGCGAAAATAAGTAATTACATAGACAATCCAGATATTATCAACGATCACCGCGGAAAAAAAGTTATTGCAAAATTCCTCTGCACTCAGGTTGGGAATGGAAAGCCTAAGTATTCTTTACGCGAGCTCCCGAACTGGTAGTAGATGTTAACCCGGCCACCGAGCCGGGTTTTTTATGCCCCCTTCCAACTCAGCCACCCGGCTCCACCCCGAACACTTCGATCCCGACCATAGCGTCGGGATTTTTTTGCCTGCAATCCGGCATAGCCCTCACAAAACACATCTATATAAACCAGCGATTTACAATTAACATTAACCTTGAGTTGACATGACTATAAACCAGTGATTTAATCTCTATCACCAAGACGCACCACGAACCACCCAGGCATGGAGCCCACGAAGTAGCCGCCGACGGCATACGAATAGTCGGATGAGGTGGAGTGATTAACGCGCATCAGGTTTTAGAAACGTTCCGCCAGCCTGGCGATAAGGGCAGAGGATGAGATGAAAGGTAACACGAAGAAAACAGGTATGTACGGGTTTGCGGCTTTCTGGGTGCGTCAAGCTGAATCACGCCAGAAGCCCTTACAGCTTCCAAGCTCCCGGCAGGACGGTGACAAATGGTCCAACAGCAAGGAAGAGAAACACTGGCCTCACCTTCGCCGAAAGATGAATCGCACAGGCGGAATTCCTCGTGGCAAAGCCTACGCGAAAGTCTTCCGCCTTGGTTATCGAAGCGAGAGTCGAAAAGATTTTAGTCGAGCGACTCAATAGCTTTCAAATTCACAGGCTGATCTTGCTCAGGGAAATAACGCATTTTTACCAGCGCTTTCAGTCGGTTTTTTACAGATGGATCTGCGCTTGTAATGACGAGGTCGTTTATTTGCTCGGAAAGCAAAAACCAACCGTGCTCATCGCAGATATAACAGACCGATGGAACCTCACGGATAGTAGGCGGTTGTGTTTTCAGATTAACCACCTGATTTACATGGTTAAAAGACACGGCATCTTCACCGCAAATAGGGCATGGCTTAGTAACTGATTTCATAGTTCTTCCTTGCTGGCTGTGTGAGAGCTTCCAGCATACCACCGAGCCTGAAGTGGTTAAAAGACAGGCGAAACAAAGGGGGAGAGGATGATTAATCAACACTACGGCACGATGCACATCATTCGCCAGTGTGTGGCACCGGGAATGCTGGCAAAGCACGACGGGCACACCTGGAATGTGTCAGCGGTTCGCGGCAAATACGTTTACCTGCGAACCATGCGCGGCGCTACACGTATTAACGATTGTCTTGTGGAAGTTTTATTGAATGGCTGGGGTGATCCGATGATTCACGGACAGAAAAGTACCGCCGCGAAATGCGCCTACTGCAAAAGCCCTATTCAGCCAGGCGACGAAGTGAACAGCACCCTGCTTTTACTGCGCGGCAACATGCTTGCCCGCGAAGAACGGCAGTACTGCTCCAGGCAGTGCGCCGAGCACGACCAGATGGCTCACGAGCCATAAACGCAAAAACCCGCCGAAGCGGGTTCTACGTCCAGCGGACCGACCAAAGCACGCTGGAAATATGGAAAACCAGAATAACACCCAATGGGCGCTATCAATGGCCCGGGGATTTTAACACCCAAAAATGAGGAACAGTATGGAATTCTTCAATCTCATAAAGGCCAGCCAGAAGTCGAAAAAGCCAAACGGCATTTTCTGGTTCACCGCCAAAACCGAGGCACGCGCTAAACTTCAGGCGCAAGTTATTCTCGAAGATGCTGAAATCGAAGTGGGCCGCGGCCATGATTACCAGCTTCCTGTCCTGACTGATTTCCCTGTGGTAAATGATCTGCCGGAAGAAGGCGTCGTCGACTTCACCTGGTGTGATCGTTACGAACTGCAGGAAGACGGGCGTACCTGGCTACCAAAAGCGAAACCGGCTGAATCCGTAAATATCCAGGACGAACGCGCGCAGTTGGCGGGCGCTGCCGATAATGCCAGTACGCCGGCTGCTGAAGTCTCTGCACTGCTCCGCCCGGTAGCGCGCCTGCGCCTGCCGCAGCGCCTGATTGCTCACCTGCTTAACGACACTGAAGTGAAAGAAATCAGTGAGGCTATGCACGTGCAAATCGGCGCAACTGAGGCCGATGAAAGCAATCTCTATATCCAGAATTTGCTGCAGGCCTGCCGGGATGTACCAGGCATTCATGAACTGTCTGTGCATGTTGAGTGGAAACTCATTCAGGCTGTAAAAGAATTATTCCCTCTGGATCAGAACCACGAAGTAAGCGCCATTAACGGCTTTATTGCAGCCTGGGTGGAAGCTGAACCGGGAGAACGCTCCCAGCTCGTTAAAGAGTGGGCTGACCTCGTTCAGGACTGGCCTGAAATTAATAACACCAGCGACACCACCTCTGAAATCGTCCAGGAATTCCGTGACGCTGACGTGCCGGCGCTTATCACCGTGGCCACTCTGCCATTCCGTCAGCGTCTGCTTGCCCAGCTCATTTCTGAAGAAGAGTACGCCTATCACATCAGCCCGGAGCAGAAGAAAGAAGTTATTAAGCTGGAAATGGATGTCGATAACTCGTACGTCCAGAACCTGCTGCTGGCTGCCGAAAACGCGCCTGCTCTGAAAGACGTCAAAGAATACGACCTGTGGAAACTGACCGAGGCGGTCAGGCAAGTGTTCCCGCAGGACCGTAAAACACCCGAGCTGGGCGTAATGCTGCAGTTCCTGAAGGCATGGAGCGAAACCGCGTATATCGACAAAGGTCTGCTGGTTAAAGAGTGGACCAAAGGCAACCGCGTGGCCGCTATCCAGCGCACCGACACCGGCACAAACGCTGGCGGCGGCATCGCCACAGATCGCAGTCAGGATTATGCACATACTCTGGATACGCTGGATATTGAAATTGCAGCCGCGACACTGCCGATGGATTTCGATATTTACAACATGCCTGTATCCATTCACCGCCGCGCCAGCGAAATCATTGAGAAAAAAGAAAGCCCGTTCAGGGAATGGTCAGCAGCGCTGCGCAAAACAGCGGGCATCCTGGACTATTCACGCGCTGCTATTTTCGCCTTAATCCGTGGTGCCGCTGAGAACGTCCATCACTTCCCGGTCAGCCTGCAAACCTACATCAGCGCGAACCTGAAAGAACACCAGCATGCCAAGCCAGATGCTGCAACTGTGGAGGCTGCGCAATTTAGCCGTGAAACCCTGGACAAACAACTGGCCGCTGACCGCGGCGAATATGTTGAGGGTATCAGCGACCCGGCGGATCCGAAATGGGATAAAACGCCGCGTAAAACTTTCTGTACTCACGAAGAGAATCTGCAGCGCGTCCGGGAAGAAGGGGCGCGCCGCCGGGCTGAAGAAGCAGCCGCACAGCCGAAGGTAGAAAGCCTCGGCGCTGGAGTGTTCTCCATCGAAGGGCTGACCGGTAACACCCCGGTTACTCCGGACAATGGCCCGGTAATGGGCGACGCCACTTATCAGGAAATGGCCGAAGGCCTACGCGAAGAACTGGAGATTATCGAAGATGTGCAGATGGAAACGGCTGTCAGTAACGAAATCCCGGCTGGTACACCGGTTTCAGCAGGCGAAAGCGCTGATGCAGATCATCCGCAGGCAGATGCCGTAACGCCGTCAGAAATTTTCGCGGCCGCAGCGCCGAACCTGGCTAACCACATTGAGCCGGAAACGAACCAGGAATCTGTTAAACCGCACCAGTCTGAACCGGATCAGCAACAAAGCGAGCCATCTTCGCCAAAAACTGAACCAGAAGCTATTGAGTACCCGGCTTTCTTCGAACCAGGCCGTTATGAAGGGTTGCCGAACAACGTTTACCACGCCGCGAACGGTATCAGCTCCACCATGGTAAAAGATGCCCGCGTATCGCTGATGTATTTCAATGCCCGCCATGTTGAAAAGACCATTTCCCGCGAGCAGTCCAAAGTGCTGGATATGGGTAACCTGGTGCATGCGCTGGCCCTGCAACCGGAAAACCTGCACGCAGAATTCAGTATTGAACCTGAAATCCCGGAAGGTGCATTCACCACCACGGCAACGCTGCGCACTTTCATCGACGCACATAACGCCAGCCTGGCGCCGCAACTCAGCGCTGAAGATATCAAAGCGCTGCTGGAGGCGCACAACGTCACCCTGCCCGCCCCGGTGCCGCTGGGCGGTTCCCTGGAAGAGACAGCGCAAAGCTATATGGCTCTGCCTGCTGATTATCAGCGTATTGAGCCTGACCAGAAGCAGACGGCGACCGCAATGAAAGCCTGTATCAAAGAATACAACGCCACCCTGCCCGCTCCGGTAAAAACCAGTGGCAGCCGTGATGCGCTCCTCGAACAACTGGCAATCATCAATCCTGACCTGGTGGCACAAGAAGCGCAGAAGCCGCAACCGCTGAAAGTATCCGGTACCAAAGCTGACCTGATACAGGCGGTGAAGACCGTCAAACCGGATGCGGTGTTTGCAGACGAACTGCTGGATGCCTGGCGCGAAAACCCGGAGGACAAAATTCTGGTAACGCGCCAGCAGCTGGCGACCGCCCGGGCCATTCAGTCGGCGTTACTGGCCCACCCGACCGCCGGCAAGTTCCTGACGCACCCGGGGCGTGCTGTAGAAGTCAGCTATTTCGGTATCGACGAAGAGACCGGCCTGGAAATCCGTGTACGTCCTGACCTTGAAATAGATATGAACGGCATCCGCATCGGGGTTGATCTCAAGACGATAAGCATGTGGAACATCAAGCAGTCAGGCCTGCGTGCCCGGCTCCATCGCGAAATCATTGACCGCGATTATCACCTGAGCGCGGCCATGTATACCGAAACAGCAGCACTGGACCAGTTCTTCTGGATTTTCGTCAACAAAGACGAAGGTTATCACTGGATAGCTATCGTCGAAGCCAGCCAGGAACTGCTGGAGCTGGGTGCGCTTGAGTACCGCACTACCATGCGGGCAATCGCAAACGCATTCGATACCGGTGAATGGCCAGCACCGATTGTTGACGATTATACCGACGAACTGAACGACTACGATATGCGCCGCCTCGATGCGCTGCGCACGGCTTAAGGGGAAACACAGATGCAAAACTCAAACGTAGCAGTCGCTGATCAAACAGCTGTCGTTAACTCCAACATTGCGCTTTTTGATTCGCAGTACCTTAACGCAATTAATGCCTTCGCCCAGATGATGGCTCAGGGCTCCGCAACGGTACCGCGTCACCTTCAGGGTAATCCGGCAGACTGCATGGCCGTCGCTATGCAGGCAGCGCAGTGGCAGATGAACCCCTTTGCGGTCGCTCAGAAAACCCACCTGATTAACGGCGTGCTGGGCTATGAAGCTCAGCTGGTTAATGCCGTCATCTCGCGCAGCGGCGTGCTGGCCACCCGCTTTGAATATGAATGGTATGGCCCCTGGGAAAATGTGATAGGTAAATTCAACATCAAAAAAGGCGAGAAAGGTGAATACCGGGTACCGGGCTGGACGATGGCTGACGAAACCGGGATCGGCATTATCATCCGCGCACGGCTGAAAGGTGAAGACGAACCGCGAGAACTTGACCTCCTACTGGCTCAGGCGCGTGTTCGCAACTCCACGCTTTGGGCAGACGATCCCCGCCAGCAACTTGCTTATCTGGCTGTTAAACGTTGGTCCCGGCTGTACTGCCCTGACGTCATTCTGGGTGTTTACACCCCCGACGAACTTGAAGAACGCCAGGAGAAGGTTATTAACCCGGAACCCGCTCCACGCATGAGCGTTCAGGAAATTACCAGCGATGTGTGTGTCACCAGCGCACAGGAACCCTCTTCGAGCATTGATACCCTGGCCGATAATTTCCGCAACCGCATTGAATCTGCTAAAGACGTCGATAGCGCTAAAGCGGTACGTGTGGATATCGAAGCAGCGAAAGCCTCGCTGGGCACCGCCCTGTTTACTGAACTGAAAAACAAAGCCGTTAAGCGCTATTACTTGGTGGACGCGCGCAACAAAGTCGAAGCGGCGATCAACTCCCTGCCAAAGCCGGATGAACCGGAGGCTGCTGAACGGTTTGCGAAGGCTGAGCAAACCCTGACGGCGGCAAAACGCCACCTGGGCGATGAGCTGTACGAGAAGTTCAGCATCACGCTGCTGGATATGAAACCTGAGTATGTCGGCTAAGGGAGGCGGGAGGGTTCGCCCTCCCGGTTAACGATGAGACTAATTAACAGAGGCAGCAAACAATCTCCAATCGCCCGGCAGGCGTGCGCCGCTGCGCTCCAGGAACATTACGAGCGTTTTGGAGATTACGGCATAACAGGCAAAAGCGTGGATTACATGATCCGGGTTGACGGAACCAAACTTCGTGTCGAGATCAGGAACTGCCAGCAAAGTTACATCGCGACACCGATGGATAAACCGCGCCGGTTACGTGCTCTGGCAAGCACTGTGATGGGTTCAAGGGGAAAACCATGATCTGTTGTTTTAAAGAGTTACCGAAAGCGCAGTGGCCGCAAAAACTCCACGATCCCAGCAGGACCAACGTCTGGATAAACCCGCGCTTTCTGGTGCAAGAATTTCAGGAAGAAGGGGGCGTGATCCGTCTGTCCATTAATACAAGAGAGTTGGGTTTAGCTGGACGCTGGAGAGACGGCATAAGCTGGGAAGCACTTCAGGAAATCAAAAACGCCGTTGGATATGGGGATCGTGACGCTGTCGAGATTTACCCGGCCGAGCGCGACGTGGTCAACGTGGCGAATATACGCCACCTGTGGATTTTGCCTGAACCGTTGCCATTTGCATGGCGTCGAGACAGCTGATAACGAATTATCAACGGCCCCGGCTGGGGCCAGTGGAGAGAAGTATGGCATCAGACAAACCGATTACAGCGCAGCAGGCGGCGGAGTTGCTGATTGTCTCCCCCCGGGTTATCTACCGGCTGATTGACTCCGGCGAGCTGGCTGGCCGCAAAGTTGGCAACAAATACCGCACAACCGAGGCGGCCTGTATTGCGTATTTATCTGCCCCGCATGAGACTAAGAAGGCGAACGCGGGTGATCATAAAGGAGAGGATTTATGTCAATCACCCTCAGAGGCGGAGTTTGGCACTGTCATTTCTTTACGCCGACAGGAAAGAGAGTTAGGCGCTCTCTTGGTACGGGGGACAAAAAACAAGCTCAGGAGCTCCACGACAAGTTAAAGGCGGAAGCCTGGCGCGTTGACCAGATCGGCGATCTGCCGGCGCGCACTTTCGAGGAATGCTGCATCCGCTGGATACAGGAAAAGGAGCACAAAAAATCGCTCGACGACGACAAAACGAAAATCGAGTTTTTCCTGAATCATTTCGCCGGCCGGGATATTTCTACCCTCACGGCTGACGAGATTTATAACGCAGTCGGGAAGATGACTAACAGGAAGCATTATCAGAACTGGGAGAGCAGAAGGGATCGCGCGCAACGGCTCGGGAAGGAGCCGCCTGTGTATACGCCCAAAGCGGTCAGCCTGGCCACTAAAAGCCAGCACCTGTCGTTTATCCGCTCCCTGTTGCGCGCGGCGGCCAATGACTGGCACTGGATAAAGTCGGCACCGACCATTAAAACGCGCAAGCCGGTAAGTAAGCGCATTCGCTGGCTGACCAGGGAGGAGGCAGCACGGCTGATCGACCGCATGCCGGTGAGCATCAAACCAGTAGTGATATTCGCGCTGGCGACCGGCCTGCGCCGCTCTAACATTATCGATCTGGAATGGCAGCAGGTGGATATGCAAAGGAAGGTTGCATGGGTAAACCCGGAGAACGCTAAAGCGGGCAAGGCTATCGGCGTGGCTCTGAATGATACCGCATGCAGGGTTCTGAGAGAGCAGATTGGGAAACACTCCCGCTATGTGTTCGCGCACATGAAAGCGGCATATCGCCCGGACGGCACCCTGACGCCAGCGATCCGCAAAATGCGAGTCGATGATAATAATGCCTGGTATGCAGGACTCAAGAAAGCGGGCATTGAGGATTTCCGTTTTCATGACCTCCGGCACACCTGGGCGAGCTGGCTGGTTCAGTCTGGCGTTCCGTTATCGGCGCTGCAGGAAATGGGAGGATGGGAAAGCATTCAGATGGTGCAGCGTTATGCACATCTGGCACCCAACCACCTGACTGAGCACGCGCGCAAAATTGACGCCATTTTCGAGCTTAACGACACAAATACGACACAAGGAGAGAATCAGGCTGGACTTAGAATAGCGTAAGCTATTGATAATACATGGCGCGCCCTGCAGGACTCGAACCTGCGACCCACGGCTTAGAAGGCCGTTGCTCTATCCAGCTGAGCTAAGGGCGCCTTGAAGGCATTCACACAGGCATCCTGTGATAAAAAACAAGGCGCTGCGAAACGCGTGGAATTATACGGTGAGTGCCTTGTGAGTCAATGGCTTTTCCGCTGTCTGCCTGCCTTTTAAGCATAAACCGCTATTGGTGACTGACAGCACGCCGCGCTTCTGACAAAATATCAACATCCCCTCTCCTTTTAGACTACAGATGGAATTCTCTCTCTGATGGCAGCAAAGATTATTGACGGTAAAACGATTGCGCAGCAGGTACGGCTTGAAGTCGCGCAAAAAGTGAAAGCGCGCCTGGACGCCGGAAAACGCGCACCTGGGCTTGCGGTAGTACTGGTCGGCCAGAACCCCGCCTCGCAAATTTATGTCGGCAGCAAACGTAAAGCGTGTGAAGAGGTTGGCTTCGTTTCCCGCTCTTTCGATCTGCCGGAAACCACCTCTGAAGCCGAACTGCTGGGACTTATCGACAAATTAAACGCCGATAAATCCATTGACGGTATTCTGGTACAGTTGCCGCTACCTGCCGGTATCGACAATGTCAAAGTGCTGGAGCGTATCGCGCCGGATAAAGATGTTGATGGGTTCCATCCTTACAACATAGGCCGTCTGTGCCAGCGTGCGCCGCGTCTGCGCCCCTGTACCCCACGCGGCATTGTGACGCTGCTTGAGCGTTATAATATCGACCTGTATGGGCTAAATGCGGTCGTGATCGGCGCATCCAATATTGTTGGTCGCCCTATGAGCATGGAATTGCTGTTATCCGGCTGCACCACTACCGTGACTCACCGCTTTACTAAAAACCTGCGCCAGCACGTCGAAAACGCCGATCTGCTGATCGTTGCCGTGGGTAAACCTGGCTTTATTCCAGGCGAGTGGATTAAAGAAGGCGCGATTGTGATTGATGTGGGCATTAACCGCCTGGAAAGCGGCAAAGTCGTCGGCGATGTGATTTTTGAAGAAGCTGCGGCGCGCGCTTCGTATATCACCCCGGTGCCGGGCGGCGTGGGACCGATGACCGTGGCCACGCTGATTCAGAATACGCTACAGGCCTGTGAAGAGTACCACGACGTGGAGGAGGCATAAGATGGCGACATTTTCTCTCGGTAAACATCCCCACGTTGAGCTGTGTGACCTGCTGAAATTAGAAGGCTGGAGCGAAAGCGGCGCCCAGGCCAAAATCGCCATCAGCGAAGGCCTGGTAAAGGTGGATGGTGCAGTGGAAACCCGTAAGCGCTGCAAGATTGTCGCCGGTCAGACGGTCAATTTTGATGGTCAAAGCGTCACCGTAACTGCGTAATATAAAAAAGGCCGAATCATCGGCCCTTTTTACTTTCATTCTCAACCTGCTGGCTTTTTAACGCCAGGCGACACATCGACAATTTTGATGTCATAAATCATGGTTGAGTTCGGTGGGATCTCCGGCATGCTGCCCTTTTCACCGTAAGCCAGTTCAGGCGGCACGACAATACGCAGTTCACCGTGATTGCTCACCTGAGCAATCGCCGATTTAAACAGCGGCGGGAACTGGTTTAACGGTAAGGCCAGCACAGTGCCTTTTTGGCTCATATCGTTAATAATTTTGCCATTGGTCAGGCTCTCACGCATTGTGACCGCAACCGTATCGCTGTTTTTAATTTTTCCTGCACCCTTATCTACGACCAGATAGTAATAGCCTAACGATGCACGTTTAACACCCGCTTTCTTACGGAACTGCGCAAGGTATTTACTGCCTTCTGAAGTCGCGGTAGTTGAAATAGTGTTTTCCTGATTGGCAGAGTTTTGATCCAGCTCTTTCAGGACATCAACCAACTTGTCCTTCGGGACTTTCAGTTGATTATTGATTTCATCTGTTACCCCGTTCAGCACCTGTTGCTGCGCAATACGGTAGCCGTAACCTTCTTTACTTTTGATCATACTGAGAATTTCATGAGCCCAGTAAGCCCCGAGCGCATAATCGCGTATTTCATCTTTAGTCGTGGGTTTTGCTTCCACCGGGACAGCGGGCTTCGCCTTTTGTAACTCAGCAAGCTGCTTCGATTGCGTCTCGAGTTGTTTTCCCGCTTCCAGCCACTTCGCTTTCAGCCCTTCGCTGTCTTTCTGACTTGCCGCCAGGCTTTGCTGTAGTGTATTCAGCGTCTTGTCTTTAGTCGCCTGGGCAACCGTTAAATCCGCGAGTTGTTTCTCAAGCGTAGCCACCTTATTGCGGCTCTCAACGAGGGAGTTTTGCGTTTCATCCGCCGTTGTCTTGTTGGATTTGGACGTCGCAGTCAGCGCGGCGATTTGTTGTTGGAAGGTTGCCACCTGAGCCTTGCTTTCCGCGAGGCTTTTCTGAAGTTGAACAGTCTGCTGTGTTTTTTCATCCTGGGTACCGGTCAGGATTTTGACCTGAGCGGTTAATCCCTGTACGGCTTTTTCACGATTCGCCAGTTGCTGTTGCAGATCGTTCAGCGCTTTGGCTTTTGCCGTCTGGTCGCTGGTTAACGCGGCAATTTGCTTCTGACTTTCCGCAAGCGTTTTCTGGAGTTGAACAGCCTGCTGCGTTTTTTCGTCCTGGGTACCGGTCAGGGTTTTGACCTGGGCGGTTAATCCCTGTACGGCTTTTTCACGATCCGCCAGTTGCTGTTGCAGATCGCTCAGCGCTTTGGCTTTTGCCGTCCGATCGCTGGTTAAACCGGCAATCTGCTGCTGGCTTTCCGCGAGCGTTTTCTGGAGTTGAACAGCCTGCTGCGTTTTTTCGTCCTGGGTACCGGTCAGGGTTTTGACCTGGGCGGTTAATCCCTGCAACGCTTTTTCACGATCAGCCAGTTGCTGTTGCAGATCGGTCAGCGCTTTGGCTTTTGCCACCTGCTCGCTGGTTAACGCGGCGAGCTGTTTTTGATAGTCCGCTGCCTGTTTTTGGCTTGTCTCAAGAGATTTTTGCAACTGGAGGTTAGGGGAGGATTTTTCTTCTTCAGCATCAGCATTTACTCGGATCCGCGCGCTTAGCGCCTCTATCGCTTTTTCGCGTTCATTCAGTTGCTGCTGCAAATCCGCTGCCTGTTTCTGTATCACATCGAGTCTTTCTTCCAGCTCGGCTTTTTCTTTAGCCCAGGGAAATCTTAATTGCGTTGCCTGATTTGGACTGGAAACTGTGCTTTCTGCGGGGGGGGTACGACAGAACGGCTATGCTTTTTTGGCCTCTCTGGATGGAGGGCCGTTGGCTCCGGCATAAGTATCGGTTTCACCAATAACAATTCAGGAATACCGCTCGACTGAGCGGTGATTGAATCCAGAGATTCCAGCGTCTTACTATTATTGGTTGACTGGGCATCCTGCGCTGCAATGGCGCTGGTGGTTATTGGCAATATAAAAAAAAAAGGCTTTTCAACGTAGATCGGGTCATTTCACATTCTCTCCCCGCGCAATTAATGAATCATTAATAGCCTGCTCAATATCATTACAAATTTTTTGCGTTTTATATTTATAAAGCGTGTCCATAATGTCTTTGGTGTCAGGGTTTACATCATTACGAACGGTGGAATATACCGAAGCGCTTTTGAGCAGGTTATCAAAAACAACTTTCTGCGCTGCATATTTTGCCGGGTTGATTTTCGATAATGCTGCCAGTTCGCGTTGACACACCGTCGCCGCGCCGTTGGAGGAGGAACTTTCCTGATACGGATCGTTATTGACGGTAGAGGGCGTTTGAGATTCTAACTTCGCAGAGGGTAACCGCGTAGAAACGCTTTTTCCCGGCTGAGTAGGCTGCACATTTTCGGTTGTTGTATCAGGCGGCGCGGATTCATTAAGATGGCACCCACCGGTTATCAACAATCCTGTTAAAGGCAAACCCAGGAGCAACCTCATCATCCATGTATTTAATTTATCTGAATAACCCACAATATAACCTCAATGAATATTTCTCGGGTTGATTACCCTTCACCCCGGACACTATATAAAATAAGAAATGAATTATCCTAAATAGCAAAATAAAAACAAACACGAAAGAATCCTAAAAAGGATAAATAAACGCCACTTCACTATAAAATCTCAAATGATATTTAATTGTTATTTTTATTACGTGTAACCATTGCATCAGCGTGTAGCATTTAATTCATCATACCCGCTTCGTTTTTCGCGGTAAGGCTTGTGCATCCCTCGATTCTTCTCCCTCCGGCTCCGCTGTCCTGTTTTCTGACGCGGTTCAAAAAATAAGAATTTACTTTGACCAGGCGTTAAATTTCTGTTGCGAGCCTGATGCGACCTGAACAATCATAAGTAGAACGTTCTACTATAACGTTCTACTTACATAAAACAGGGCATAAGCCTGGTCTACTTCGGGGGAAATCAGCATGAGTCTGATGTCAGGGTTGGTTAAATCGCTTTCAAAGCTTTCCATGATAGGCCGCGCGTTAATGCTGCCTATTTCACTGTTGCCTGCGGCAGGTTTGTTACTGGCGTTTGGTGACAAATTCCACTTACCGTTAATGATGAACGCGGGCGGCGTTATCTTTGACAATCTGCCCATGCTGTTTGCCATCGGCTCTGCTGTCGGGCTGGCGTCAGAATCCGGGATCGCGGCGCTGTCGGCGGCGGTGTCGGTATTTATTACCAACATTACTATCGGCACGGTACTGGGTATTACGCCGGAAATGGCGGCCAGCGGCGGGAAATACGCAATGGTGGTGGGTATTCCCACCCTTCAGATGGGCGTATTCGGCGGCCTGATCTGCGGTATCCTTGCCGCGTGGTGCTATAACCGCTTCCATACCATGCAATTGCCGGAGTTTTTAGGCTTCTTCTCCGGTAAACGATTTGTCGCCATCGCCACCGCGTTGTTGTCGTTTTTGCTTGGTCTTGCCCTGCCCTACGTCTGGCAGCATATTCAGGCGGGTATCGATGCACTGTCGCTGGTCGTGAACGGTGATAACCAGGCGGCATCGACCTTTATTTTTGGTCTGGTCGAACGTGCGCTTATCCCGCTGGGCCTGCATCACATCTGGTATCCGTCGTTCTGGTATTCGTTTGGCGATTACACCACCGCCACCGGCCAGGTGATCCATGGCGACCAGACAATCTGGTTCAAAATGCTGGAAGAAGGCGTGAAAAGCTTCAGCAGCGATACTTACCACAACGCAGGCAAGTTCATGCAGGGTGAATTCCCGCTGATGCTGTTCGCGCTGCCAGCCGCTTGTCTTGCTATGTATCACGAAGCCAATACCAAAAACAAAAAAATCGCCTCCGGTATTCTGTTCTCGGCGGCGCTAACCTGCTTCTTAACCGGGATCACCGAGCCGGTTGAGTTCACCTTTATTTTCGTCGCACCGATACTGTATGTGTTTAACGCCGTGATGGCGGGTCTTTCTTATATGTGCATGTACTTACTCCACGCGCATATCGCCAAATCTTTCTCGGCTGGGCTTATCGACTACATTTCATTCGGGATTTTGCCGTCGTTTAACGGTTATCAAACCAATTTCCTGAATGCCGTGATCGTCGGCGTACCGATGGGGCTGATTTATTACTTCACCTTCCGCTACGTGATTCGTCGCTTTGATGTCAAAACACCGGGCCGCGCGGAAATCGCAGTGAATGCCGATGATAAAACTGATACCGAACTCGCGACCGATATCATTAATTTGCTGGGCGGCGCTGAGAATATCGACAGCGTAGGCTCGTGCATTACGCGTTTGCGTCTGGAAGTCGATAAAGCTTCGCTGGTGGATCGCGATGGGTTAAACAGCGTGGGCGCGCGCGGTGTGGTTTTTGTTGGGGATAGCGGGGTACAGGTGATTTTCGGTGCCCGGGCGCAGTTTATTGCCCAAACCATTTCCACCATGATTGGTAAGTGATCGCGATTTTCTGCTGCGCCTCCTGTATGTTACAGGAGGCGTTGTTATCTCGCAGAAAGAAAAGGACTTGTCAGGAGAGCGATGAAAAAGGTCAGCATTATTGATGTGGCAAAGCGGGCGGAAGTCTCCGTCTCTACCGTCTCATTGGTGTTACGCCAGAAAGGGAAAATATCTCAGGCCACCATCGAAAAGGTGCAAGCCGCTATCGATGAACTGGGCTATGTCCATAACATGGCTGCCGCGAATCTCCGCGCAAACACCTCTAATCTCATCGGCCTTATTCTTCACGATTTTAACGATCCTTTCGCCATTCGCGTCACGTCCAGCATTGTGCATGAACTGGAACTCCAGGGTTTTATGGTGGTGTTGGCCCAGCCGCAGGGCAACATTGAAAAGCTGGAACAGTGCCTGCTGGCGTTTACCCGCCAGGGCGTAGCGGGCGTGATTTATTTAGACGCGGAATCAAAAACCGACAGCGTACCCACCGCGATTAGCGAAAACCCGTTGCCGATGGTGGTGGTTTCCCAGTCGCCGCTCAACTGCACGCGGGACGTGGTGATGCGTGATAATCGCCAGGCCGGAAGTCTCGCTACGCGCTATCTGATTGAGCGCGGGCATCGCAGCATTGCTTATATCGGTGGCGATGCGCGCTGTTTAATCCGCCATGAACGGCTTTCTGGCTACCGGGCCGCACTGACTCAATATGGGTTATTCCCGCGTGAGGATTTTACCCCTGCCTGCCGTGAAGATACCCAGGCCGCCAGCGCCGTGGTGCGCGAGCTTCTGGAGAGCAATAATAAAATCACCGCCCTGCTGTGCCATTCACCCAATGCCATCATTGGCTGTATCGACGCCATTAATCAGGTGGGGCGCACCGTGGGTAAAGATGTGTTCCTTACCCAACAGGTGTCGCTGATCGGTTTTGAAGACTTGATGATTAATCTGACTACGCCGTCGTTCACCTATGTTTCTTCCGCCAGTGAAGAAACCGGGCGGCAGGCGGCGCAGTTGATGGTACGTAAGCTAAAAACCGCCGACTTGCCGGTTCAACGAATTACGCTGTCCGGGCAACTGGTTATTCGCGGTTCTGCCTGATGCGTTACGCCTGCGGCGGCTGGCCGTTCGATGCCGTGATCCCGCCGTCCACCGGCAGATTAACGCCGGTAATGTACCGCGCGTCGTCGCTGGCGATAAACGCGATGGCATCGGCGATATCCTCTGGCTCCCCGGCGCGTTTAAGCGGAATACGTTCGTAGAATTTTTGCAGCAGCGGCTTATTTTCCTTCATCTCTTCCGTGAGTTCAGTAAAGGTAAAACCGGGGCAAATGGCGTTGATGCGCACACCGTCGGCACCGTAATCCATCGCCAGTGCGCGGGTAAAGTTAGTGATTGCGCCTTTCGCCGCGTTGTACACGCTCATCCCCCAGTCGCCGCCCAGCCCCGATACGGAAGAGATATTCACCACGTTGCCTTTGGTTTTTAACAATTCCGGCATGAAATAGTGGGTGCAGTAAAATACGCCGTTCAGGTCTGTTCCCATTAGCGTTTCCCAGTCATTCAGCGTGATTTCATGAATGCGGCCCTGCACGATAACGCCCGCGTTATTGACCAGCACGTCCACGCGGCCATATTCATCCACTACGCGTTGCGCGAGGTTTTGCACCTCATCCGCTTTCGATACGTCGCAAGGCACGACCAGATGTTTACCCTGCGGCAGCTTAGCCGCCACTTTTTCCAGTTTTTCCGGTGTGCGGCCTACCAGTACAACGCTGGCCCCTTCGCTGGCGAAGCGCTTCGCCGTACCTTCACCAATGCCGGAACCTGCACCCGTGATCACCACCACTTTCTGCTGAAAACGTGTCATGTCACCTCCTGTTTATGTTGCGATGTTGAGTTAAGCGACTGATTTAAGACTGGCAGTCTGTGGGCACATCGCAAGCCTCTAAGCAGAATTGGCAACTAACTGACTGATTTTAAGCAAGATAAAAAAGTTTAAAATTGTGATTAAACGCACTGTCTGGAAGGTGTGACTACTCGTTCGCCGCGCGTGCGTTTCAGAAAATCCCCTGCTCGCGCCCGCTTGCCGTTGGGCTATAGTTTGCCGCAATCCCTCACACCGGAAGTTTCTATGCCCACCATCGTGACTCATGCTGCCGTACCGCTGTGCCTCGGGCTCGGCCTGGGCAGCAAAACCATTCCGCGCCGTCTGTTATTCACCGGCGTCGCGCTCGCTATGCTGCCCGATGCAGATGTTCTCTCTTTTTATCTGGGAGTCGATTATGGAAATATGTTTGGTCATCGCGGCTTTACCCACTCGCTGCTGTTCGCATTCGTGGTGCCGCTGCTGTGCGTACTGATTGCCCGGCGATGGTTTCAGGCCGGGCTGGTGCGCAGTTGGCTGTTTTTAACGGTATCGCTACTGTCACACAGCCTGCTGGATTCCGTGACCACCGGCGGGAAAGGCGTGGGCTGGCTGTGGCCGTGGTCAAATGAACGCTTTTTCGCGCCCTGGCAGGTCATTAAAGTCGCGCCGCTGGCGCTGGAAAAATACCTGACGCCGCGCGGGCACCAGGTGATCGTCTCTGAACTGCTGTGGGTGTGGCTGCCGGGTATACTGCTGGCGTTAATCCTCTGGCGATTACGCCGCCGCTAAATCGCGGGCATAAAAAAAGCGGCTTACACCGCTTTTTTTACAGGTTACTTTCTACGCCAGGTGGTGCCCTGCGGACCATCTTCCAGCACGATGCCCATCTCGTTCAACCGGTCGCGGGCTGCGTCCGCCGCCGCCCAGTCTTTGGCTTTACGCGCATCAAGACGCTGTTGGATCAGCGCTTCAATTTCTGCCACTTCGCCGTCATCCGCCTGCGCGCCGCTTTGCAGGAACTGCTCGGGATCCTGCTCCAGCAGGCCCAGTACGCCAGAAAGCTTACGCAAATGCGCCGCCATCTGATTGGCCGCTGTCGCATCAACGGATTTCAGGCGATTAACTTCACGCGCCATATCAAACAGCACCGAATAGGCTTCCGGCGTGTTGAAGTCGTCATCCATCGCTTCTACGAAACGCGCTTCAAACGCTTCGCCACCTGCCGCCTGGGCGTTGACGTCGGTGCCGCGCAGCGCGGTATACAGGCGCTCCAGGGCAGAACGCGCCTGCTTGAGGTTCTCTTCGCTATAGTTCAACTGGCTGCGGTAGTGACCGGACATCAGGAAGTAGCGAATGGTTTCCGGATCGTAGAATTTCAGCACATCGCGCACGGTAAAGAAGTTGCCCAGCGATTTGGACATCTTTTCGCGGTCGACCATTACCATGCCGGAGTGCATCCAGTAATTCACGTATTCGCCATCGTGGGCACAAGTAGATTGTGCGATTTCGTTTTCATGATGCGGGAACATCAAATCGGAACCGCCGCCATGAATATCAAAATGGCAACCCAGCTGTTTGCAGTTCATGGCGGAACATTCGATATGCCAGCCCGGACGCCCTTCGCCCCACGGGGACGGCCAGCTCGGTTCGCCCGGCTTGGACATTTTCCACAGCACAAAATCCATCGGGTTGCGTTTCACGTCCGCCACTTCAACGCGCGCGCCCGCCTGGAGCTGATCCAGATCCTGGCGCGACAGCAGGCCGTAATCCGCGTCGGTGTCTACCGCGAACATCACATCGCCGTTGGTTGCCACATAGGCGTGATCCCGGGCAATCAGTCGTTCAACAATTTCGATGATTTCGTGAATATGTTGGGTCGCGCGCGGCTCGTTATCCGGGCGCAAAATATTCAGCGCGTCGAAATCCTTATGCATTTCAACAATCATGCGATCCACCAGCGCGGTAAAGCTTTCGCCGTTCTCGTTGGCGCGCTTGATGATTTTGTCATCAATATCGGTGATGTTCCGCACGTATTTCAGCTTGTAGCCTAAGAAACGCAGGTAGCGCGCCACGACGTCAAATGCCACAAAGGTACGCCCATGACCAATATGACAGAGGTCGTAAACCGTGATACCACACACGTACATCCCGACTTCCCCGGCATGTATTGGTTTAAATTCCTCTTTTTGGCGGCTAAGGGTATTGAAGATTTTTAACATCAGGCGATTCCGTGTCAGTGTGTGGATAAAGTAAAACGCTTTATATTACCTTGTATTCAAACTTCAGGCAGCACACTTTGCAAGGTGATCGTTCACGGTGAGTTATGCTATAACAACCTCCTCGGTGTGGCCTGAACAGCAGGTTACAGCACCCATTAAACAGAACAGGATGCAAGCATGGTTACTTTTCATACCAATCACGGCGATATCGTAATCAAAACTTTTGATGATAAAGCCCCGGCAACGGTTAAAAACTTCCTGGACTATTGCCGCGAAGGTTTCTACGACAACACCATTTTTCACCGTGTAATCAACGGCTTTATGGTACAGGGCGGCGGTTTTGAACCGGGCATGCACCAGAAACCAACGAAAGATCCTATTCAGAACGAAGCCAACAACGGCCTGAAAAACACCCGTGGCACCCTCGCTATGGCGCGTACTCAGGCTCCGCACTCCGCGACCGCACAGTTCTTTATCAACGTCGTGGATAACGACTTCCTGAACTTCAGCGGCGAAAGCCTGCAGGGTTGGGGCTACTGCGTGTTTGCTGAAGTGTCTGAAGGCATGGACGTGGTCGACAAAATCAAAGCGGTAGCCACTGGCCGCAGCGGCATGCATCAGGACGTTCCAAAAGAAGACGTTATCATCGAGCGCGTGACCGTCGGCGAGTAATCTGTGGCGACGCTGTTTATCGCAGATCTCCATTTAAGTACCGAAGAACCGGCGATTACCGCCGGTTTTCTGCGTTTGTTGGCGGGCGAAGCGCGCGCAGCGGACGCACTGTATATTCTTGGCGATCTGTTTGAAGCCTGGATCGGCGATGACGATCCTAACCCCTTACATACTCAAATCGCTGACGCTATCCATGCATTGGTGAATAGCGGTGTGCCCTGCTACTTCATCCACGGTAATCGTGATTTTCTGATCGGCCAGCGTTTTGCGCGCCAGAGCGGCATGATCCTACTGCCTGAAGAGCAAGTGCTCACACTCTACGGTAAACGCATTCTGATTATGCACGGTGACACGCTGTGTACTGACGATATCGGTTATCTGCGGTTTCGCGCCAAAGTGCATCAGCCCTGGCTGCAAAAGCTGTTTCTTGCCCTGCCGCTGTTTATTCGCCAGCGTATTGCTGCCAAAATGCGCGCCGGCAGCAAAGCGTCCAATCAAACCAAATCTGAAACGATAATGGACGTCAATCCGCAGGCCGTTATCGACGTCATGGCCCGCCATCAGGTTCAACACCTGATCCACGGACATACGCATCGCCCGGCGATCCACGATCTCGTTATTGAGCATCACCCAGCCCGCCGTTACGTGCTCGGCGCATGGCATCATGAAGGTTCGATGATAAAAGTCAGCGATACCGATATCGGGTTGCTGTTTTTCCCGTATTAACGGGCATATCACGTTGCAGCCTTTATGCAGAATAAACAGCGATAAAAAGTAATACGTAAGAAGATGGTTTTTTTGTGGGTTGTCTACCATGCTATTAATACCCGTTTATAGAGGCGGGTTTACTGTTGATAGCCTATCAATTCTGCAAGGAATTCATTTATGAAAAAGATGACAGCTATTCTGCTGGGCTCCGCCGTTCTGTTTGCTTCCAACGCTTTTGCTGCTGAGTTAATGGAAAAAAATGATTTCCAGAAAGTGGAGTCTCAGTATGAAAAAATTGGCAGCATCTCTACCTCCGGGGAACTCTCCGCTTCTGATGCTAAGAAAGAACTTCTTGATAAAGCAGAAGAAAAAGGTGCTGATGTGGTAGTAATCACCTCCGCCAATACCGATAACAAGATCCATGGCACGGCGAACATTTATAAGAAAAAATAATCATTTCTTCCGCCACTCCGGTTAGCCGGAGTGGCGTTGCACATGAGATAAAATGTGGTAAAGCGTTATTTCCTGGGTTACAGGCGAGATACTCTTTATCCACTCCGCTATTTATTCGCAGGCGATTTAATTAATAACCAGAAAGCATTCTGCCGCTGCTCTTTATTGCGGGTTTCCCTTCCGGCTTGAAAAAACGGGCGAATAAATTCGCCCATTCCCTCGCTCATTACGGCGTAACAATATTGAACCAGAACTCAAAATTATCCATATAACCCAATAGTTCATTCAGCTTGTCGGCATTACCGCTAATTTTCACGTCGCCTTTATCGGTGGCTTCTTTCAACGTTTCCTCCTTCAACACGATACGGTTTAACGCATCGCGGGAAAGCGTAATCGTGGCATCGGCATTGGCGTCTTCGCTATTAACGGTATGGTTGAGTACGCCATTTTCCAGTTCAACCTTATATTTGCCCCCATCGCTACCGAAATCGACGTTAAGAATAGCTTTGGCGTCCGCCGCTTTTTCACCGTTGATATGCACCGCCAGATAATCAAAGAACATTTCCGGCGTCATGGCGCGAACCGTATCCGGGCTGGCGGTATTTGGCGTCGGCATTTTTTGCACGCCGTTACGCAGTTCCTGCGCGCCTGTCAGGTAGAAGTTACGCCACGGTCCTGATTCTGCCTGATAGCCTAGTTGCTCCAGCGCGTCGGCTTCGAGGTTACGGGCGTCCTGATTATTAGGATCGGCAAAGACCACTTTGCTGACAACCTGCGCCACCCAACGGTAGTTCCCCTGGTCGAAATCCTGCTTCGCTTTTTGCAAAATCGCGTCCGCGCCGCCCATATATTCCACGTATTTTTTCGCCCCCTCTTCCGGCGGCAGTTCATCCAGGGTGGCCGGGTTGCCGTCAAACCAGCCGAGATAGAGCACGTAAGTCGCTTTGACGTCATGGCTTACCGAACCGTAATAACCCCGGTTAGCCCAGGTATTCGCCAGTGAAGAAGGGAGTGTAAAGTTGGCGGCGATCTCATCGCGTGTCAGGCCCTGGTTGGCCATACGCAGCGTCTGGTCGTTGATGTAACGATACAAATCGCGCTGGCTTTTCAGCAACTTAACCACATTCTCGTTGCCCCACGTCGGCCAGTGGTGCTGGGCAAGAATGATTTCCGCTTTATCGCCCCAGAGATTCAGCGCCTCGTTGATGTATTTAGACCAGGGAAGTGGCTGACGAATTTTTGCACCGCGCAAGGAGTAAGTGTTATGTAATGTATGCGTGACATCTTCTGCCGTTTCGATCAGTTTTTTCTCTTCGATATACCAGAGCATTTCTGATGGGGCTTCCGAGCCAGGTGCCATCAGGAAATCGTAAGTTAACCCGTCAATCACCTCTTTTTGCCCGGTTTCAGTGATGTAATGGGTTGGCGCAATCAAGGTCACCGTACCCGCTGAGGTGGTGGTTCCCAGGCCGGCACCAACCTGGCCTTTTACGTCTGGCTTCAGCAGGTTGCCGTACATATAGCTGGCGCGTCGGCTCATCACATTACCGGCCATAATATTTTCCGAGACCGCCTCTTCCATGAAACCTGCCGGGGCGTAGATTTTCACTTTTCCGGCTTTGACGTCCGCTTCGTCAATCACACCACGCACGCCGCCGTAGTGGTCAACGTGGCTGTGGGTGTAGATCACTGCGACTACCGGTTTGTTGCCACGGTTTTTATAGTAAAGATCCATCCCGACTTTAGCGGTCTCCGCGGATACCAGCGGATCGACCACGGTGATCCCCTCTTTCCCTTCGATAATCGTCATATTCGACAGATCGAGATTACGGATCTGGAAAACCCCTTCGGTGACCTCGAACAGCCCGCTGATATTGATCAGCTGCGCCTGGCGCCACAGGCTGGGGTTAACCGAATCCGGCGCTTTATCACCTTCTTTAATAAAGGAATACTGCTGTGGATTCCAGATAACGTTACCCTGCTCCCCTTTAATCACGTCCTGGGGAATGGGGGCAATAAATCCTTTGTGGGCATCGGTGAAATCTTGCGTATCAGAAAAAGGGAGTTGATTGAAAAGCGCGTTGTTTGCCTGTTGCGTCGAGGCGGTCGCTTCTTTTGGCGCTTCCTGGGCGAGCCCGGGGAGCGTATAAGAAGCAAGAAAACCAGCCAGAGCAAGACCTGCGGCTATCCGATTGAATTTCATTCTTAAAACCTCTCAGTGGAAACAAACGTTGCTGGAATTAACAGCGCGGCCCTGGCTGATCGTTTAAAGGAATGTCATTTGAATTTCAGATATGAAAGAGAAATACGCTTCGTTGGCGTTGATCTAGCTTAGTAAAAAAATACGATATATTGAAATCAGGCCAGCGCGTGATGCTTATCTTTTTTAACCAAAAGTGGCGGGCTATCCTGAAATACCCGCACTAAAAACCCCGACTCCAGGCCGACGCAACCGTTTTCCTTGCGGTTTTTCCATGTTATTCTTTGAGCCCTTCTGAACGACAAGCACCTTGTTTTCGCACACTCACAGGAGTTTTAAGACGCATGTCTTTAAGCCAAAATCCGGCGCGTATCGCCATTGTGATGGGGTCTAAAAGCGACTGGGCCACCATGCAGCATGCCGCTGAAATTCTTGATGCCCTTGATGTTCCGCACCACGTTGAAGTGGTCTCCGCCCACCGCACGCCCGATAAACTGTTCAGCTTCGCCGAAGCCGCGCAGCACAACGGTTATCAGGTGATTATTGCTGGCGCAGGCGGCGCGGCGCATCTGCCAGGCATGATCGCCGCGAAAACCCTGGTGCCGGTGTTAGGCGTGCCGGTGCAAAGCGCGGCGCTGAGCGGTGTAGACAGCCTCTACTCTATTGTGCAAATGCCGCGCGGCATTCCGGTGGGGACGCTGGCAATCGGCAAAGCGGGCGCAGCAAACGCCGCGCTGCTGGCAGCGCAAATCCTCGCCCAGCATGATGATGCATTGCTGGCGCGTCTGGCTGAGTGGCGCAAAACCCAAACGGATGAGGTGCTGGATAACCCGGACCCGCGGGGTGCGGCATGAAACAGGTGTGTGTGCTGGGCAACGGCCAGTTAGGACGTATGCTGCGCCAGGCCGGTGAGCCGTTAGGCATTGCGGTCTGGCCAGTGGGACTGGATGCGGAGCCGGAAGCGGTGCCGTTTCAGCAAAGCGTGATCACCGCTGAAATTGAGCGCTGGCCGGAAACCGCGTTAACCCGCGAGCTGGCGCGCCATCCGGCGTTCGTTAACCGCGATGTGTTTCCGATTATCGCTGACCGTCTGACCCAAAAGCAGCTGTTCGATAAACTCGATTTACCCACCGCGCCGTGGCAGTTGCTTGCCAGCGAAAGCGAATGGCCTGCGGTGTTCGACTCCCTTGGGGAACTGGCGATCGTTAAGCGCCGCACCGGCGGCTATGACGGGCGCGGCCAGTGGCGTTTACGCGCCGATGAGACCACGCAGTTGCCGCAGGAGTGCTACGGCGAGTGCATCGTTGAACAGGGTATTAACTTTTCCGGCGAGGTGTCGCTGGTGGGTGCGCGGGGTCATAACGGCGAGACGGTATTCTATCCGCTGACCCATAACCTCCATCAGGACGGCATCCTGCGTACCAGTGTGGCGTTCCCGCACAGCAATATCGAGCAACAGCAGCAGGCTGAGCAGATGCTCGGTGCCATCATGCACGAACTGGGTTATGTCGGCGTGATGGCAATGGAGTGCTTTATTACCCCAGGCGGATTGCTGATCAACGAACTGGCGCCGCGCGTACACAACAGCGGCCACTGGACGCAGAATGGCGCGTCCATCTGCCAGTTCGAACTGCACCTGCGGGCGATCCTTAACCTGCCGCTACCGCAGCCAGTGATCAACAGCACGTCGGTGATGGTGAACCTGATCGGTAGCGATCTGAATGACGCCTGGCTGCAATTGCCGCTGGTGCATCTGCACTGGTATGACAAAGAAGTGCGACCGGGGCGTAAAGTCGGCCATCTGAATTTATCGGATACCGATACCGGCAGGCTGGACGCGTCGCTGGAAGCGCTGGTCCCGCTGCTGCCACCGGAATACGCCAGCGGTATCGCCTGGGCGCAAGTGAAACTGCGTTAATCCTTCGCTGTTTATTCCGAATCCAGGGCGTCTTATGACGCCCTGTCTTTTCCAGCCGCATGTAGCGCTTACTCACCTTGTGGTCCCAGGGGTACAATGCCAGAGTCTTCGCATCGAAAAGGCTCCGTCATGAAGTATGTTGTAACTATCCGTCCTGATACCCGCGACTGGCGCACGCTGCTGGCCCACGCTATTCCCATCATTGACGTCCGCGCACCGGTGGAATTTGCCCAGGGCGCACTGCCCGCCGCTATTAATCTTCCCCTGATGAATGACCACGAACGTGCGGCAGTGGGCACCTGCTATAAACAGCAGGGCCAGCGGGCGGCGCTGGAATTAGGCCATCAGTTAGTGGCTGGCGATACACGCGCCGCGCGGATTGACGCCTGGCGAGAGGCCTGTTTACGTTATCCGAACGGCTATTTGTGCTGCGCGCGCGGCGGGCTGCGCAGCCAAATCACCCAGCAGTGGCTGCGTGAAGCGGGTGTGGAGTATCCACGGGTGGAAGGCGGTTATAAACAGCTTCGACAGGCAGCGATTGAGGCGATAGATAATCTGTCGTCGCTGCCGATGGTGCTGGTCGGCGGCTTCACCGGCAGCGGTAAAACGCAGCTGGTCAACGAGCAACCGCTGGGCGTCGACCTGGAAGGCCTGGCGCACCATCGCGGATCGTCCTTTGGCCGCACTCTCTCCCCGCAACTTTCCCAGGCCAGCTTTGAGAACGCGCTGGCCGCAACGCTGTTACGCAAGCAAATAACCTGGCAGCATCATCACTACGCCTTCTGGTTGCTGGAAGATGAAGGACAAATGATTGGCTCAAACCATCTGCCGCACACGCTGCGTGAACAGATGAACAACGCGCCAATTGCCGTGGTGGAGGAGCCGATGTCGCACCGTCTGGCGCGGTTGCGCAGCGAATATTTTATCGACATGCAGCAGGCGTTTTGCACGGCTTATGGCGAAGAACAGGGCTGGCAGGCCTATAGCGAGTATCTGCATCATGGCCTGTATGCCATCCGACGTCGGCTTGGGCTGGAACGCTACACACTGCTGGCAGAACGCCAGCGCATTGCGTTTGAGGAACAACAGCGCAGCGGCGAGACCGACGGGCATTTCGCCTGGCTGCTGCCGCTGCTGGAAAACTATTACGATCCGATGTACCGCTATCAACTGGAGAAAAAAGCCGCGAAAATTTGCTTTCGCGGCGATTATCACAGCGTGGCGGCCTGGCTTAACGACCGACGCAGCGGCGGAATTACTGCGCGGTAAACTGGCGGAACAGCGCTTTGCCCTTCAGTAGGCGCACGCCCAGCCAACCGCCGCAAGCGGAAAGCAGCAGCGCACCGCACACCGGCAACACCACCCACAAGCGCCAGTCCGGCTCCCACGGGAAGTCGAACACCCGGGTTTGCAGGAAGCCCAGCGCGGTTTCCGCGCCAATCGCCGCGACTAAACCGGACACCAGCCCCAGCATGGCGAACTCACACCACAGCGTAGCGCGCAACAGGCGTTTTTCCGCGCCCAGCGTACGGTAAACCACCAGCTCCTGATGGCGCTGACGCATCCCCACCTGCACCTGCGCCAACAGCAACAGGACGCCGCAGGCGGTCACCAGCACGACCATCACTTCCAGCGCCCGACTTACCTGTTCCAGCACCTGGCCGACCTGGCGCAAAATCGCGCCGATATCCAGCAGGCTGACCGTCGGGAATTCGCGGTTAAGCTGGGCGATCATTCCGGTATCGCCATTGGCGCGGAAGCTGGTCAGCCAGCTTTGCGGTTGCCCGTCCAGCGCGCCAGGCGGGAAGATAAAGAAAAAGTTCGGACGCAGGCTTTCCCAGTCCACGTGGCGCAGGCTGGTCACTTTGGCGCTGAAGTCCTGGGTATCGCCGGTAAAGGTCAGCGTATCCCCGAGCTTCACGTTTAGCCGCTTCGCCAGTTCCTCTTCCATAGACACTTCACCCGCTTCAGGCGGCCAGCTTCCTGCAACAATCGGATTGTGGGAAGGACGCCGATCCTGCCAGGTGAGATTGAGCTCGCGGTTGAGAGACTCATCCTGGCTGCTGACCGTCGGAACGCCTTTAATCTGGGTTAACCGCGCCCGCACGATGGGGTAGAACGACTCCGGGATAATCTGGTGCTCCGCCAGGAAGCCTTTTACTTCACTGACCTGTTCCGGCGCGATGTTGATCAGGAAGTAGTTCGGGCTTTCCGGCGGTAGTTGCTGTTGCCACCGGTCCAGCAGATCGCCACGCAGCACCAGCAGCAGGGCCAGCAGCATAAACGACAGGGAGAACGCCGCCAGTTGGCTCAACGTCGCCCAGGGCTGGCGCAGCAGGCGGTTCACCGCCAGGCGAACCGGCAACTGGCGCAGCGTCAGGCGTTTAAGGATCTGCAATAATCCCCAGCCGACCAGCGCACAGATCGCCGCCATCACCACCGTTCCCGCCAGCACGGCCCACAGCAGCATTTTGCCGCCCATCAGCCAGGCCAGCAGCGCCACAACCACGATGACAATGGCGGGCAGGTAATATTTCAGCGGCCAGACGTTGGCGACCACATCGCGGCGCAGAACGCGCAACGGCTGAGTCGCCAGCAGCAGCCGGTAAGGCCGTAATCCCACCAGCAGCGAGATCACCCCCATTGCGCCCACCGCCCATAGCCACGGCCACAGGCTGGCGGCCGGGAGTTCTGCTGGCAATACTGGCTTGAGCAGGTGCATCAGCACTTTTTCAAACGCCAGCCCTACCACGCCGCCCGTAATCGCACTGAGCGCCAACACCATCAGCCACTGGCCGATAATCAGCTTACGCAACTGCGCCCGCCCTGCCCCGAGGGTTTTGAGGATCGCCACCAGATCGTAGCGGCTACGGCAGTAGTGGCTCATTGCCACCGCTACCGCGCCCACCGCCAGCAGCAGCGTCAGCAGTGCCGAGAGCAGTAAAAACTGCTGGGAGCGCTGTAGCGATTTGCCCAACGCGCCGTCGTCCTGCTCCATGCCGGTCCAGCGATGTTCCGGCTTGAGTTTCGGCAATAGCCAGGCTTCGTATTGCTCAATCTGGGCAGGCTGACCGGCAAATTTATAGCGCCAGGTGATGCGGCTGCCCGGCTGAACCGCGCCGGTTTTTTCCACGTCCGCCAGGTTCATCATCAGGCGCGGCGCCATCTGGAACGGGTTAAACCCGCTGTCCGGCTCCTGCGTCACCGTTCCGGCGATTGTAAAGGTGGCATCCCCGACATCGAGCATGTCGCCGGGTTTCAGATTCAGCAGCGCCATTAAGCGCGGAGCCAGCAGCACGCTGCCCGGCTCAGGCTTTAAGCCCGGCGGCTCGGTTTGTAGCGAGCCATACATCGGGTAAAGGCCGTCCACCGCTTTCACATCCGCCAGTTGAGGCGTATCGCCCGCAAAGGTCATGGTGGCAAAACTGAGCTGCCGGCTGACCCGCAGCCCGTCTTTCTCAGCTTCGGCAAGCCAGGCGGGATCGACCGCGCGGGCGCTGCGCAACGCGCGATCCCCGGCCATAAATTCCCGGCTTTGCTGGCTCAACCCCTTTTCCATCCGGTCGCTGATATTGCCGAGCGCCAGCACGCAAGCCACCGCCAGGCTCAGCGCCATCCAGACAATCAGCAGTGACGGCGAGCGCCACTCCCGCCAAAACCAACGCGCAATCATGCTTCCTCCACGAGCAGGCCTTCACGCAGCCGCAAGCGCCGGTCGCAGCGCGCCGCCAGCTGTTCATCGTGAGTGACCAGAATCAGTGTGGTGGCGTAATCGCGATTCAGGGAAAACAGCAAATCGGCGATACGGTCGCCGGTGTGCCTGTCGAGATTGCCGGTGGGTTCATCAGCGAATAGCACCGTTGGGCGGCCGTTAAAGGCGCGGGCCAGCGCCACGCGCTGCTGCTGGCCGCCGGAAAGCTGCGCCGGAAGATGGTCAAGACGCTTGCCGAGGCCAAGCTGCTCAAGCAACGCTTTAGCCTGCTCGCGCCCGGTTTTGTCATTTTCGCCGCGCAGCAGCGCCGGAAGCTCCACGTTTTCCAGCGCGTTCAGCGTGGGGATTAACATAAACGACTGGAACACAAACCCGACCTGGCTGGCTCGTAGCCGGGCGCGCGCTTCTTCGTCCATACTGTGCAGCGGCTGGCCCAACAGGTGCACTTCGCCGCTGCTGCCATCGTCAAGACCCGCAAGGATCGCCAGCAGCGTGGATTTGCCGGAACCCGACTCGCCAATCAGGGCGATGGTCTGGGCCGGTTTGACAACCAGCTCAACTCCGGTAAGGATGGAAAGCTGATGTTCCCCCTGACCGACGGACTTCTTAAGATGATGAACTTCAATAATGTTTTCCGCTGGCATTGGCCTTTCCTGTTACTGGCTTTAATGACATTTCGCGCCGCCGCAGCGGACACGTTATTAATTTTGGGCGATAGCCTGAGCGCCGGCTACCGGATGTCTGCCAACGCCGCCTGGCCTGCGCTGCTGAATGACAAGTGGCAGTCGCGCGACGTTAACGTGGTTAACGCCAGCATCAGCGGCGACACCGCTGCGCAGGGCCTGTCGCGCCTGCCGACGCTGTTAAAACAGCATCAGCCGCGCTGGGTGCTGGTCGAGCTGGGCGGTAACGACGGTTTGCGCGGCTTCCAGCCGAACGCCATCGCCTCCACGCTGCGCCAGATCATCACTCAGGTGAAGGCGGCGAACGCCGAACCGCTGATTATGCAGATTCGCCTGCCCGCTAATTACGGACGCCGCTACAATGAGGCGTTTAGCGCCATCTACCCTGACCTTGCCAAAGAGTTTGCTATTCCGCTCCTGCCCTTTTTTATGGAGGAGGTGTATCTCAAACCGCAATGGATGCAGGACGACGGTATTCACCCCAATCGTGACGCACAGCCGTTTATCGCGGACTGGATGGAAACGCGACTGGCTCCTTTAGTTAAACACGACTCATAACCCATCGGGGGCATGAGCGGGTAAAGTTATGCAAAAATCAGTCTTAATAACAGGATGTTCCAGCGGGATTGGCCTCGCCAGCGCCCACGAATTGCAGCGTCTCGGCTACCGGGTGCTCGCTGCCTGCCGTAAGCCCGCTGACGTCGAACAGATGAATGCGCTTGGTTTTACCGGGGTATTGCTCGATCTGGACGATCCGCAAAGCGTCGAGGCCGCCGCCGCGCAGGTGATCGCCCTGACCAATAACCGGCTGTACGGCATTTTCAATAACGGCGGTTACGGGGTTTACGGGCCGCTCACCGCCATCAGTCGCGAGCAGATGGAGCAGCAGTTTTCTACTAACTTTTTCGGCGCGCACCAGCTGACGATGCTGCTGCTGCCCGCGATGCTGCCGCACAATGAAGGGCGCATCGTTAACACCAGTTCGGTGATGGGGTTGATTTCCACGCCGGGGCGCGGTGCCTATGCCGCCAGCAAATATGCGCTGGAAGCCTGGTCCGATGCGCTGCGCATGGAGCTGCGTTACAGCGGTGTGAAAGTCAGCCTGATCGAACCAGGCCCAATCCGCACCCGCTTTACCGACAACGTCAGCCAGACCCAGTCCGACAAACCGGTTGAGAACCCCGGCATCGCCGCGCGGTTTACCCTGGGACCGGAGGCGGTGGTGGCGAAAGTGCGCCATGCTTTTGAGAGCGAGAACCCCAAACTGCGTTATCCGGTGACGCTGGTGACATACGCCGTCGGGCTGCTTAAACGCCTGTTGCCGGGACGAGTGATGGACAAAATTTTGCAGGGTTGAGTTGAAGCCCCGCCTTCTGCCCCCATGTAAAAAACAAATCGACAAAAGAGGGTGACACATGTCCCTGGAATCTATTTTTGATATTAACGAATCGAACCTGCACCAGGTGATTGAACAGTCAATGACCACGCCGGTGCTGTTCTATTTCTGGTCGCCGCGCAGCCAGCACTGCGAGCAGCTGACGCCGATGCTGGAGAAGCTGGCGAACCAGTACAACGGCCAGTTTATTCTCGCCAAAGTGGATTGCGATGCCGAACAGCGCGTCGCCGCACAGTTTGGCCTGCGTGCCATCCCAACGGTGTATCTGTTCCAGCAGGGCCAGCCGGTTGACGGCTTCCAGGGACCGCAGCCGGAAGAGGCGGTACGCGCTCTGCTCGAAAAAGTCCTGCCGCGCGAAGAAGAGTTGAAAGCCCAGGAAGCGATGGCGCTGATTGAAGAAGGCAAACACGCCGAAGCGCTGCCGCTGCTGAAAGACGCCTGGCAGATTTCCGGCCAGAACAGCGAAATCGGCCTGCTGCTGGCGCAAACCCAAATTGCATTGCAGCGCAGCGAAGACGCCGAAGCGGTATTAAAAACGATTCCGATGCAGGATCAGGACACTCGTTATCAGGGGTTGATGGCGCAAATCGATTTACTGCGCCAGGCGGCCGATACGCCTGAGATCCAGCAGCTTCAACAACAGGTCGCGCAAAACCCGCAGGATGCGCAGCTTGCCACACAGTTGGCGCTGCAACTGCATCAGGTTGGCCGTAATGAAGAAGCGCTGGAGTTGCTGTGGAGCCATCTGAAATCAGACCTGGGCGCGGGTGAGGGACAGGTGCGTAAAATGCTGCAGGAGATCCTGACGGCGCTGGGCACCGGTGACCAGTTGGCGTCTAAATATCGTCGTCAGCTTTATTCCCTGCTGTATTGATTGTGTAGCCCGCACATTTCAGCCTGTTTTCATGCCAGCCTCCGGGCTGGCATTTTGTTATGTTTGCTCAAGACTGGCGCAGCCGGGATGCTCGCACCTCACCCCGCTACGTAAACAGACTTTTGCATCACTGGTTGTTAATGTTTTGATCTGCTACTCTGTGCTAAAAATCCCCAGGAAGTCATCAAAATGCACCATTTATTTCTTGAATTTCACTCATTAAAGCCTGGCGTTCCGGACGTTCAGGCTTTAATGAATGTTATCCGATCTGAAGAACAAACCGCCTTTGTCATCAGCCCAGAAGTGGTCAAGTTTGTTAATGACGCCCTGATTGTTAACACCACGATCACCAGCTTTAAAAACTGCCGCTTCGCGTTTAATGAAGGCGCAGAATTTATCGAGTTTGACGCGAAAGGCAAATCCCGACGCTTTACTGACCCCCCGGCCTGGTTTATCTCTCCCAACGACTTTGCACGTGGGCAATGGCTGAATAACCACCAGTTGGCTGACTACGGCACCAAAGAATTTATCAGCACGTTTATTGCCAAATTCCCGAATGTGAAAGAACGTCGCGAGCATTGCAATCTGCTATTCGATCTTCAACTGGATAAGGCTGCGCCAGCTTCTTCCCAGCCTGCGCCGGTACGTAAAGCGGGGAACCGGAACCGCATCACCACTAAGCCTAAAATCACCGATCTGGGCTCGCCGGAAATCTTTATGCAGTTTTATGAACGCCTTGAGAAGGCTGTCCAAAGTGACCGTTTCCCGACGTTACAAATACTGACCGGCCATGAAGATCTCGCCAAAGTGCCCAATTCGTTGAAAGGCTCAGTGCGTACCTGGTTTAAGGCCATCACCGGTGAACTGCCACCCAATAATAAGCGCGTGGAAGCCGGAAATGTGGCGCTGTTCTGCGCGCCTATCCGCGAGCAGCTGAAGCAAATCGACGCAGTAGGCCCGGAACGTTATTACCAGACGCTGTCGCAGGCGATAAGCCAGGCGGGCGAGCAGTATATTGCAGACTTTACATTTATGTTCCCGCAATAAAACCCGTCTTAACCAAGAAGACTTATTTGAGACTTATTTAGTGACTTTAACAAAAAAAATATATTTGACTTTATGATATCATGGTGTAGAGTTTAACCCTCAAAACAGTCGATACTGACTGAGAGCTGACTGAGAATAGTCTCGTTTCATAACCCTGGTGGATTGGTGGGGTGGTAACCTTCCACAGTGCGCAGCGTAAAGAGCTGAAGTATCAGCGAATCCCTTTATCGTGTGCCACCTGGCGGCCCAGGCCGACAGTCAAAAACAATGGAGTGTTCCTTAATAGGGCACTCTCTACAGACTATTGCCACAGTAGTCTTTTGAGAGCGTCCGCTTAGTCACTTTAACCATCGTTAGACTCTTTGCTTTTTTGCTTTTTGTCCGCCCCTACCCGTGGGGCTTTTTTTTACTCTTTTTTCACCCCGCCTTGTCGCTGCCTGCGCCGCTATTCGTTGCTTTATTGACCTCAACCGGGGATGATGACCCTTAGCCGCCTGTTTTCAACATGCGGAAACCCTCGATACTCGCACCAAAACACAGGAGGTTTTTTGATGCTTATTGTGATCCCCGTATTGATCTTTGTCGCGCTGGTCATTGTTGGCGCTGGGGTCAAAATTGTTCCGCAAGGTTATCAGTGGACGGTAGAGCGATTTGGACGGTACACCAAGACCCTGCAACCAGGGCTGAGTTTGGTCGTTCCCTTTATGGATCGCATTGGTCGTAAGATCAACATGATGGAACAAGTGTTAGACATCCCTTCTCAGGAAGTCATTTCCAAGGATAACGCCAACGTCACCATTGATGCGGTGTGCTTTATCCAGGTGATCGATGCGCCGAAAGCGGCTTATGAGGTGAGCAACCTTGAGCACGCCATCATCAACCTCACGATGACAAATATCCGCACGGTTCTGGGTTCAATGGAACTCGACGAGATGTTATCCCAGCGCGACAGCATTAATACGCGCCTGCTGCATATTGTTGATGAGGCCACCAATCCGTGGGGCATTAAAGTCACGCGTATTGAAATCCGCGATGTTCGCCCACCGGCCGAACTGATCTCATCCATGAACGCCCAGATGAAAGCCGAACGTACCAAGCGTGCCTACATTCTTGAGGCAGAAGGCGTCCGCCAGGCGGAAATTCTTAAAGCTGAAGGTGACAAACAGTCGCAGATCCTGAAAGCCGAAGGCGAACGTCAATCCGCCTTCTTGCAGGCCGAAGCGCGTGAACGTTCTGCGGAAGCCGAAGCGCGGGCGACAAAAATGGTTTCAGAAGCGATCGCTGCCGGGGATATTCAGGCGGTGAACTACTTTGTGGCACAAAAATACACTGATGCGCTCCAGCAAATCGGTGCTGCCAATAACAGTAAAGTGGTGCTGATGCCGCTGGACGCCACCAGCCTGATGGGGTCGATTGCCGGTATTAGTGAATTGATAAAAGAAAGCAGCGAGCGTAAACGCCCATGATGGCTTTTTTCCTGGTGCATCCTCACACCTTCTGGCTGAGCCTTGGCGGCCTGCTGTTGGCTGCGGAAATGCTCGGGGGAAGCGGTTATTTACTCTGGAGCGGCGTGGCGGCAGTTATCACCGGGCTGTTGGTGTGGCTGTTTCCTCTCGGCTGGGAGTGGCAAGGGCTCTGTTTTGCGGTGTTGACGGTGATCGCCGCCCTGCTCTGGTCGCGCTGGCTGGCACGCAGGCCGCAGCCGCGCGCCGATGCGGTGTTGAATCAGCGTGGTCAGCAGTTAATCGGCCAGCGCTACATTCTGGATACGCCGTTAATCAACGGTCGTGGACATATGCGGGTAGGCGACGGCACCTGGCCGGTAGTCGCTACTGAAGATATCCCTGCCGGAACGCGCGTTGAAGTGATTGCCGTAGAAGGCATTACGCTGCGGGTTCGCCCTTCTCTCCAGTGACGTTATGCGAGAAAACCTGCCCACGTACCGCACTGGGCAGGTTTTTTTTATTCCTGCGATTTGCTGCGACGATGGCAGCAGCCGGAGAGATTATCCATGATCGGGCAATCGGCGCTGTCGTCACCCGGGCAGGATTCTGCCAACGCCAGCAACTGCGCGCGCATATCGTTAAGCTCTACGATATGCCGTTCTATCTCCGCCACCTTTTGCAGGGTACGAGCTTTAACGTCTGCGCTACGTCGGCCAGGATCGTTGAACAGGTGTACCAGCTCTTTGCACTCTTCCAGATTAAAACCCACCTGGCGCGCCTGGCGCAGCAGCGTAAGTTCATCAAGATGGCTTTGATTGTAGCTTCGGTAGCCGTTTTCACTGCGCAGCGGCGGCGTCACCAACCCTTTCTCTTCGTAAAAACGAATCGCTTTGCTGGTTAAACCGGTTTTTTTTGCGACATCACTTATGTTCATTGAGGCCCTCCTGAACCTTCCTTTGGGTGGAAGGTTTAAGGGAGTTTATAACGGGGCTGGGGGATAAATAAAGGGTTTGGTGGGTATTGGTAGGGGTTAATTTCGATTCGGTATACTGAGGTTGGAAATATGGCATCGCTGATGATGTAGCCTTTGAGGTGGTTATTCTGGGGGGGCGGAAGATTAGGTGGGATCACTCATCAAACTGTTTCTCGGGGCTATATTTGGCTGGTTTGTTCCTGCTGGCGCGGGGAACACTACGCGTTCGTTGATTGCACTCATTGCTGTTCCGGTTTATTCCCGCTGGCGCGGGGAACACAATGGCCTGCTGCGTGATATTGCTGAATGTGGCGGTTTATCCCCGCTGGCGCGGGGAACACCACTTTTACAGTCTGTTTGACCTGGGTTTTATCGGTTTATCCCCGCTGGCGCGGGGAACACAATGATCGTGTCGTTGAATACCGCGACACCCGCGGTTTATCCCCGCTGGCGCGGGGAACACCTGGAGGGTAGCACCCTCAGCCGTTCGGAGTTCGGTTTATCCCCGCTGGCGCGGGGAACACGGGTTAACCGCATACGCCAACTCATCACCCGCCGGTTTATCCCCGCTGGCGCGGGTAACACAGTCAAAAATGAACTACTACCCATAGACCACACGGTTTATCCCCGCTGGCGCGGGGAACACCTGCATCACAGTACCCATTAGCGGCATGATCGCGGTTTATCCCCGCTGGCGCGGGGAACACATTGGGCGGTAATATGCTGCGCATTAATCCACCGGTTTATCCCCGCTGGCGCGGGGAACACGGCAAATAGAACCGAAAAACAAGGTCGGCTCCACGGTTTTTCCCCGCTGGCGCGGGGAACACCGAATGAAAATGGCGGGCCAGGATGTATCGCACGGTTTATCCCCGCTGGCGCGGGGAACACATCTTCCCCTTCCTGCAAAATACGCCGGATCCCGGTTTATCCCCGCTGGCGCGGGGAACACCATTCGGACGCCGCCCGCTGCCAGCCATTGTGCGGTTTATCCCCGCTGGCGCGGGGAACACTCCAGACCAGACCAGACACCGCCGTCATGGCCCGGTTTATCCCCGCTGGCGCGGGGAACACCGTTTGCTGGTCAAAGAGTTAGGTGGTAAATACGGTTTATCCCCGCTGGCGCGGGGAACATGGTAAAACCTTCCTGGTACACTTCCCAAACTACGGTTTATCCCCGCTGGCGCGGGGAACACTTTACCGCCTAAATCTTTAACCATTAAACGCGCGGTTTATCCCCGCTGGCGCGGGGAACACTTTACACCAGGCACCACTACAAATTTATAAAGCGGTTTATCCCCGCTGGCGCGGGGAACACTTTCACTGCGTCAGCAAGCATGATCCGGTATGCCGGTTTATCCCCGCTGGCGCGGGGAACACCACAACATTTAAAGGGTCTCGGATATGAAAGACGGTTTATCCCCGCTGGCGCGGGGAACACCAGTTCGCGGGTTTCATCGGCAATAGAATCGTCGGTTTATCCCCGCTGGCGCGGGGAACACTTGGCATTCTATTACACATTTCACCGTGTAACCGGTTTATCCCCGCTGGCGCGGGGAACACGGGCCGCGCGAGCGCATTTTGCGATCACTAATCGGTTTATCCCCGCTGGCGCGGGGAACACCCAGCGCGATTGTTGATCCTCCTGTAATCCGTCGGTTTATCCCCGCTGGCGCGGGGAACACTTTGTTTTTAATTTTAAATCTGAGCAACCTATCGGTTTATCCCCGCTGGCGCGGGGAACACGGAAAGCGCCAACAAACACCGCAACGAATTTACGGTTTATCCCCGCTGGCGCGGGGAACACACGGGTACGTCGGGACTGATGTGCCAAACGGGCGGTTTATCCCCGCTGGCGCGGGGAACACCCGCGTCTCGTATCCATTTTTTCGCGGAATAACGGTTTATCCCCGCTGGCGCGGGGAACACGGCGACGCTTTTTACGCAGAGATTAACGGGACGGGTTTATCCCCGCTGGCGCGGGGAACACGCCAGGTGGCATGCTCCGGCAGCATATTGAAGCCGGTTTATCCCCGCTGGCGCGGGGAACACTACCTACATTCATTCAATAAAGTTCGCCAATCCGGTTTATCCCCGCTGGCGCGGGGAACACGCTTAGGTTTAGTGTAAAACGTCTCAGAATGGCGGTTTATCCCCGCTGGCGCGGGGAACACCGGGCCAGTTTAACCAGGTCGGGGTGAACGCCCGGTTTATCCCCGCTGGCGCGGGGAACACACACCACGCATGGGAGAAAAAAGTGAGGCTCGCGGTTTATCCCCGCTGGCGCGGGGAACACTCTTAAGCATATAAAATAAAAGGGCCTCAATGCGGTTTATCCCCGCTGGCGCGGGGAACACTGTCGCCGCTAATGGCGAGCAGGTCATAGGCGCGGTTTATCCCCGCTGGCGCGGGGAACACGACCAGACCGCCACCCGGTTTGTGGATTACGGCGGTTTATCCCCGCTGGCGCGGGGAACACTAACTCTAAAATAGGCACAGTAGTAGACGTGGCGGTTTATCCCCGCTGGCGCGGGGAACACTCCATCAACAGAAAACACTCCGCCGCCATGATCGGTTTATCCCCGCTGGCGCGGGGAACACCGGTAAAAAGTTAGTTTCTGTAATAGAACATACGGTTTATCCCCGCTGGCGCGGGGAACACTAGTTTTGCCGTGGATCAATTTGAAAAATCGTCGGTTTATCCCCGCTGGCGCGGGGAACACGTTTAAAGTAATCACTACGGCTCAATCTGGCCCGGTTTATCCCCGCTGGCGCGGGGAACACATACCCAGACTATCTGCAGCTATCTGAATTGTCGGTTTATCCCCGCTGGCGCGGGGAACACTGATTTTACGGGCCATGTAATCCGGCATGTGGCGGTTTATCCCCGCTGGCGCGGGGAACACCATTCAGGGCAATTTCAATGGGGTTACCGGTGCGGTTTATCCCCGCTGGCGCGGGGAACACTTTGCCGCGCTTTTTGCAGATCGGGCACTCGCCGGTTTATCCCCGCTGGCGCGGGGAACACGCGGGTGCGGTTGCGCTATTCGGTTACGCATCAGGTTTATCCCCGCTGGCGCGGGGAACACTTTGATTTGCTGCGATTTGATGAAATTAGCCACGGTTTATCCCCGCTGGCGCGGGGAACACACCGCCCGCGCTGCCGGTGGGTATGCCAATATCGGTTTATCCCCGCTGGCGCGGGGAACACGAGTGTATGACAATTTATGCAAATTCCGGGCTCGGTTTATCCCCGCTGGCGCGGGGAACACTCTAAAAATAGTCAATTGAATTATATAGATTTTTCCAGCATGAAAAAAAGCACCAACTTTTCCTGATTCTTAAAGAACGCTAACCTATTGATTATTAACGGGCAGAAAAGACACTAAACGAAGGCCATCAAGATCTACCGGAATACGTCGATTTTCGCCCCAGGTTTGGAACTCGAAACCTGATTCCGTGTTAGTTGCCCAGGCCATAACCACATTACCCTCATCAGCTAATGCTGTTACCTGCTGCCATATCATTTCCCGAATACGCGTAGAGGCATCTCCCACGTAAACACCCGCTCTCACTTCCAGTAACCATATTGCCAGACGCCCCCTCAGGCGTGGCGGCACATTTTCCGTTACGACGACCAACATCCCCATATCATGCACTCCGGTGGCCGACATCGCCGAGCGACACTGGAAGCGGTATAGCCACGGGTTGCGCATCCGGTGGCGGCTCTGGCGGCGCGATCTCTCCTGCGGCCAATACATCTTCTATCAGAGGAATTAATTTCATCAGCGTTTTACTACTGCGGAAAATATCCCGGCATGCCAGGCGAACGGCTTTGTCAGGCTCCGCAGGATTTTGTCGGGCTATATCGAATGCTTTTGGAACAACGACATCAAACTTAATGATGTCAGCAATATCGTAAATAAAAGACAGGGGCTTACCGGTATGAATGAAACCGATAGCAGGCGCATATCCCGCCGCTAATACAGCCGCTTCAGTTACGCCATACAGGCATGACGTTGCGGCGCTGATGCACTGATTCACCACATCCCCTTTTTCCCAGTCTTTTGGATCGTAACGCCTTCCTTGCCATTCAACGCCATACTGCTTCGCTAATATGGCGTAGGTCGCACGCACCCTACCGCCTTCAATACCTCGAAGTTGTTCGACCGACCGACGGGATGGCGCTTCCTCGCCAAAACGAAGCGCGAACATTCTTCGCACAACTTTCAAGCGTAAATCTTCATCCAGCGCCAGCTTCGCCTGATAAAGCAGTCTGTCGGATCGTGCGCCGCCCGGTTGCCCGGAGGCATATACCCGTACGCCACCTTCGCCTACCCAAACCAATAATGTGCCAACCTGCGCAGCTAAACGAACCGCAGCATGAGAAACTCGCGTTCCCGGCTCAAGCATAATGCAAGCAACCGATCCCACGGGGATATGCGTACGCACACCGGTTTTATCAACAAGAACAAATGCACCATCGATAACATCAATGTGCCCGTACTGAAGAAAAATAAGCGAAACGCGATCTTTTAACGGGATGGGGTTTAAAGGAATATACGACATCAAACCTCCTATTATGCATAGTCCCGGTCATATACCGGGACTATGTCGCCATCAGGCGCGAGCGAGCGATAACAACCCGCATCCCATCGCTTTTGCCGGACCAATTCCATTTTTTAATAGCGCCAGTAATGCGGACGCGTCGGTCACCGTGAGAAAACCTTCAAAGTTAACCGGCTGAATTTTTCCACCTGCCCCATCTTTAGAAAAAAACAGCGGTAACTCGCCTGCCGATTCAATGCCTTCCAGGCGGGCGGCAGGTAAAAGCTTTCTCGCTAACCACTGATGCTGTTCCTGCTCTTTCAGTAACGGCACCCGGCAGCGTTTGATTTGCCCTCGGCCATCAAGACGTTGGTATTCATCTTTAATGGTTTTTATCGGGTTCGCCCGCAAACGAAACCGTAGCTGTGCTCCCTCAATCAGACAAAACGCAATGGGTTTGCACGCAAGCACATGCGCGGCCGCCGACGATTCAGGAACAGCTATCGACTGCAATAACACTTCACAGCCTCGACCAGGGTGGCGGGTTTCTACACGGAATAAAAAATCTCTTTTTTGATCGCCTTGAGAAGGGAAGAGTTGCCAGAGAGCCTGATGAAACTGATAAGCATCCCGGCACCAGGCGTTCTGAATAGTAACCTTACTGAGATACATCCGGTTCTCCTTTTATGACGTGCCACTCCCTTGATGCAAACTGTCGCGGTAAAGCAATAATCGGCTCATCACGCACAGTGAACCGTTGGCCTGCCCCATCTCCAGACGCCTCACTGTAAATATCGCCTCCCTCGGGCAAATAATTTGCCAGCGCCTGTTGTGGGCCAAGGGCTTCGCAGAGGTCGACAAAAAGGGGTTGGGTTAATGGGCAGCATTTACGCCCCAGGAAAGGCGTAAATTGCGGTTTGCGTACCGCAGTTTGCAGATCTTGTAATCGGAGCGTTGCCCGTTCCGATTCCCAAACCGCCACGGTGAATACGGCATCGCACAGGTATTCACGCCATGTCTGGATAGTTTCGTGGCTTTTTAAGCCGCGATAATCCTCGCGCGCATCCATAACGGTGTGGTAATCACGTAAACCGCTAACCGGAATTGCCCGACCATCAACTAACGACGGATCGCAACGAACAGCGAAACGGACGCTGTCTGAAAGCGTTTGTAATGCGGTTCGATCGTCACGTTTTATCCCCAGGCAAGCGCCCAGTAACCCTAGCAGGCCGCTGCGCGTAGGGAAACGCGCCGTCGGGCGTGTTCCTTCAAATGTTGGTTGCCCCCAGGCTTGCATCGGCCCTGCAAGCCGCAGGATTAAGTAGGATTTCATCATGACGCCTCGCCATCACGGCAGATCCATTTTTTTAGTTGTTCCAGTGTATCGACCGACATCACATCTCCGTCCAAGGCATTCGCATCGGCGAGCATAAACTGGACAGCTGGTCCGGTTAATCCATAACCATTTGCAATGCGTCGCCAATATTCATTGAATGCATTGATAGAAGGGAGCAGATAACCGTCTTTAGCTTTGACCGGGCTTTCAAAGGCGTTGGCTAAGGAAAGGGGAAGATCGGAGAAATTAATCATAACCATGTCCGCCGGGTTGAATGCGGCGAAAGTCCGCTGTTTTGCCCCCGGCACTTCAGTCGCCAGCATGTGCGCCAGATGCGCAGCGATTTGAAGCGCTTGTTCACGCGATGCGCCGCCGAGATTCTCCTGAAGCTGGGCGATGTTCAGACTGGCGTAGCGATAAAAAACGCCGGAGGAAAATTCCTGGGTTCCCAGATGTGCCGAACCTAAATCCTGGAGATCGTCTACCGCTGTAAACCAGTCAATATCAGAATCGACTGTATGCGTAGTGATGGCGTGAGCGATAGACATTGCGCCATCAACTTTTCCCAGTTCGCTCATCAGGCCACTGGTCGCCATACGCCCGCTCAGTGCAACATCAACCCCCTGCTGAAGATTGGCACGCATCGCCGCGATGTCTTCTTTCAACATTTTGAGCAATTTTTTGTCATCAAGCTGCTCTGCTTCGGCTTTCATCACCTGTTCGCAAAACCATTCAACTTCACCCAGCACCCAGGGCGTCACGGCATCACCGGAGATTTTTTCCGCGTCATCAATGGCTTTGCCAGATAACAACGAAAGCGTTTTATCAATTATCGGCAATTCGAATCGCGGGGATAACTTCTCACGTAATACGTCACGCAATTCTTCAAGGTGAATCGTGCGTAGACTGGATGCGCCAATATGGTGGGCATAATAATCGCTTTTACGCATCGCACGTTTCAGGCTCTGGCTGGAAATACGTACGCGCCGCTTGCCGCCGAAAACCGCATCTTTTTGCATATTCATATCATCGCGGTTTAAACAGGAAGGGCTGTGAGAGATCAGGACATGGAAATTGATAAAATTGTTCATTAGAAGGTTTCCTTACGCTTTTTTGTTCGATTCAGGGGTTGCCAACATAAAATCTTCCAGCAATTGCTGGCGCTCTCGTTTTCCCCACCAGGTGAGTTGCCGTGCGAATAAAGGCCAATCCAGAACAGGCTCTGCATGAATTAATAACCGCCGTAGTTGAATCATGTCGCCAGGACTTTCTGCACGAACAAGCTGAAAAATGCGGCGTTCATTGATTTTTCCGCTCTTTGCCAGCGCTCTTCCCAGGCTAATACCCGTCGGGTAATCGGCGTTTTTTTCTTTATGACGAATCACGTCTTTACCGGCGCTCAGGCAAAAAACCATACGCAGTAACGGGCGCTGATTGGCCGGGTTTTCCCAGCCAAAGGGTTGGACAAGACGATAAAAGGCGGGGATATCGCGTAATTCATCAGGCTCACTTACCCGTCTTAGCTGGGCGCTTGAACCGTTATCTAATTGCTGCCATGCGTTATAGAGCGCCATTGCATCAATCTCCGTCGCCATGAGCTAACTCTCCTTGTGGTTGAAGTGCATAAAGATGTTTTCGAAGCGAGGCGCGCGCCACCGCCAGCGAGCGGATCAATTTCGGATGATGGGCATAAGGCGCAGTGACCTGGTTGAACAGCGCTTCGCAGAGCTGATGAAGTTCTTTTCTCAGGCGAGCGACAATGTCCTGCGGCTCGGAATAGTTAATGCTTGCAAGGATTGAAGGAATAAGCAGTTCGCTGTGACGGTAATAATGGCGTTCAGCGACTTCGTGAACTGCCACGCCAGCACCTTTGACTTCACTGCTTTTTATTCCCTCGACAAAGGTGTAAAGCCCTCTGCGCAATGCTTTTTTGTATTCCAGACCAATATCCACAATGTCATCGATCACCTTGACACCCTTCTGCCACCCCTCATTGAAGATCAGCACATCGTGGCGACGTTCAAGGATAGAAGCCTGATTATTACGGTACCCGCCGACAATGAGCACCAGCTTAAATCGTGGATACACCTCTCTGAATTGTTCGACGACCATCGCTACCCGTCGCCCTTCACCCTGCCCGGTCTCTTTATCCACCAGGATGCGGCTAATTTGAGTCCAGGAAGGTGCGGCGGTGGTAAAGGCGAGAAACTTTTGCTCAATGACGCCCTTTTTTTCGGCGATGACGCGGGGGGAGTGAGGATGAGGCCATAATCCTTCCACCGTAAAATTGAATTTAGCCTTGAGAAAACCGTTATAACGCTGGTTGCTCTGCTGCCCGCACCCGCAACATTGCCCTGGGCCTATTGGCGGGCAAAGTTCAATGGACGCAGGTTGCCAAAAAAGACCGCGCAGTAAACCAATCGTGGCGGCAGGAAAGGTTTTCCCGCTGGCTACAGGCCGTTTCCAGGTGGGAAGATTTTCGGTATGGCTATCGACGGGAAAAGAAGCTTGCAGACGCGATGTTGTCAACACGTTAAGCCAGAGGGTGCTGCGCAGATCGGGCCCCTTAATTAAGGTTGTAATCGGTGTTCCGCCGCGCAGTCCACTTTTAAATCCGCCGCCGAATCCTGGTGCATTATTTGCCTGATTAAAAAGCGCAATCGCTGTGCAACCGCCGCATAAAGCCTCCCCCTGCCCAGGCTGATTAACGAAGGCGCAATTCGTGGCTCCGCTTAAACCGGTCATCAGCTTTTCCATCGGGGTGGGCTCTTTCGCTTCGACGCCTTTTACCTGCATAAACGGTGTTTGCGGATGATCCAATTGAAAGGTGTGCAGCCATGGTGCCATTAAAGAAATAAATTCTGCTTCATCAAGCGGCTTCGCAACCCGACGGCGCATTTCGCCATCGTCTTTGGGCGCGCAGGTAACTTGCAGCAGGCAAATCAGTAATTGTAAAGCCGCCAGCTCCATGTCATCGCGCGGTAGGTTTAATAGCCATTTTTCCTCGCTGCAACATAATCGTTGCAGCGTGATAGTTTGCGGATGCCTTTCCTCAAACGCACGGACGGGGATCCATGGGTCAACAAGTAAATCCATTACATCACCTCCTTAAAGTGTTGCTGTGAATCACAGTGCTTCGTTTGGGATGACTTTGGTCATCCCTGATTCTTTTGTATAAATAAGCGTCATTCCTTTTCTTTCGTGTAGCCACGAGCCATCGGCAGTCCTCCCATTCAGCCAAAGCATCCCGTGCTCATCCAGGGGGTCATCCAGCGTTTTGCGCCAGGAATTCGGCACATTAACGCGGTTAAGCGCTAATGCCTCACGCACCGAAAACTCGTCCAGGTGTTCGATAACTCGTCCATCCAGTAACTGCTTACCCTGCTCGGTTTGCAGATATGGCACGACTGACAGGCTCATTTCGCCGTCACGTGTCACCGCCTGAATTTTTTCATCACTGTCATTCAATGGGGCCCGAGCGGCCCAGCCCAGCATATCGCGGGCTTTACTTCTTTTGACTAACTGCTGCATTTCGTATTCATCCATCGCAGCCGTTACCCACTCAGGTTCATCCGCCTCATTGGGGCAGTAAATCACGTCAAGCCATTCCCGGTAGGCATCCGGGAAATAAAGCGGTTGCGCACTCAGCGCTTCGAGATGCTGTTGGGTACGCCAAAGTACGCGGACATTGCCGTAGATTTTGCTGTGCAAACCGTAACTTGCCTGGTCTGGAAGCAGAACGGTAGCAAATGGGAAAGAGAATTCTGTGGGACGTGAATCGCGCTCATGGCGATGCAAACGCCCAAGCCGTTGGAATAATAAATCTGCCGGGCAGTGTTGAGTGATTAACCAGTCAAAATCGACATCCAGTGATTGCTCCACAACCTGGGTCGAAACCAGGATTCGACCACGGCTTCGATCACCGTTTTTGCCAAAATAACGCAGCACGTTTTCTTCTTTGCTTTGGCGATCCAAAAGCGTGAAGCGCGAATGGAACAGGATGACGTCAATATCCGGGCCGCTTTTTTGCTGGAGTTCACGACAAACCTTTTGCGCCACGTCCACCAGGTTACAGATTAAGCACACCTGCGCACCCGTGTGGGCTGCGGCCAGCATCCGGTCAATCAGTGTTTGATCAGGCATTAAATCCGTTAATTTTATTGACTCAAGTTCAAGTGCGAATCGACGCGGTAAATGCTCAGGCAAGTCCTGGAGATCCCATTGGGCGGCAGTTTTGTTACCCCGCCAGTTAATCAGGGGATATGGTGCGGAAGTACAAGTGTCATTTGACGCAACCGCCTTCCCATAGTTATTCAATAACTGATGGCGCTGCTGTTCCGGTAAGGTCGCAGAAAGCAAGATTGCGCAGCCTCCCGCTTTGTATTGCGCGTCAAGAACCGCATCCAGCAGGCCATTCATATAGGTATCGAAGGCGTGAATTTCATCGACGATCAACACGCTGCGTCCTACCCCAAAACCGCGGATAAAGCGGTGTTTTACCGGCAGGACTGAAATCAGGACCTGGTCGATGGTACAGATGCCAATCTGACCAAGAAAAACGCGCTTGTTACTTAAGGCTAGCCATTCGCAACATTGCGCCCATGCCTCATCATTGCCCTGGGCATTTTGACCACGCTGTTTTATTGCCTGAAAATCGTTATTAAACCTGGCGTTACCATGAGCGAGGATCAGGTTTGGCTGAGAGAAAAGACATCCGGCAAGAAACGCCATTCTTTCAAACATGGCGTTGGCGGTGGCCTGAGTAGGTAAAGCGAAGACAATGCTATCGGCCAGATTGGCATCGATGAGTCGCCAGGCATAGGCCAGCGCGGTTTCGGTTTTACCGGAACCCGTCGGCGCCTCGATAAGCGTGACGCCAGACTCAAGCGGCAGCGCATCGACCAACACTTGTAACTGACGAGGCTGATGACCGGTTGAAAGCAGTTTTTGCACGCCCTGATAAGCCTGCGCATCCGCCAACAGGCCACTACGTTGTAATACGATGGGCGCATCCTTTTCGCACTTTGCTATAAAGTAATCCCTTAGTTGATCCATTGTCGTAGGGATAGCGGCACTGAATTGAAAAGTGTCGTTATTGCGCCAGGAACCCAGCCAGTCAGCAATTGAGCAAAACCCAGACATTAAGGGCGAAATATCAGGTGGTGTATCGTTAACGGATAATCCAACCGGGTTAAGAAATAGCGCCTCAAGTGCCTCAATCCATTCGCAACGCGCTTGCCTGTCGCGTTCAGCAAGTAAGGGGGATAAAAATGTCGGCCATCTCAGGTTGTTATCGTTCAGTTCATGTTGAGGACGAATATAACCGTGGTGACCCGTCACCGCTTCTATCCATGGGATCCAGCTATGCAGGGGATGCGGTTCAGGCTCGTCGAAACAGGTAAAATCACAACCTTCCTGCATCGGTTGATAATCTTCAATAAACCAGTACAGCCCCGCCGCACCATGATCAAAACCCTGACAACAGGAATAATCCCGCGCTGATAGCTTAGCGTCGCCCTGAAATAACATTCGCCAGGTTTCTACTGACTTGCACTGAAACCGGGTATCAAACTTACCGATATCATGTAGGGCAATGAAAAACAGTACCCAGGCTTTAACCTGCTTTTCATCCAGTGAAGGCGAGTTACGGCAAAAAACTGACCGAATCAAGGAAGAGCCTTCCCACCAGCATGAAGCCACAGCGGCAACATCAAGCGAATGCCAGCTCAGTAAATGACAGCCTGTCTGTTGCGAATCTTCCCTGACCGTTTTCCCCCAGTATTGCGAAAAAATCCTTTTTTTCATCGTAGTCTCACTTTTAGATCACTACAGGAGACCTTACTGTCCGCCGACAACACCATGACCAGGTTGATACATATCAAACAATTATTTTTCATTGTCCAGGCATGGACAGCATCTCGTTCCGGGTCTCGAAATATCCACAGAATTAACATTGTTCCACTCCCCCTTGACCTTCCCCTTGATGGAAGGTTTACCCTTCTATAACGTCACCAAAGCCAATCAAATCTGGCTCACCGAGAAGGAGTTTCACAATGTCTCATACTGTTGATCTCACCCTGGATGGTCTGTCCTGCGGCCATTGCGTTAAACGGGTAAAAGAAAGCCTGGAAAAACGTCCTGATGTCGATACCGCTGAAGTCACCATTACTTCCGCACAGGTCACCGGCAGCGCGTCTGCCGAGGCGTTAATCGAAACCATTAAAGAAGCCGGATACGGGGCGGAGTTAAGCCACCCAAAGGCTGACCCGCTGGCAGAGTCATCAATCCCGTCGGAAGCACTGACAGCGGCGCCCACCTCGCTTCCGGCAGACGCGTCGTATGATGACAGCCAACAGTTGCTCATCGACGGCATGAGTTGCGCCAGTTGCGTAAGCCGGGTGCAAAATGCGCTTTCAGGCGTTCCCGGCGTGACCCAGGCACGGGTGAATCTTGCGGAGCGCACCGCGTTAGTAATGGGTAGCGCCTCCGCAAGCGAATTAATCAGCGCGGTTGAGAAAGCCGGATACGGCGCTGAAGCCATTGAAGACGATAACGAACGGCGCGAGCGCCAGCAGCAAACCGCCCAGGCGGCGATGAAGCGCTTTCGCTGGCAGTCCGCACTCGCGCTGGCGGTAGGTATCCCGGTGATGATCTGGGGCATGTTCGGCGACAATATGATGGTCACCGAGGATAACCGTGCACTGTGGCTGGTTATCGGCGCGATCACGCTGGGCGTAATGATTTTCGCAGGCGGCCACTTTTACCGCAGCGCCTGGAAAAGCCTGATGAACCGCACCGCCACCATGGACACCCTGGTGGCGTTAGGCACCGGGGCCGCGTGGCTGTTCTCCATGAGCGTCAACCTGTGGCCGCAGTGGTTCCCGATGGAAGCGCGCCACCTTTATTACGAAGCCAGCGCCATGATTATCGGTCTGATTAACCTCGGCCATATGCTGGAAGCCAGGGCGCGCCAGCGGTCGTCGAAAGCGCTGGAACGCCTGCTTGACCTTACGCCGCCCACCGCCCGCGTGGTTACCGAAAACGGCGAGCAAACGCTGCCGCTGGCGGAAGTCCAACCGGGTATGATGCTGCGCCTGACCACCGGCGATCGCGTTCCGGTCGACGGTGAGATCACCGAAGGCGAAGCCTGGTTTGATGAAGCAATGCTGACCGGCGAGCCGATCCCTCAGCAAAAAGGCCCCAGCGAGAACGTCCACGCCGGGACCGTGGTGCAGGACGGCAGCGTGCTGTTCCGCGCCAGCGCGGTCGGCAACCATACCACGCTGTCGCGCATTATTCGCATGGTGCGCCAGGCGCAGAGCAGTAAGCCGGAAATCGGCAAACTTGCTGACCGGATTTCTGCCGTGTTTGTCCCGGTCGTGGTGCTGATAGCGCTATTCAGCGGCGCAATCTGGTTCTTCTTCGGCCCGGCACCGCAAATCGTGTATACCCTGGTGATCACCACCACGGTGCTGATTATCGCCTGCCCTTGCGCGCTGGGCCTGGCAACGCCGATGTCGATTATCTCTGGCGTGGGCCGTGCCGCCGAGTTTGGCGCGCTGGTGCGTGATGCCGATGCACTGCAACGCGCCAGTACCCTCGACACGGTGGTGTTCGATAAAACCGGCACGCTGACCGAAGGTAAACCGCAGGTGGTCGCCGTGGTTGTAGCCGAAGGCATCGACGAGCAGCAGGCGGTGCGTCTGGCCGCCGCACTGGAGCAAGGCTCAAGCCACCCGCTGGCGCGCGCTATCCTCGATAAATCCCAGGAAATGTCGCTGCCGTCGGTGAATGGTTTCCGTACCCTGCGCGGGCTGGGCGTCAGTGGTGAAACCGAAGGCCATTCGCTGTTGCTGGGTAACCAGGCGTTACTGCATGAGCAGCAGGTGGACACCCGCGAGTTAGATGCAGAAATTGAACGCCAGGCCCAACAGGGCGCAACGCCGGTGTTGCTTGCCATTGACGGTAAAGCCGCGGCGCTGCTGGCAATCCGCGATCCGCTGCGTGAAGACAGCCGCGATGCGCTGGCCCGTCTGCATCGCGAAGGCTACCGCCTGGTGATGCTGACCGGCGATAACGCCATCACCGCTCAGGCCATTGCCAAAGAAGCAGGTATTGATGAGGTGATTGCAGGCGTGCTGCCAGATGGTAAAGCGGAAGCCATTGCCAAACTGCAACGCGAAGGCCGCCAGGTGGCGATGGTGGGCGACGGCATTAACGATGCCCCCGCGCTGGCCCAGGCGGATGTCGGTATCGCGATGGGCGGCGGCAGCGATGTGGCGATTGAAACCGCCGCTATCACGCTGATGCGCCACAGCCTGATGGGCGTTGCCGATGCGCTGGCGATTTCCAAAGCCACGCTGCGTAATATGAAGCAAAACCTGCTGGGCGCGTTTATCTACAACACGTTGGGCATCCCGATTGCCGCCGGTATCCTCTGGCCGCTGACCGGAACGCTGTTAAACCCGGTGGTGGCGGGCGCGGCAATGGCGCTGTCGTCGATTACCGTGGTCGGCAACGCCAACCGCTTGTTACGCTTTAAACCCAAAACCTGATACTAACCCCGGGAGGCTCTCCCGGGCTTATTTGCACGTTTCTGTTCAGCGCGTTAGCATGAGTTCTTTTACCGGGAACGCATCTATGGGCTTGTTCGATCGTCTGCGCGCACTGCTGGGGAACCTTTCTCCCGTTAATCCCTGGCCCGCCATCGACATTACGCTGCCCGATAAACGCTATCTTCACCTGGTCGGCAGCATCCATATGGGCACAAAGGATATGTCCCCGCTTTCAGAGCGCCTGGTTGAAAAAGTACGTCGCGCCGATGCCCTGATCGTCGAGGCGGATATTCGCGAAAGCGGTTCGCCGTTTGGCTTTGATCAGGCTGAACGCCCGCTGCAAGAGCGGCTCGATGCGGCAAGCTTTGAGCAGATTGAAAAAATCGCCAGCGAACTGTCTATTCCCCTTGCGCGCCTTGACCATCAACCCGCCTGGCAGGTGGCGCTAATGCTGCAAGCCCACCAGGCGCAAAGCCTGGGGTTACGCCCGGAATACGGTATCGACTATCAGCTATTACAGGCGGCGCAGGCCACTCATACCCGTGTGATTGAGCTGGAAGGCGCAGACAGCCAGATCGCGTTGCTGCGCCAGTTGCCTGAGCAGGGCCTGGGTTTACTTCACGACACGCTCACCCACTGGCACACTAACGCCCGGTTATTGCAGTTGATGATTGGCTGGTGGCTCGGTAACCCGCCGCGCGATAATAACGTCTCCCTGCCCAATACCTTCGCGCACGATCTGTATGATGTCCTGATGCATCAACGAAATATGGCATGGTGCGAATTCCTCCATAACCTGCCGCCGGGCCGTTACGTCGTGGCGGTGGGCGCGCTGCATCTGTATGGCGAAGGAAATGTTCCGGCGCTGCTGAAGAACCCGTAGCGGATGCGCAATTTTGTTCTATTTTTCCGCTGCCTTTGCTTTTAACCTTTTCTTATGACTGAGTGAACATCAGGGAACTACCATGACGCCCGCGGTAAAACTGCTCGAAAAGAATAAAATCACCTTCAAAATCCACGCCTACGATCACGATCCGCATGAAACCAATTTTGGCGACGAAGCGGTTCGCAAACTGGGGCTGAATGCCGATCAGGTGTACAAAACCCTGCTGGTCTCGATGAATGGCGACGGCAAGCAACTGGCGGTAGCGGTTACGCCCGTCGCTACCCAACTGGATTTGAAAAAGGTCGCAAAAGCCTTAGGCGCAAAGAAAGTGGATATGGCCGACCCGATGGTCGCGCAGCGCACCACCGGCTATCTGGTGGGCGGTATCAGCCCGTTAGGCCAGAAAAAACGCCTGCCGACGCTGATCGACGCACCCGCACGGGACTTTCCGAGCATTTATATCTCCGGCGGCAAACGCGGCCTGGATATCGAACTGGCGGCGGGCGATTTGGCCTCGCTGCTTAACGCCACCTTTGCAGATATTGCTCGCCGCGATTAGCGCCGATAAAAAAACCGGGGCTGCATCGCCCCGGTTCGCTGTGTTTTATTGCCAGCTCACTTCGCCTTTCGGTTCGTAAGCATTCACATCCAGCGGCGAGTTCTGTTGGATGTACTGTTTAAGCACTTCCGCATCAATAAACCCGGTATTCACATAGCCCGGCTGGTTATCGATTTGTGGATAGCCATCGCCGCCCGTGGCGTTAAAACTCAGGGTCGCCATGCGGTAAGTTTTATTGGGATCGACCGGCTCACCTTTGATTTTCAGGTCGCTCAGGGTGCCGCCCGAGGCGCTAAAGCTCACATTGGCGAACTGCGGGTAAGCCCCGGAATCCGGTTTTTTCTGCGCCACGACGGTGAGATATTCCACCACGGCATTGCCCGGCATATCGATATACACCAGGGTGTTGCCGAACGGCTGGACCTTGAGCACATCTTTATAGGTAATGTCGCCGGCCTCAATCGAATCACGGATACCGCCACCGCTCATTACCGCGAAATCGGCTTCGGTACGCGCCATCTGCGCCGCCAGAATCAGACGGCCGAGGTTGGTCTGCACAAAACGGACTTTACTGCGGTCCCCTTCCAGGTGTCCGTTGATGTTGCCGATTTTCACGTCCAGTTGCGCTTTGCCTTTGCTCTGGAACGGTGACAGCAGCGAAAGCATTTTTTGGTTTTCAGCGATTTCCGGGGTGTAAAGGATACGGTCGCTCTTGCCGTTATCCCAGGTGACTTTTCTCTTCAGGTTCACCGGGATCAGCTGATAATTCACCAACTTCATTTCACCGTTGCGGAATTCAAAATCCGCCCGGCCGACGTATTTGCCCCATTCGTGCGCCTGGACAATCCAGATACCGTTCTGGCGGTCCGGCGCGCACGGCGTGCCGGGCACGTAATCCTGCTGCTTTTTATTCTCCGCCGCCATACACACCGGATTTTGTGAGTGACCGCCAACAATCATTGCCAGTGCGCCTTGCGGCAGGCTACGCGCCATTTCCACATCACCCGGCGCGTTAGAGCCGTGTTCACCGTTATCGTAGTGCCCCATATGGGTGGTAGCGATAATCACATCCGGCTTTTCGGTTTGCTGTAGTTCCTGAATCACCAGCTTCGCTTCTTCCGCGGGTTTGCGAAATTCGATATCGGTAAAAAATTCCGGATTGCCGATTTTGGCGGTGTCGTCGGTAGTCAGGCCGATGACCGCGATTTTCAAATCCTGGCGCTTAAACAACGCCCAGGGTTTAAACAGCCGTTCGCCGGTGCTTTTCTGGTAAATATTGGCGGAGAGAAACGGGAATTTGGCCCACTTTTCCTGCTGGCGTAAAACGGTAAGCGGATTATCAAATTCATGGTTGCCGACGGTCATCGCATCGTAGCCAATCAGATTCATTCCGCGAAAATCGGGTTCCGCGTCCTGCAAATCAGATTCCGGCACGCCGGTATTGATATCGCCGCCGGACAGTAACAGTACGCTACCGCCCTGCTCGGCGACCTGCTGGCGAATGCCGTCCACCAGCGTTTTTTGCGCGGCAAGGCCATATTCGCCATATTCGTTACGCCAGAAGTGACCGTGGTGATCGTTGGTATGGAGGATGGTGATTTTATACGTTTTATCTTGCTCGTAAGCCTGCGCGGGCGCGCTCAGCATCCCGAAGGCCATAAACAAGGCCAGTGCCAGGCCGGATTTGGCTAACCCCATGTCAAAGCTCCCTTTAAAATAACTTTTAGGCAAAAGTATAGCGGTAAGCCACCCTATACCACTTCCTTTTCAGATTTGCGACTTTCCTCACTCAGAGATGCGCGGTATGTTAGCAGAGTAACTATTCTCCCTACGGATAATTACCTGCGTTATCCGTTAATAATAAAATCGTTTTCTGGAATCTATGGCATGAGTCAACAAACCCAGTCGATAACCGGGCAACCGGCTTCGCCGCCAAAAAGCCGCACCTCGTTCGGCATTTTGGGCGCAATCAGCCTTTCGCATTTACTGAACGATATGATCCAGTCGCTGATCCTGGCGCTGTATCCGCTATTGCAGGCTGAATTTACCCTGAGCTTTGTGCAAATCGGCATGATTACCCTGACCTTCCAGCTCACCTCGTCGCTGCTGCAACCGGTGGTCGGACATTATACCGACAAATACCCGATGCCCTGGTCGCTGCCGATTGGCATGTGCTTTACTCTCTGCGGCCTGGTGCTGTTGGCGATGGCAGACAGTTTCCCGATGGTGCTGCTCGCGGCGGCGCTGGTCGGTACCGGTTCGTCGGTGTTTCACCCTGAATCGTCCCGCGTAGCGCGTATGGCCTCCGGTGGCCGTCATGGCCTGGCGCAATCGCTGTTTCAGGTAGGCGGCAACTTCGGCAGCTCTCTCGGCCCGCTGCTGGCGGCTATCATTATCGCGCCGTATGGTAAGGGCAATGTGGGCTGGTTTGTGTTGGCCGCGCTGCTGGCGATTGTGGTGCTGGCGCAGGTCAGCCGCTGGTATGCCGCGCAGCACCGTCTGGCGAAAAGCCGGCCGGTGGTGAAAATCGAAAACCCGCTGCCGCGCCCGCAGGTGATTCAGGCAATTAGCGTGCTGCTGATCCTTATCTTCTCGAAGTACTTTTATATGGCGAGCATCAGTAGCTACTTCACCTTTTACCTGATGGAGAAGTTCAGCCTGTCGGTGCAAAGCGCCCAGCTTCACCTGTTCGGCTTTTTGTTCGCCGTGGCGGCGGGCACCGTCATCGGCGGGCCGGTGGGCGATAAGATTGGTCGCAAACTGGTCATTTGGGGTTCCATCCTCGGCGTCGCGCCCTTTACACTGATCCTGCCTTACGCCAATTTATGGTGGACGGGCGTGTTGACGGGCATCATCGGCTTTATTCTGGCCTCGGCGTTTTCGGCAATTCTGGTGTATGCCCAGGAGTTGATGCCGGGACGCATTGGGATGGTTTCCGGGTTGTTCTTCGGTTTCGCCTTCGGCATGGGAGGCCTTGGTGCAGCAGTGCTTGGCTTCGTTGCTGACCAGACCAGTATTTTTCTGGTTTATAAAATCTGCGCTTTCCTGCCGCTTTTGGGGATACTCACGGTATTCCTGCCGGATAACCGCCGCAAAGCGTAACGTAACGCGGCCAAAGCTCTGTTTTGGCCGCTGCTGTACCCCGCATATCCTCACGCTTTATGCTCAATAAAGACGGAAATCCACTCTCTGGTGCTGTTTTCTCGTCCAAATGCCATTTTTCTTCAAATTTCAACAATTATTCATAAACGAGACGTATGAAATTGTCATAAACTATTTGCAGGAGGCTTGGTTTTAACCAGGTCGGGAGCCACTGGATACGAAAGGAGACGGAATGCATCACGCCACCCCGCTTATCACCACCATTGTCGGCGGCCTCGTGCTCGCTTTTTTGCTGGGCATGCTGGCCAACAGGTTACGTATATCACCGCTGGTGGGATATTTGCTTGCTGGGGTTTTAGCAGGGCCATTTACGCCGGGTTTTGTGGCTGACACCAAATTAGCGCCAGAACTGGCGGAGCTTGGGGTTATCCTGCTGATGTTCGGTGTGGGATTGCATTTTTCAATTAAGGATTTGATGGCGGTAAAGTCGATAGCCATCCCGGGCGCCATCGCACAGATTGCGGTGGCGACGCTGTTGGGGATGGGGCTTGCGTATACGCTTGACTGGTCACTGATGACCGGCATCGTATTCGGATTGTGTCTTTCCACCGCCAGTACCGTGGTACTGCTTCGGGCGCTTGAAGAACGGCAGTTAATTGACAGCCAGCGCGGACAAATCGCTATCGGCTGGCTGATTGTTGAAGATTTGGTGATGGTGTTGACGCTGGTATTGCTGCCCGCCGTGGCAGGAATGCTGGAAAAAGGCAACGTCGGGCTGGCCTCGCTGTCGCTGGATATGGGGATCACTATCGGCAAAGTCGTGGCGTTTATCGCCCTGATGATGCTGGTGGGCCGCCGCGTGGTGCCGTGGATCCTGGCGCGCAGCGCCGCGACCGGTTCCCGCGAACTGTTTACCCTGTCGGTTCTGGCGCTGGCGCTGGGTATTGCGTTTGGTGCGGTTGAACTGTTCGACGTCTCTTTCGCGCTCGGTGCGTTCTTCGCCGGGATGGTGCTCAACGAATCGGAACTGAGCCATCGTGCCGCCCACGACACGCTGCCGCTGCGTGACGCCTTCGCGGTGCTGTTCTTCGTCTCTGTGGGGATGCTGTTCGATCCGCTGATTCTTATCCAGCAGCCGCTGGCGGTGCTGGGTACGGTGATCATCATCATTTTCGGTAAATCACTGGCGGCGTTTGCGCTGGTGCGGTTGTTTGGTCATTCTCAACGGACGGCGTTAACCATTTCCACAAGCCTGGCGCAGATTGGTGAATTTGCTTTCATCCTGGCGGGCCTCGGTATGGCGCTCGATCTGCTGCCGCAGGAGGGTCAGAATCTGGTGCTGGCGGGGGCGATCCTGTCGATTATGCTCAACCCGATCCTGTTTGCCATCCTTGAAAAATATCTCGATAAAACCGAGACCCTGGAAGAGCAAACGCTTGAAGAGGCGCTGGAAGAAGAGCAGCAAAACCCGGTGGATATCTGCAATCATGCCCTGCTGGTGGGGTATGGCCGCGTCGGCAGCCTGCTGGGCGAAAAGCTGATGGAGCAAGGTATTCCGCTGGTGGTGGTCGAAACGTCCCGGACGCGGGTTGATGAATTGCGCTCACGCGGTATTCGCGCCGTTCTGGGCAATGCCGCCAATGAGGAAATCCTGAGCCTGGCGCATCTGGATTGCGCGCGCTGGCTGCTGCTGACCATTCCCAACGGCTACGAGGCTGGGGAAATCGTCGCGACGGCCCGCACCAAATGCCCGGATATCGAAATTATCGCCCGCGCCCATTACGATGATGAAGTGGATTACATCAGCGAACGCGGCGCTAATCAGGTGGTGATGGGCGAGCGGGAAATCGCCAACACCATGCTGGCGCTGTTGGGTAAACCCCAATTGGATGAGGCGGTAACGGGGTAATTCCGGTTAATCACTTTCATCAATAAAAAAGGCTGGTCAGCAATGCTGACCAGCCTTTTTATTGGGCGCTAACCTACCGCTCCCAGTACGCCTCTTCAAGGCTATCTTCACGCTCCGGCAGGCCGCGAGTCAGTCGCGGAGAGTGCTGGTTCAGCACCTGGTAGCTAACGCGGTTGGCGTATTTGCACACCTGGGCCAGCGACGAGTACGTCAGCCAGTTAAATTTGTGCTTGCTGGAGTTCGGCACGTTAGTGCGATGGTAGTTATTGGCGGTGATGTCGTGCAGCAGCGCCGCCAGTGCGCCATCGCCTGCCCCGTTGGTGTTCATGATTTTTTCCGGCCCGCCCATATACGGCGCGATATGCGAGAAAATACGCAGCGGCTGCTGGCAATCCTGTAAGCGCATCACGCGGCTGAATTCATACTGGTTGAACTCGGCAATCGCCCCCGGCAGCAGCGGATGCTGGGTCTTGCGCTTCGCCTCTTCTTCGGTATAACCCGCCATATATAAGCCTACCGGCCCGGCGGTGCACAGCACCAGGTCAACCCAGTCCAGCGCTTTATCGGACGCCAGCAACGGGTCGCTTTCTCCGGTCAGCGCCAGCGCTTCCTCTTCGTTCATCGCCAGAATCGACACGTGTTCTTTCAGGAAGTCACGCCACCATTGCGGGTTATCGGCAATCACGTACTTAGTGCCCAGCGTCAGCACCACCGGCACATTGTGCTTTTTGGCGTAACGAATAGCGGTCATGGTAGCTTCCGGCATCGGTTCGCCCGGCTTGCAGCGCACCAGATAGGAGGTCAGCACCAGCGCCGACGCCCCGGCGATCACCGCTTCAGGAATGCTTTCCGGGCGTAGCTGGTTCATATGGCCAGGGCTGATGGCAAAGGTGCGCTCGCCCTGGTCGCTGATCAGCGTAAAGCAGCGGCCAATTGCGCCGTCAACGCCCTGAAGATAGTTCAGGTCGGTACGGCTGGAAGTGTTGCACAGATAACGGTAGGCATAGCTGCCTGGCGTGATGTTATTGCACATCACGCCCAGCAGTACCGAGCGGTCATCGGCCAGTACCGAGTAGTTGTGCATGGTATTACCGATGGTGCCACCGGCAAACTGGTGGGTAATCAGCTTTTCGCGCACCAGCTCCTGATAAAGCGCTTCCGCCACATCATCTTCAATTACCAGCGAATGACCGAGGCTTAAGCCGTAACGCGCCACAAACGCATCGTCGACGCGCGCTTCGATATCCACCAGCGTCTGGTCAATACCCACCACCCATGACGGGCTGGCTTCGTTATCGGGTAAAGCCTGTTGCAGCAGTAACGGGTCGCGCAGGCTGACGGGAAAATAGTGTTTGGATTTACGTTTACCGGGAAATTTCATGGGATGTGGATCGGTGGCTAATCAGGCGGAGCATGGTAACACACTCCGCCATCGGGGTGCGATCAGCGATAGCGCGAGACCAGTTGCACCATCATCTCGATGTGCGCCGCATCGTCATTCAACGCCGGAATGTATTCGTATTTCTCACCGCCTGCCTCAAGGAAGATTTCGCGGTTCTGTTCGGCGATCTCTTCCAGGGTTTCCAGACAGTCCGCCGCAAAGCCTGGACACATCACCTGAATATGTTTGATGCCTTTTTCCGGCAGCATTTTCAGGGTTTCGTCGGTATACGGCGTTAACCACGGCTCGCGGCCAAAGCGCGACTGGAAGGTCATCATGGTCTTTTCCGGTGCGATTTCCAGCGCGCCGACCAGTTCGCGGGTGGTATCGCGACAGCGTTGCGGATAATCGTCGCCCTCATCGGCGTAACGTTGCGGAATGCCGTGATAGGACATCAACAGCAAATCCGGCTCGCCGTATTGGGCGAAGGATTTCCGCACCGTGCCCGCCAGCGCGTTGATGTAAGCGGGATGATCCGCGTAATCGCGAATAAAATTCACGCCCGGAATACGGCGATAAAGCGCGAGGATGCGCGCCAGCTCATCCCACACGGCGGCCACCGTGGAGCAGGAATATTGAGGATAAAGCGGCAGCACGATGATATTGGTGACGCCATTTTCGACCAGCTCCGCCATGGCGTTATCCAGCGATGGCCTGCCGTAGCTCATGCCCAGCACCACCGGAATATCGGGCAAGCGCGCCGATAGCGCCTGCTGTTGGCGGCGGCTATATACCAGCAGCGGCGAGCCTTCTTCCATCCAGATCGATTGATAGAGTTTAGCGACACGAGGAGAACGCAGTGGCAGGATCACGCCGCGCAGCAGCGGCCACCAGAGCAATGGAGAGGTGTCCACGACGCGTTTGTCGCTTAAAAACTGGCGTAGATAGCGTTTAACAGCGGGCGCCGTCGGGGCATCCGGTGTACCGAGATTGACCAGTAAAATACCTGTTTTTTCGAAACGCATTACCCGCCCTTACCTGACTAAATGGCTGATAATTGTAGCTGAAAACCTGGCAGGATAAATCTATTGATATGAGAGCCAACTCCCTTCTTTGGGAAAGAAAAGCGCTGGCTCTGTGTGACGCGGCGAGGAATTACCCGAGGATTTTTTCCAGTTCCGCGCGCACTTCGCTGACCGCTTTGGTGCCGTCAACTTTCGCGTACTGGGTGTTGCCCGCCTGCGCTTCTTGCTGATAATAGCCGATCAGCGGCGCGGTCATCTGATGGTATTCCACCAGGCGCTTACGCACGGTTTCTTCCTGGTCGTCTTTACGGGTGGTCAGCTCTTCGCCGGTCACGTCGTCTTTACCTTCCACTTTCGGCGGATTGAATTTGACGTGGTAAACGCGGCCAGACGCAGCGTGTACGCGGCGGCCAATGATACGGTCAACAATCAGCTCATCCGGCACGGCGAACTCAAGGACGTAATCGACCTTGATGCCCGCTTCTTTCATGGCGTCGGCCTGCGGGATAGTGCGCGGGAAACCGTCGAGCAGGAAACCGTTGCGGCAATCTTCCTGAGCAATGCGCTCTTTTACCAGGGCAATCACCAGCTCATCGGTCACCAGTTTACCGGCGTCCATGATGTCTTTAGCCTGTTTGCCCAGCTCAGAGCCGGATTTTACTGCGGCGCGTAACATGTCACCGGTAGAGATTTGCGGAATGCCGTATTTCTCCATGATGAACTGTGCCTGAGTACCTTTTCCTGCGCCCGGAGCGCCGAGCAGAATAATACGCATTGCGTAATTCCCCATACGATTTGATTATTACTGAAAGTAGCGAGGCCAAAACCATACCACTAAAGGCAGTACTACGACAAGAAACGCGGGACAGGTGAATGCTTTCAAGCGCCTGGAGAGAGGCAATAAAACACAGAGTGGCGGGAATTTCCCCCTCTCAGCGTAACGAGAGGGGGAAAAAGCAGCATTACGAAACCAGAAGTTGGTTCATGCGGCGAATAAACAAGTTTGGATCTTCCAGGGTGCCGCGTTCGGCCAACAGCGCCTGATCGAGCAGCAATTCCACCCACTCTTTGAAGCGCGCGTCATCCTGGGTATCCGCAGTGCGTTTCACCAGCACGTGGTCCGGGTTCAGCTCAAAGATGTATTTCACTTCCGGCACCGCCTGGCCCGCAGCGGCAAACAGTTTTGCCATCTGGGTGCTCATTTCGTCGTTGTCGGTGGTGACAATCGCCGGGGTGTCGGTCAGACGGTGGGTAAAGCGCACCTCTTTCACACGGTCGCCCAGCAGCGTTTTCACACGCTCAACGAACGGCTCCAGCGCTTTTTCCGCTTCTTTGGTCTGCTCGTCCACTTCATCCGCCAGCTTATCCAGCGACTCGTCCGCTTTGGCGATGGACTGGAATTTCTTGCCGTCGAACTCGGTCAGGTAGCTCATCATCCACTCATCGATGCGATCGGAAAGCAGCAGTACCTCAATGCCTTTCTTACGCAGCAGCTCCAGATGCGGACTGCTCTTGGCCGCGGCGTAGCTGTCGGCCGTGATGTAGTAGATCTTTTCCTGGCCTTCTTTCATGCGCGCCACATACTCTTCCAGTGACACGGTCTGCTCAGAAGAATCGGTATGGGTGGACGCAAAGCGCAGCAGTTTAGCGATGGTTTCCTGGTTGGCGTTGTCTTCCGCCGGGCCTTCTTTCAGCACCAGGCCGAACTGTTTCCAGAAGGTCTGGTATTTTTCCGCATCGTCTTTCGCCAGTTTTTCCAGGGTCTGCAATGCGCGTTTGGTCAGCGCATTGCGCAGATTGCGGGTCACGGTACTGTCCTGCAGGATTTCACGCGACACGTTCAGCGGCAGATCGTTGGAGTCGATAAGCCCACGGATAAAGCGCAGGTAGTTCGGCATAAACTGCTCGGCGTCATCCATGATAAACACGCGCTGCACGTAGAGTTTCAGGCCGTGTTTATGATCGCGGTTCCACATATCCCACGGTGCCTGGGACGGCACATACAGCAGGCTGGTGTACTCCTGCTTGCCTTCCACGCGGTTATGGCTCCAGATCAGCGGATCGGTGAAGTCATGGGCGATGTGCTTGTAGAACGCTTTGTACTCATCATCGCTGATCTCAGACTTGCTGCGGGTCCACAGCGCCTGGGCTTTGTTGATTTTTTCGAAGCTGACGACGGTTTCGCCGTCTTTCTCTTCGTGCTTCTCGATCTCAACCGGCAGCGCGATGTGATCGGAATATTTGCTGATGATCGAGCGCACGCGCCAGTCGTCGAGGAACTCGTCCTCGCCTTCGCGCAGGTGCAGGGTAATTTCGGTGCCGCGATCGGCTTTATTGATGTCAGCAACGGTGTATTCACCCTCGCCCGCCGATTCCCAGAACACGCCCTCTTCAGCGCTAACGCCCGCGGCGCGGGTACGAACGGTGACGTTGTCCGCCACAATAAACGCAGAGTAGAAGCCCACGCCGAACTGGCCGATCAACTGACTGTCTTTCGCCTGATCGGAGCCCATGCTTTCCAGAAATGCTTTGGTGCCGGATTTTGCAATGGTGCCCAGGTGATCGATCACCTCATCGCGGGTCATCCCGATGCCGTTATCGGCGATAGTCAGGGTGCGGTTAGCTTTATCAAAAGAAACACGCACGCGCAGATCGCCGTCGCCTGCGTACAGATCCGGGTTGGACAGCGCGCGGAAACGTAGCTTATCCGCCGCATCGGAGGCGTTGGAAATCAGCTCACGCAGGAAAATTTCTTTGTTGGAATACAGGGAATGGATCATCAGGTGCAGAAGCTGTTTTACTTCTGACTGGAAACCACGGGTTTCTTGTCCTTTCATTTAAGTCGACCTCAACAATGCCATTTAATGGGATGGATACCCTAAATAATTCGAGTTGCAGGAAGGCGGCAAGTGAGAGAATCCCCAGGAGCTTACATAAGTAAGTGACTGGGGTGAGCGAACGCAGCCAACGCACCGGCAACTTGAAGTATGACGGGTATAAAACGTTGAGGGAGAAATGGGGATAACGGAAGTGAATTTCAAGCGGAGCGTGGTGAGACACGCTCCGAATGATTAAAAAACAATCTTGTGACGACCGACCAGAGAGTGCGACAGCGTGGTGCCGTCCACCATTTCCAGTTCGCCGCCGACCGGTACGCCGTGAGCGATGCGGCTGGCGTCAACGCCGTACTGCCCGCACAGTTCCGCGATGTAGTTGGCCGTGGCTTCGCCTTCCACCGTGGGGTTGGTGGCGAGGATCACTTCTTTCAGCGACTCGCTTTCCAGACGCTGCTCAAGGCGATCCAGACCGATATCCTGCGGACCGATACCATCCAGCGGAGAGAGATGGCCCATCAGCACAAAGTAGCGGCCGGAAAACTGCCCGGTCTGCTCAATCGCGTAGATATCCGCCGGGCTTTCCACTATGCAGATTTGGCCATTTTCCCGACGGCGCGGGTTGGCGCAAATAGGGCAGATTTCCTGCTCGGTGAAGGTGCGGCAATCGGCGCAGTGGCCGATTTCCGACATGGCGCGGGTCAACGCCTGCGCCAGGCGCATGCCGCCGCTGCGATCGCGCTGCAACAGCGTGAAGGCCATACGCTGCGCTGATTTCGGGCCAACGCCCGGCAGGCAGCGCAGCGCTTCCATCAGTTGTGTCAGCAGAGGACTGGTTTGCATGAAAAGGTGTCCTTTAACGAGCCTGATTAATTATAAAGCGCGTAGATTATCATTTGGTGTTACGCCTGGACACCGTAAATTAAGATCAGTTATAGGTGAGATTGAGCGTCCCGGCGGCATTGGCCCTACCCGGCGTAACTGTGGGCAATGTCCGATAATAATTCGCGTTGAAATTCAATGTTACAGAGCGCTGGCAGCCGTCAGGGTTATGTACATCGCCAGAAAAATAACGGTATCCCTTTTCACCGTCGACGGTACGGTGAGAAGCACATAGCTGAAGAGGTGTGTTGATGGGGATGCCATTCGCCCCGCTGTCATAATCGGCACCGCGCAAATTAAGCTGAACACCAACCCCCTTCGCCACGCCTTCGCTCCCCGCATTTGATAAGGCGATGCCGGTATTGTTCGCCGTGTCGCCTTGCGCCGGGGCAGCGGCGATAACAGCCAGCGAGACGTTGGTGCCGGGTTCACAGTTTAAAATGACCTGTTGCTGTACTTCTCCGGCCTTACCGGTGGCATCAAAAGCCGCGACAAGAATATCGCCCATAGCGAAGTTGAGCGAGGCGACATCGGCAGTGCATCCCAGCGCCCGGACATCAATTGAAGTAGAAGTAACATTCAACTGCGAAACAATGTCGCCTTGCGAACTGGCATCCCGATGCTCACGAAACTCAACCCGGGCCAGAGGTGAAGGCAAGTTTAACTCTCCGCTGGCGATGTTCCCACCGGTGGTAACCAGTTGAAGGCGGTAGGCTGAACCCCGCATCGTATGATCGCTTTGCGCAGTGCTTCCGTAGCCTTTTACCCATTCATTACTGATTGCCCGCAAAAAATCATAAGGCCCGGTCTGGTTATGGGTAAAAACCCTGACGCCGATGCCCGGCACCGTGGTGGGATAAACATAATTGCCGGTGGCCTGGCCAGTTTGCGGGGCACTTTGATAAAAAAAACCTATAAAGTAGAGGGCGTTACAATCCAAAATAGCCACTTCGCTTTCACTGCCCGCTAAATAGCCGGAATCATAAAGTATCTCACCGGGTGCATAAGGCGTGCTATTAACCAGCAACTGCGTGGGTAGCACAATCGTGGAGACCGATACGCGATCGTCAACGTCGCGATGGCATGCCGCCCAGCCATTCACCGGAAAGACACAGGAAAAAAGTAACAGTAATCGGAAGAAAAGTTTCATATACCCTGGCTTATGATTAACAGGCTCAGTGGAGATCATTTGTAAGCGAAATTAATCGTAACGGCGGAAGAAAACTCGCCCGCACCCGGCGAGCCGCCGGGAGAAAACATACGGGCGAGAAGGATTAACTGCCCGCTTTTAGATTGGCTATTAAGCGCAAACGCATAGTGAGCGCCATTGGCAAGGTTAACCGGCGGCTTACCGTCGCCATTCACCAGTTGCAGGCCAACATCTTGCGCGCCATCATCCCGGGTGTTGGCGTAAAGCACCTGCGCCCATGCGTCGTTGTTGTAGGGCGTGCCGGTAAAGCTCGCCGTTGCCTCGGTAACACCCGTCGCGCATTCCGTTAACCGTAATTCAACCGGCACAGTGGTGCTGCTCCCCCCTTTAACTGACAAATCCTGCCGACGCCACACCCCCAGATCAACGGTTGACGGGGTATCGACATGGCACACCGCGTTGACAATATTGCCGGTCACGGTAAAAGCGAGAGTCTCCTGACTGTTAAACGCATCTGCGCGAAGAAAACCACCCGCGCAACACCAGAGCACAGCAAGGGTCATGAGGCTTCGGTAACATGAACACGCGATCGTCATACAGGCAACTCCTCCACCAGCGCCATATCGCAGCTAAAGGCATTCAGCGTGATACAACATGATCTTTTCCACTTGCGGGCGGATGAATGAATAGTTCAGGCGACACTGCTGGTTCGTGGCTTCCCCCCACTTTACCCAAAGCGTCCCCTTTTCTTTCAAGCCCGCGATATAAACCTGACCCTCATCGCCGACAATACTGCTGCGCTGCTCAGGGAGGTTTTCATCATCTTCATCATCACTACGGGTGACGATGGCGCCAAAAGGCACAGGATGATGCTGGTAAGTAAGTGTCATCATTGCGCGAAATCCAATAAATGTTTGAAAACGCGCCCTGACCACCGAACCGCGCGTGGGCACCAGCGTTCGGTTTACGTTTTCGATTTCCGCACCGGCTTCCGCTATGGCCTGGGCATCTATGCTCACGCTGGTTTCATGATAGGGCCGGATATAAGGCACCACGGCATTACCGCTCGAATCCGTCAGGAGATTCACCTGGCCGTTTACCGGCGCATCTCTTACACCTGGCGCCTGTACCAGCGCGACGGTTTCATTTAACGATCGGGAAAGTGTAATGCCCTGCGCGTGGGCGAGGACTCCGCCACGTATCGCGTAGTTGTAATAGTTGCTGTAATCGTCATAGCCATAGCTGGCGGATAGATTGGCGCTGGCGTGTTGATAAGCGAGGCTGAGATTGCCCGACGTGCTGCGGGTATCCGTCGTATAGCCTTCCTGCGCTTGCCAGCTTAATGAATTATCTGCAAAGGCGGTGCCGTTCAAGCCGACATTGTGCGCCGTTGGGCCGTCTTTGCTTTGACTCACGCTATAACTGGCGGAAACCGAATCGTAGCGCTCATTATTCCAAAAAGCGTCAAAGGGAATATTTAGGGTTAATGACAGCACATTGTCGTTGGTTGTTTTACTGGAATCGTCAGCGCCGGGAACATTGTGGTTGAAGGCATAGCTCATAAACCAGGAAACTTTCCGCCACGAACTGCTTAACCCAACGCTCAGGGAGTCGGTTCTTGAGCGATCCCAGTAAGATTCGCTCACCCACGACAAACTCATCGAACCGTAATCGGTATTCTGCGAAAGCGTCGCTTCAAGCCGATGACTATCGCGCTTGTCATCCGTATCACCGTTATCCTCGCTCAGCGAATATCTCAGGTCAGCGAAGTCAGCCAGCGAATAATAATCACGGGAAGAAGTCCGGGAACCGGCAACAGTCATGTCAGTGCCGGTTTCGGGGAATGCTTTACTGTAACGCACTTGCCAGGACTCACCACGGCTACGGGAAGAGGGATTGTTTTGCCCGCGCCCGTTTATCGTTGCCAGCGATTGCGAAACGTCAACTGACACGGCGCCAATCAGGCCAAGATTCAGTCCGGAGCCAACCAGAATATGGGTAAATGCCTCTTCAGCCTGTTGAAATCCACCATAGACAGTAACGCCATAGGGAAGACCATACGCCGCCGAAACCTGTAAGAAATTCATCGACTGGCTTTGCCCATTGCTGGAGCGCGTTTTCCCACCAACAACGCCATATTTGAATTGCCCTTCACGTTGCAATATGGCCAATGACGCATAAGGGACAATAAAGCTCTGCTCGCTGCCGTCAGCTTCTTTTACCATGACGTGTAAATCCCCTGAACTCCCTGTCGGATTCATGTCTCTGATTTCGAAAGCACCCGCTGGCACAGAGGTTTTATAAATGCTGTAGCCGTCCTGGTAGACGGTGACTTGTGCATTACTCTTCGCAATCCCACGCACCACGGGTGCGAATCCTTGCAGGCTGTCAGGTAACATTTCCGGGTCAGAACTGAGTTGCAGCCCGGTGAATTGCAGACTATCAAAAATACCCGCAGTGGTATTGGCTTCGCCGAGCGTTAACCGGCTTTTCAAACGGCGAATATCGTGCTCGGCATAGCTGTAAACTGACTGCCACTCACGGGTGTTTTCATCATGATCGAAAGTGGAATAATTGCGTAAACGCCAGGAACCAACGTTCAGGCCGGGTTGTAAGACCACAAACTGGCTGTTGGCAGTTGCCCCATCGTTGCGGGAATGATGGGTTTGCCCGGACAGGCTGTAATTGAGTAACCCCGCATTAATACCATCATCCCATTTTTCTTCCGGTATAAAGCCCCGTGCGGGAGCCAGCATAGCGACTTGCGGGATAAGCAGTTGCAGACGCTGCGTACTCATTTTAACGGTTATTTTCAATTCTGGAATGGCCGAAAGATTCGCGCAACCACTCTTGTCTGCTGCCAGTTCGGGATAACGTTCGACACGAATATTCCATCGTTGTAGTTGCCCAATGCTCAGACAGGGCTGGGCGTTGGAGGTCATCACGCCCGCTTTACCCGCCTCTTCCACCGCTTTGAACGTTATGGTAGTGGAATCTACGTAAGCGTCATTGATATAAATATCGAGATTAAAATCGCCGGGCGGCAGGTTCTGTTCTGCATACATCGCCAGGTCGATGGGCGGCGCTGAGGTTTCAGTAGTTTCAAGCAGGTGGGGGTTAAAATACTCTTTAGCCAGTACATTCAGCGAAACGCAAGATGTCCCCATTACTACACCCCAGGCTATTTTTTTGATATACACATTCACGCGTAGCTTGCTTCCTGCATCGCTTTTAACTCTCAATAAACTAATAAGCGGCTGAATAGTGCTTCCCGGCTAAACCAAAATCATTAATGATTTGCCATGTCACCTGGCCATGCGTTTGTGGTTTCTCAACAGGAATACTCAGTTCAGCATACGGTGCGATAAACCAGTTACCTGGAATAGTTTTACCGTCGACGATAAGTTCGAACAAATTAGCGTAAAACGGCGTCGGATTTTTAACCTTTATCATTTGCCCAACCGCCTGCCATTGCAGTTTTTCTGCATAATCCTCTGAATAAAGAGCTTTCAAACTCGCCGGGCGAAAAATAAGTTTAATCTGGGAGTTAATGGCGATTTGTAACATATTTTTACCAGCACCCTCCTCTTCCTCTGCCGCAGGAATACCTTTCACATTGAGCCAATACATTGACTCACGATCTTCAGGTAAGGGTTTCCCGGAACGGACTATACGTAAAGTCGCTTGTTCACCTGCCCCCATTCTGAATAATGGCGGCGTAATGATAAAACAGTCTTTTGGCGGAGATGTCGCATCAATCGGCGTCAACCAGGATTGTACAAGGCTTGCTGTTTTATCTTTATTATCGATTGATAATGTCGCCGCTTTACGCGTACCGTCAAATACTACTCGGGTGCCGCCCACCACAATATTGGCAAAGGCTAATGTGCTTGAAAACGACAACATGCATAACAAAATAAAGAGTAACTGCTTCATTGAATATTCCAGAAAATAGAGGAGAAGCGTTTTCTCCTCTCGCCACACATTACTTAGAGATAACTGACGTTATAGGTTAAGACACTGGTTACATTACCCGCAGTGGCCCCTGTGTTAGTGGCAACCAACTGAGCGGTGTAGTTCGCAGTTACATCACCGCCTGCTGGCGGCAGATCGATAGCATCGTTGTTAGCATCAGCTTTTACCGTTGTACTACCCTGTTTCAACAGTACGCCCACATTGTGAGCAGCATTCACTGTCGAGACATTTTTAAAGTAAGTCGGGTCGCCTTCCGTTGGGCCAGAGAATTTGATATAGGCTTTAGTCGGAACACCGGCCGCAGCCTGAGGGCAGGATGTCAGGGATATATCAAATGCTTGCGGTGCCCCCGTATTTCCTTTATTGGATAAATTATCTTTCGCGATCGTACCTATTTCAATGGTTGAATTTCCTCCGTTGACAATAATCGTACATGCTGAATCAATAACTTGACCGTTAAAAGTGATGGTATCAGAGGCATTTGCTGCGCTAATGCCTGCTGAAATTAAAAATGAAGAAAGAATGAAATTATTAACCACGTTCATTTTCATACCCGTTCCTTAGTAAATGAATGGCATCAGAACATATATTTTCAATGCGTATTTTCAGTAGGATAATATTAAATATATACCAAAGCCTATAAAATGAATTAATAATACAAACTACTAGCATGGAGCATAAGAATGCTAATGTACCGAAGACATTTAGCACAAGGAAAATAGCAGCAATTAAGCACAAATCGCTTAAATTCATTATATATACGCAACTCACCTAAATAGAAGCAAGCAACGCATTCAATAATTCCAAAAACAAAACCCCGGAATAATAAATCATTCCGGGGTTTCTCATATTCACACAATAAAAACAAAGCGTGATATATATAAAATATGAATCAGAACGGCATCTTAAAGCCTGGCGGCAGCTGCATACCGGAAGAAACAGACGCCATTTTCTCTTTCTGAGTTTCTTCGATACGACGCGCGGCATCGTTAAACGCAGCGGCAACCAGATCTTCCAGCATGTCTTTATCGTCTTCCAGCAGGCTCGGATCGATTTCCACGCGACGGCAGTTATGCGCGCCGTTGATGGTCACTTTCACCAGGCCCGCGCCGGATTCGCCGGTCACTTCCAGTTGCGCGATCTCTTCCTGCATTTGCGCCATTTTTTCTTGCATCTGCTGGGCTTGCTTCATCAGATTACCCAGACCGCCTTTTCCAAACATATGCATCTCTCTTTACTTAGGGGCTCGCCGGGCGTTTCCGCTCAGCGATACCGGGTTTACAACAGGCAGAAATCCTGCCCGTCAAAGGGGGCGAATACTCTCTTCATCCAGATCGGCGTCAAAGAAACGACGCAGGGTCTGGATATTGGCATCCGCGATGATCGACTCGCGCGCCTGCGCCAGCTTCTCTTCATAAATCGCCTGCCGCCACTCAAGGGGCGTACGTTGGGCGAGATTATCATCTTCAATGATAGTCAGTTCAATCGGCATGCCATACAGCTGGCTCATCGCCTCGCTGATAGTTTGCCGCGCTGCGGGCGAATTCAAATGGCGCTGGGTGGAACGCAGGTGCAGGCAGATGTTTGGCCCATCCTGCTCTTTCCAGGCGTTCAGCGCCACCTGCTCTACCAGCTTCGGCAGCTTTAATAAGCTTACATCACGCGCCCATTCATCGCGCTCCAGAGATTCCTGCGCCAGTTTCGCGGCCAGCTCCGGGGTTTTCTCATGCTCGAGCGCTTTTTTCAGCGCTTTCGGCGTGGCGACGGGTTCCGGCGTGACTTCCACCACGTTCTGCGCTTTCCAGCGGTAGGCTTCCGGTTTGACCGGGGCGCTCTCCTGTGGCGCTTTCGCCGGTTTCGCTTTTACCCGTTCGGTGACCGAGGCCAGTCGTTCGAGCGCGGAGTTATTCACCGGCCGCGCGGTACCTGGCGCTGCCGGTTCACTCTTTTTTGCTTTGCTGCCCTCCTGGGCTTTCTGCAAGCGGCTTCGGGCTTCCAGCAGATGGCTGGTGGCATCAGGCAGCGGGACGTTCGATGCAGGCGGCTGCGGCGCGACCGGCGACGGCGCTTCCACGCGGGCGACGGGTTGCGCAGCCACTGCCGGTATCGCCGTCTGCACCGGCTGCGGTTCCGCTATGGGTGCACGCGGGTGAAACGCCAGCGCACGCAGCAGCGTCATTTCCACGCCCATCCGCCGGTCCGGCGCCCAGGGCAATTCTTTGCGGCCAATCAACAGCGTTTGATAATACAGTTGCACATCCGCTGGCGGCAGCGTACGCGCCAGTTCGCGCAGGCGCTGTTCAATGGCGGCCATGTCCGTACCGATAGCGGCGGGAGAAAGCTGCACCATGGCAATGCGATGCAGCAGGCTGAGCATTTCCACCAGCAGCGCTTCCCACTCCACGCCACGGGAATGCGCCTCGTTAATCAGGCGCATCACGGTTTCGCCTTCGGCGCGGGCCAGCGCTTCAATCAGCGCCAGCGCCTGGGAATCGTCGAGGGTGCCTAACATAGCGCTAACTGCCGCCGTGCTGACCTGCCCGTCGCCGCTGGCGATGGCCTGGTCGGTCAGGCTTAACGCATCGCGCAGGCTGCCTTCCGCCGCGCGTGCCAGCAGTTGCAGGGCGCGCGATTCGTGGTCGATTTTTTCCTGGGTAAGAATATGTTCCAGCTGATCGCGGATCTGCTCAACGTCCAGCGCTTTAAGATGGAATTGCAGGCAGCGCGACAGGATCGTCACCGGCAGTTTTTGCGGATCGGTCGTCGCCAGCAGGAATTTGACGTGCGCGGGCGGCTCTTCAAGCGTCTTCAACAGCGCGTTAAAGCTGTGGCGCGAGAGCATGTGCACTTCGTCAATCAGATAAACTTTGAAGCGCCCACGGGCGGGCGCATATTGCACGTTATCCAGCAAATCGCGGGTATCTTCAACCTTGGTACGCGAGGCGGCGTCGATTTCGATCAAATCGACAAAGCGGCCCTGCTCGATTTCGCGGCAGTTGTCGCACACGCCGCACGGGGTCGCCGTAATGCCGGTTTCGCAGTTCAGCCCTTTGGCTAACAGACGCGCAATCGAGGTTTTCCCCACACCGCGTGTGCCGGAAAACAGGTATGCATGATGGATACGCCCGAGGGATAATCCATTCGCCAGCGCGGTCAGTACGTGTTCCTGGCCGACGACGTCAGCAAAGGTTTGTGGGCGCCATTTACGGGCTAAGACCTGATAACTCATGGGCTGGCTCTGAAATGCCTGGATGGTGAATAGAAAGGGGTAATGCTAACACAGCCCCACCTGTACGGCGAGGCTGTCGGGGGGCGAATATCAATGACCGGGGAACGGAACCAGGCTGAAGCAGTCGATGCCCGCCTGCTGCAAACGCTGCTCGCCGCCAAGGTCAAACAGGTTGATGATAAACGCAGCGTCTTTCACTTCTCCACCCAGGCGGCGGATCAGTTTCACGGTGGCGTCGATAGTGCCGCCAGTCGCCAGCAGATCGTCCACCACCAGCACGTTGTCGCCGGGTTTGATCGCATCAATGTGGATTTCCAGCTGATCGGTGCCGTATTCCAGCTCATAGCTTTCTGCGATGGTTTCACGCGGCAGCTTGCGCGGTTTACGCACCGGGACAAATCCGACGCCCAGCGCCAGCGCGACCGGCGCGCCGAACAGGAAGCCGCGCGCTTCGGTGCCCACCACTTTGGTGATGCCGGCGTCTTTGTAGCGCTCGGTCAGCAGTTCGATACTTAACGCGTAGGCTTTGGGGTCTTCCAGCAGGCTGGTGACGTCACGAAACAGGATGCCCGGCTTCGGGTAATCCTGGATGCTTTTAATACTGTCTTTAAGAAATTCAAGCTGCTGTGCAGTCGCGGTCATAATTACATGCCTGATTAAAACGGGTTGACTCACAAGGCACGCCAAAGGGGCTAAACGCGGTTTTGCTTAAGCATTAACCAGGGCGTGTCTGTTGCCGAAAACGCCAGAATGTACTGGCTGCGCCATCGAAATGCAACAATTCAGATGCGGGTTCAGGGGTTTTGTTGCTTTTCGTCAATCACCGGGATACGCCACATAAAGATCAGCAGGCAGCCCAGAATCGTTAATAACAAAATACGCACCCAGAACATGTTGACCAGCCACAGCGACACGGCAAATGTAACAAGAATAAACGCTATCGCCCGGGGTTTAGCGCCGCGCGGCATCGCTTTATGCTGTTGCCAGTAGCGTAAATACCCGCCAAACCACGAGCGGTACAGCAGCCAGTGGTGAAAGCGCGGCGATGATCGGGCAAAACACCAGGCCGCCAGCAGTAAAAAAGGGGTGGTGGGAAGCAACGGGAGCACTACGCCAAGCGTCGCAAGCACTACCGCAATCCAGCCAATGATGATTAAAATAAGTCTTTGCATAGTCGCTTCCACAGAGTCATGTCGGCTACTGTAGCACAGCGCGCACGGGACACAGCGGAGAGCGAATGAAAACCGACCGATTATTACAATCGCTACAAACGCGTATGGAAAACCTGGCCCAGATGCTTAAACCGCTGGCGCAGCATCGCACTCTGTCGGCGCGTTTCGATCGCCAACTTTTCCAGACTCGCTCAACGCTTATCAATGATTATTTACAGGAATGCTGGCGCAATCTGGACGCCTTAACCGATCACGTCCGGCAACAAAAAACCGCACAAGTCGCCTGGCTGGCGGAGCATCTTGTTGCCCAGATGGAGGCGCTGGCTCGCGAAGGGGCGACATGGTCGTTGCGCCACCATGACAGCGCCCATCTGCCCGCGGGCCGCCGTCACGCGCAATTGTTGCAGCATCAGGAGTATGAACGCCGCCTGTTGGCGATGAAGCAGCAGCGCGAAGCGCAGTTGCGCGATGTTGAAACTCTGCAAGCGCAGCAGAAATTACATAAAGAGATTGATGCCCTGGATGGCCGCCTGGCGCGCTGCCGCCATGCGCTGGCGGGCATTGAGCGCGCGCTGGCGCGGCAAACACGTTAACCCACAGGAGAAAACCGTGTCCCTTGAGAACGCCCCCGATGACGTCAAACTGGCGGTGGATTTAATTATGCTGCTGGAAACGCACAACATTGCGCCAGAGACGGCGTTAAGCGCGCTGGAGATGGTGCGGCAGGATTTTTTGCGAAAACAGCGAGAAGCGGAGAAGCCAGATTAAGCCTCCTCTCCTGCCGGTAACGTCGCAGGAGAGGCCGGTCGGTGGTTAGATTGCCGCGTCGTCTTCTTCGCCGGTGCGGATACGCACCACGCGCGCCACATCAAACACGAAGATTTTACCATCGCCAATTTTACCGGTCTGCGCGGTGCGAATAATGGTATCCACGCAGGTATCGACGATATCGTCAGTCACCACGATTTCAATTTTCACCTTTGGCAGGAAATCCACCATGTATTCCGCGCCACGGTACAGCTCGGTATGCCCTTTCTGGCGACCAAAACCTTTTACTTCGGTCACGGTCATCCCGGTGATACCCACTTCAGCCAGCGCCTCGCGCACATCATCCAGTTTGAAAGGTTTAATAATTGCATCAATCTTTTTCATGGTGAACCCTTAACTCATCTCGCCTGAGGCACAGTTATCTACGCGTAATCGGTTGCTCACCGTACCATATGTTGAGGCCGGTTTGGCAGCAAAACTACTCTTTAAAATCATTCGCATCGAGCTCGTGGCGGGCCAGCAGTTTGTAAAACTCGGTGCGGTTGCGCCCCGCCATACGGGCGGCGTGGGTCACATTGCCTTTGGTGATCTGCAAAATCTTACGCAGGTAGTTGAGTTCAAACTGGTTACGCGCCTCGACAAAGGTCGGCAGCACCGAGTTTTCCCCTTCCAGCGCCTGGCACACCAGCGCTTCGCTGATCACCGGCGCGGAGGTCAGCGCCACGCACTGCTCGATCACGTTGACCAGTTGGCGCACGTTGCCCGGCCAGCTTGCCCCCATCAGGTATTTCATGGCTTCGGTGGAAAAGCGCCGTACAAAAGGCTTATGGCGATCCGCCGCCTGCCGCAGGAGATGGTTCGCCAGCAGCGGGATATCTTCCGCACGTTCGTTGAGCGCGGGGATTTTCAGGCTCACGACGTTCAGGCGATAAAACAGATCCTCGCGGAATTCGCCACGCGCCATCGCTTTGGGTAAATCCCGGTGGGTGGCGGAAATGATCCGCACATCGATGTCGATATCGCGGTTGCTGCCGAGCGGGCGCACTTTACGCTCCTGCAAAACGCGCAGCAGTTTGACCTGTAGCGGGATCGGCATATCGCCGATTTCATCGAGAAAGAGCGTGCCGCCTTCCGCCGCCTGAAACAGCCCTTCACGGCTACTCACCGCGCCGGTAAACGCACCGCGCGCATGGCCGAACAGCTCTGACTCCAGCAACTGTTCCGGCAGCGCGCCGCAGTTAATGGCGATGAAGGCTTTTTTCGCCCGGGGGCTGGCGTTGTGGATGGCCTGCGCCAGCACCTCTTTACCGGTGCCGCTCTGGCCGTTGATCAGTACGCTGACGTCGGACTGCGCTACCATCCGCGCCTGTTCGAGCAGGCGCAGCATCAGCGGGCTGCGGGTGACGATAGTGTTTTGCCATTCGTCATCGCCACCGACGCCCTTGTGGGCCAGCGCGTCGTCGATGGCCTGATACAGCGCGTCTTTATCGACGGGTTTAGTGAGAAAACTGAAAACGCCCTGCTGGGTAGCCGCCACCGCGTCGGGGATCGAGCCGTGCGCGGTGAGAATGATCACCGGCAATCCGGGCTGCACTTTCTGAATTTCGCTGAACAGTTCCATCCCGTCCATCTCATCCATACGCAGGTCGCTGATCACCAGATCAATCTGCTCGCGCGCCAGTACCTTAAGCCCTTCCGCCCCGCTTTCGGCGGTTTCCACGCTGTAGCCCTCGCTGGTCAGGCGTAAGCCTAACAGTTTGAGCAAGCCGGGATCGTCATCCACCAGCAGTAAGCGCGCCGGTTTATGCTGCGTCATGGTTTTGCCTCCTGCGTATCGGCGGGGGTTTCCTTGTCATCCGGCGTCGTTGCCGGATGCGTTGCGTCAGGCAATTCGCTGCCCGGTATTTTGCGCGAGGAGAGCCGACGTTCAATGTCGGTCAGGTTTTCAAGTTTTTGGCTCACCTGAGCAAGTTGGCTGCGCAGACGGTGCTGCTGTTCGCGCAACATATCCAGCTCGCTGTCGCTGGTCTGCTGCAATTTGGCATAGCGGCTACGCTCTTCAGCAAGCTGCAACTGGGCTGCCTGATTATCGCGCCATACCTGATAGAGCGGGCGAATTTGCGAAGGGATATCGGCGGCAAGCTCATCAAGACGATTAACGTAGCGGCGGCGTTCGCCGGGGGTAATTTTCGCGCTGGACAGCAGAATGCCGCGTTTGAAGGTCGCCTGCCAGGTATCATCCTGCAACGCGCGCGCTTGCGCCCGCGCGTCGGCGGGCGCAAGCCGTTCCGCGCAATCCATACCGCGTAGCCAGTAAAGCGGGTTATGGTCACTGTCATGGCCCGACAGCCGCCAGATGTCCTGGCAATCGGTTGAGAGAAAATCAGCCACCTGTTGTTCAGGATATTTAGGCTGGTGTCGGTCTATTTTGCTGTGGATCGCGTCTTCTGCGCAGCCGGTAAGCATAAATGCGACCAGCGTTCCGCCCGCAAGCACGAAAGCGGGTTTAAAAGACGACGCTGCGCGCCGCCATAGCCTGCTAAACAATACATTCATGATGACGATTTTTCCGGGTCACAGACAGGCAATTCGATGCGGAAACAAACATCAGCGGTGTTATCGTCCACCAGATGGAGTTCTCCATGCATCCGTCGAATACAATCCTGGGCGATACTCAGCCCCAGGCCACTGCCTTTAACCGCCCCTTTTCGTTGATGGCTTCCCTGAAAGAATGGCTCAAAAATCATGTCGCGTTCAGCAGCAGGAATTGGCGTGCCGCTGTTCGCCACATCAATCCGCACCCGGTTACCGACCTGTCGGCTGCGAATATAAATGTTACCGGATTCGCTCCCATAGTGCACCGCATTGGAATAGAGATTATCTATTACGCTCATCAATAACATAGGTTCAGCCTGGCAGGATGCGGCTTCCAGTGCCAGGTCGGTACGCATCATTTTTGCCCGGGCCGGCAGGCTGTGGGCGGAGATGACCATATCGATTAACGGTTCCAGTTCAACCTTTTCCAGCTCAATAACGCCATCTGCCAGTTTGCGGTTGTAATCCAGCAGTTGCTCAATCAATTTCTGTAAGTTGCGGCTGCTGCTGTCGAGGATGGACACCACTTCTTCCTGCTCCGCCGTGAGCGGCCCCACCACCCGATCGGCCAGCAGTTCGGTCCCTTCACGCAGGCTGGCGAGGGGGGTTTTCAGCTCATGGGATATGTGCCGCAGGAACTGATGACGCTGAGATTCCAGCCAGGACAAGCGTTCGCTTAACCAGATCACCCGCTGCCCTACTGAACGCAGCTCGCGTGGCCCTTTAAACATCACCGAATCGCCCAGTAATTCGCCCTCACCCAGCCGGTTAATCATCCGTTCGATGCCCTTCACCGGGCCGATAATCATTCGGGTAAACAGCACGACCAGGCCCAGGCTGACCAGAAAAAGAAGCATCGCCTGCCAGCCAAAGAATTGCCCCCGGGAGGCGATATCCCGCTGTAATTGCTGCCCACGAGAAAACACCACGCTGCGCGTGGTTTGCACCATTTCACTGTTGGCTTTGGCGAAGGCGTCCAGATGGTCGTCCGCCGCGTCGGCGAGCCCGCTGTCTTTACATTGCAGTTGCGCCAGCGCGTCAAGATTGTCCTTTAGCCGCTGATAAAGGGCTTTATCCGGCAGGACGATGGCATGGGATTCAAGCATCTGCGCATAACGCTGGCGCTGCGTTTGATACACCTTTTCAAGGGTGGCGTCATCCAGCACGCAATACTGCCGATAGCTGCGTTCCATTTCCAGCGCGGCATTGGTCATGGCTTCGCTGCGCCGGGCGTCGATCAGGGTTGTGCGGTTAGTGCGTGCCGCCTGTTTGCTGAGATCGTTCAGGCTCTGCCAGGCCTGCCAGGCCAGTACCAGCAAAGGCAGCAGGATCAGTAAAAAGGCCATAACGACCAATTGGCGCAGCGAGCGTGGAAAGAGGGACCAGCGTTTCACCAGGATTCCCTTTCAGAGAAGTTGTAGCTGGATGCTAACTGACATCAGGGGCACAGAAAAGGGTGAAACGTAGAAACGACAAAGGCAGGGAAAAATCCCTGCCTTTGTCGTGAAATAGGCGGTGCCTTACTCAACGTGTCGCCCGGGGTCAGATAAAGCAAAGCTATTATCAATAGTTGGACGGCAGGCACCTTTTTGTGCGTCATTCGAAGTTTATGTAGCGCTCGCGTGGGGCTGACATAAGAAGGTGAATGAGCCACTGGCGATTATTATGCATCAACTGTGCCAATAAAGCCAACAAATATATAATAAACTGATAAATAAGAGTTTATATATATTTAAAATTTTGTATCCCGTCGGTTCAGGAAAGTTAAAAATGTCGCCAATAAGCAACACAACTGGGCCTTGAAATATTTAGCTATAAAAATCAAATAAATAGGCGTCTCCTTTTGGAGACGCCTTACTTTGCGCATTGTCGCAAAATTGCGACAGACATTTTTTGGGCCCTATTAACCCAACTGCTTACGCGCATTACGGAAGATACGCATCCAGGGGCTATCCTCACCCCAGTTCTCCGGGTGCCAGGAGTTGCTGACGGTACGGAATACGCGCTCCGGATGTGGCATCATCAGCGTCACGCGGCCGCTTTCACTGGTCACCGCCGTGATCCCGTTCGGCGAGCCGTTCGGGTTAGCCGGGTAGGTTTCAGTTACCTTGCCAAAGTTATCCACGTAGCGCAGCGCCACCAGGCCTTTGCTTTCCAGTTGGGCCAGATGGGTAGCGTCACGCACTTCCACGCGGCCTTCGCCGTGAGAAACCGCAATCGGCATCCGGGAACCGGCCATGCCGTCCAGCAGCAGCGACGGGCTGGAGGTTACTTCCACCAGGCTGAAACGCGCTTCGAAGCGATCGGAGTAGTTACGTACAAAGCGCGGCCACAGGTCACTGCCCGGGATCACTTCACGCAGATTGGACATCATCTGGCAGCCGTTGCACACGCCCAGCGCCAGCGTTTGCGGACGGTGGAAAAAGGTCTCGAACTCATCGCGCACGCGGCTATTGAACAGGATTGATTTCGCCCAGCCTTCGCCCGCACCCAGCACGTCGCCGTAGGAGAAACCGCCGCAGGCCACCAGCGCCTGGAACGATTCCAGCCCGGTGCGGCCCGCCAGCAGGTCGCTCATATGCACGTCGATGGCGTCAAAGCCCGCGCGATAAAACGCCGCTGCCATCTCTACATGGGAGTTAACGCCCTGCTCGCGCAGCACCGCCACTTTCGGACGCGCCCCGGTAGCGATAAACGGTGCGGCGATATCTTCCGCGATATCAAAGCTCAGTTTTACGTTCAGGCCCGGATCGCTTTCGTTGGCTTTGGCTTCATGCTCCTGATCGGCACACGCCGGGTTATCGCGCAGGCGTTGCATCTGCCAGGTGGTTTCCGCCCACCACATACGAAGCGTGGAGCGGCTTTCGCTGAACACCGCATGGCCGTCGGCAGTCAGGACAAAACGATCCCCGGCTACGGCTTTACCCAGATAGTGAACGCAATCACCCAAACCATGCGTTTTCAGGATCTGCTCAACCGCTGCGCGATCTGCCGCCGCCACCTGGATCACCGCACCCAGCTCTTCATTAAATAATGCCGCCAGGCGATCGTTGCCCAGGGTCGCGATATCCGCTTCAACGCCGCAGTGACCGGTAAAGGCCATTTCCGCCAGTGTCACCAGCAGGCCACCGTCGGAACGGTCGTGGTAAGCCAGCAGTTTATGCTGCGCGACCAGCGCCTGGATGGCGTCGTAAAAGCCTTTCAGCTTCGCCGGGTCGCGCACGTCTGCCGGTTTATCGCCCAGTTGACGGTAAACCTGCGCCAGTGCAGTAGCGCCCAGCGCATTGTGCCCTTCGCCCAGGTCGATAAGCAGCAGGGCGTTATCGTCGGTAGAAAGCTGCGGCGTCACGGTATGGCGTACATCTTCTACGCGGGCAAACGCGGTGATCACCAGCGACAGCGGCGAGGTCATTTCACGGGTTTCATTACCTTCCTGCCAGCGGGTTTTCATCGACATGGAGTCTTTGCCCACCGGAATGGTCAGACCCAGTTGCGGGCACAGCTCCTCGCCCACGGCTTTCACTGCATCGTACAGGCCTGCGTCTTCACCAGGGTGGCCTGCGGCGGCCATCCAGTTTGCGGAAAGCTTGATGCGTTTGATGTCGCCAATCTGGGTCGCTGCGATGTTAGTCAGCGCTTCCCCTACCGCCAGACGGCCTGACGCGGCGAAATCGAGCAGTGCCACCGGCGCGCGTTCGCCCAGGGACATGGCCTCGCCGTAGTAGCTGTCGAGGCTGGCAGTGGTGACCGCGCAGTTAGCAACTGGGATCTGCCACGGACCGACCATCTGATCGCGCGCCACCATGCCGGTGACGGTACGGTCGCCAATGGTGACCAGGAAGGTTTTTTCCGCCACCGTCGGCAGATGCAGTACGCGGTTAACCGCGTCGGCAATGGAGATAGCGCTACAGTCCAGCGCCTCGCCCACCGCCTGCAAACGCTCAACGTTGCGGGTCATTTTCGGGGTTTTGCCCAGCAACACGTCCAGCGGCATATCGATGGGTTGATTATCGAAGTGGCTGTCGTTAAGCGTCAGGTGCTGTTGTTCAGTCGCTTCGCCAATCACCGCATACGGCGCGCGCTCGCGGCGGCACAACTCGTCAAACAGCGCCAGCTGTTCCGGCGCAACCGCCAGCACATAACGTTCCTGAGATTCGTTACACCACACTTCCAGCGGGCTCATGCCCGGCTCGTCGTTCAAAATATCGCGCAGCTCGAAACGCCCGCCGCGACCGCCATCGCTTACCAGTTCCGGCATGGCGTTAGACAAGCCACCCGCGCCAACGTCATGAATAAACAGAATCGGGTTAGCGTCGCCCAACTGCCAGCAGCGGTCGATCACTTCCTGGCAGCGGCGTTCCATTTCCGGGTTGTCGCGCTGTACCGAAGCGAAATCCAGGTCAGCATCCGACTGGCCGGACGCCATTGACGATGCCGCGCCGCCGCCCAGACCGATATTCATCGCCGGGCCGCCCAGCACGATCAGCTTCGCGCCCGGTGGGATATCGCCCTTTTTCACGTGGTCGGCACGGATGTTGCCAATCCCGCCCGCCAGCATAATCGGCTTGTGGTAACCGCGCAGTTCAACGCCGTTGTGGCTGTTAACCTGCTCTTCATAGGTACGGAAATAGCCGTTCAGCGCCGGGCGACCAAATTCGTTGTTAAACGCCGCGCCGCCCAACGGGCCTTCAGTCATGATATCCAGCGCGCTGACGATACGCTCCGGCTTGCCGAAATCCTGTTCCCAGGGCTGCTCAAAGCCCGGAATGCGCAGGTTGGAGACCGAGAAACCCACCAGCCCTGCTTTCGGTTTCGCGCCGCGCCCGGTGGCGCCTTCATCGCGAATTTCGCCGCCGGAACCGGTGGCTGCGCCCGGCCACGGGGAGATCGCTGTCGGGTGGTTATGGGTTTCAACCTTCATCAGGATATGCGCCGCTTCCTGGTGGAAATCATATTGCCCGGCTTCGTGGTCCGCGTAGAAGCGCCCTACTTCAGAGCCTTCCATCACCGCGGCGTTGTCTTTATAGGCAGACAGCACGTGGTCCGGGGTTTTCTCAAAGGTTTTCTTGATCATTTTGAACAGCGACTTCGGCTGCTGTTCGCCGTCGATCACCCAGTCGGCATTGAAGATTTTATGACGGCAATGTTCAGAGTTGGCCTGGGCGAACATATACAGTTCGATGTCGTTCGGGTTACGCCCCAGAGTGGTGAACGCATCTTGCAAATAATCGATTTCATCTTCGGCCAGCGCCAGGCCGAGACGAATATTGGCCTCTTCCAGCGCGGCGCGTCCCTGCCCTTGCAGATCGACGCGTTGTACCGGCGCAGGCTGATGAAGGGCAAACAACTGCTCCGCCTGCTCCAGCGAGGCGAACACGGTTTCCATCATTCGGTCATGCAACTCTGCGGCGACCTGTTGCCACTGGGCCTCGGTCAGGGTGCTGGCCTCGACATAATATGCCACGCCGCGCTCAAGGCGCTTAACGCTTGCCAGGCCGCAGTTATGGGCGATATCGGTGGCCTTGGAAGACCAGGGGGAGAGGGTGCCAGGACGCGGCGTAACGACAATCAATCGGCCTGATGGCGCATGGCTGCTGAAGTTCGGGCCATATTTCAACAGGCGTTCGAGTTGCGCGTGTTCTTCGGTGGTCAGTGGAGCGGTGATGTCAGCAAAATGAACATACTCGGCGTAAATGTCACTCACCGGCAGGTGAGCATCGTTAAAGCGGGCCAGCAGTTTGTTAATACGAAATGCCGACAAAGCGGGCGAACCACGCAGAATTTCCATCATCAAAACTCTCTCGTCTTCGGGCGTGAGCGGCGCTCACAGGGGCGCATGGAGAAAACGGGCGTCATTATAATGAATCCGGCACGCCGACGAAACCGTTTGCGTAGAAATAAAATCGTCAATCGATAGCGCCTATAAATGTGATTGAAAGCGCGAATAAGTTGCCTCATGCGGTTTTATTAAGCAAAATGCCGCTCATTCAACAATAAAAACCGCATATTCATGACGATATTTAGCTGAGCCCCTTTCCAGCACAGAGAATTAACTATTTGAAAAAATTAAAGATTAATTATCTGTTTATCGGCATCGTGACCTTGCTGCTGGCCGTGGCGCTTTGGCCCGCCATTCCCTGGTTTGATAAAGCCGAAAATCGTATCGCCGCGATAAAAGCCCGGGGAGTGCTGCGCGTGAGTACCTTGTCCAGCCCGCTGATTTATAACCGGGTTAACGACAAAGTGGTGGGCCTGGATTATGAACTGGCCCAGAGCTTTGCCGATTACCTGGGCGTGAAGCTGCAAATCACCGTCCGTCCCACCATCAACAAACTGTTCGACGATCTGGATAACGGTACAGCGGATATCCTGGCGGCAGGCCTGGTCTATAACCAGGAGCGCAGCAAAAACTATCAGCCCGGCCCCACCTATTACTCGGTTTCCCAACAGCTGGTGTATCGCGTCGGTAAAACCCGCCCTAAAACCCTGGCCACGATCAGCGACGCGCAACTGGCTATCGCGCCTGGACACGTGGCGGCTAACGATCTTCAGGTGCTCAAAGCGCGTAAATATCCCGATCTGAACTGGCGTGTGGATGAGCACAGTAACAGCAACATGCTGTTAGGGCAGGTCGCAGACGGCACGCTGGATTACACGGTTGCCGACTCTGTGGCAATTAATTTGTTCCAGCGCGTCCATCCGCAAATTGCGGTGGCGCTGGATATCACCGATGAGCAGCCGGTCACCTGGTTCAGCCTGCGCGACGGGGATAATACGCTGTCCGCCGCCCTGCTCGACTTTTTCAATCAGATCACCGAAGACGGTACCCTGGCGCGACTGGAAGAAAAATACCTCGGTCACGGCGATGACTTTGACTATGTCGATACCCGCAGCTTTTTACGCGCGGTGGACAGCGTTCTGCCGGACCTGAAGCCGCTGTTCGAAAAGTACGCCACGGATATCGACTGGAAACTGCTGGCGGCCATCTCGTACCAGGAATCCCACTGGGACCCGCAGGCCACCTCGCCCACCGGCGTGCGTGGCCTGATGATGCTCACCCGTAACACGGCGCAAAGCCTCGGCTTATCCGATCGGCTCGACCCGGAACAAAGCATTAGCGGTGGGGCCCGTTATTTAAAAGATATGATGAGCAAAGTGCCGGAAAGCGTGCCTGAAGAGGAGCGTATCTGGTTTGCGCTGGCGGCGTACAATATGGGGTATGCCCATATGCTGGACGCCCGCGCCCTGACGGCGAAACAGAAAGGCAACCCGGATAGCTGGGCCGATGTGAAGCAACGGCTGCCGCTGCTCAGCCAGAAGCCGTATTACTCGAAAACCACCTATGGCTATGCCCGTGGACACGAAGCCTATACGTACGTGGAAAACATCCGTAAATATCAAATCAGCCTGGTGGGATATTTAATGGAGAAAGAAAAGCAAGCCGAACAGCAGCGCCAACTTGCCGAGGCTTACCCCGTCGCCCTGCCGGGGGATATGCCGGCTACCCCTTTCGCAATGCTTCCTTTTGGGCCTTTTTCTCAAGCCGCCTTACCCGAAAGAAGTCGCTTAACAGTGCCGAACACGTTGGGGCAAGTACCCCCTCAATAACCTGCATATGGTGATTCATGTGTGGATGAGCCGGGATATTCATTAGCGACCCTACTGCGCCAGTCTTGGCATCGCGCGCGCCGAATACCAGAGTACCGATACGGCTGTGCACCATCGCGCCCGCACACATGATGCAGGGTTCAAGGGTCACGTAAAGAGTGGTATTCAGCAGACGATAGTTTTGCAGCACCATGCCGCCCTGGCGTAGCGCCATAATTTCCGCATGGGCGGTAGGATCGTGGCGGCCAATGGGGCGGTTCCATCCTTCACCGATAACGCGGTTATCCTGCACCAGTACCGCGCCGACCGGCACTTCCCCTTCATCCCATGCCCGCTGCGCCAGGGTTAATGCATGACGCATCCAGTATTCATGGGAAAATTCAGTCTCTGACACGCTGCACTCCAGGCGAAAAAAAGCGGGCGCATTATACCCAAAATCCATGGCCATGCATCCGTAAGGCGCACGTTGAGGGGCATTATTCCAGTTGCTGGAGTTCGCCGCGCGGCGTAACGCGCCAGCGGTGCTGGCAGAAATAGAGCAAGGGGTTGTCCTGGCGAGAATCGCTATAGCCGCTGTACAGGCGAAGCGGTGTGCCGAGTTGTTGCTCAAGTTGCGCCACTTTTTCATGGCCAAGACAGCGCAGAGTCAGTACCCAGCCACCGTGACGCCGGTCGATCATGCTGGCGATGATTTTCACTTTCGGTAGCCAGGGTGTATCAAAATAAACCTGTTCAACCAGCGGCAGCGGCGAACCGGTAATCAACCACACGTCGGCGTCTGAGCTTTCCAGATAAGCGGTAAGGCGCTCGTGCACCACCGGGAAGGTGATTACCTGGCCGCGAAACCAGGCGACGAACTCCTGCTCAAGCTGCTTCAGGCGGGCTTCGCTGTGCCCGAAGGTGCATCCCCACAGCAGTAAACTCATCGGCCAGCGCGCCGCGCGGCCTTTAACCGCCAGAGCAATTAAGATAACCGGCAGTAAAGGGATGACTATCAGCAAATTTAACGGCTGGCGGCGCAATAAAAAGCGTAAAAATGTGCCAAACATATCCTGCTGATGCAGGGTGCCGTCCAGATCGAAAAACACTACCCGACGCTCATTATTTGCCAAACCTTGCTCCTCTGGGCTGTCGTATTACGGCTTCTTATTAGCCTAACAGATAGCGACCGATTTTTCCGGTGACCTGCTTACCCGTTTTCCCGACGGGTTATGCCGTCAAAACCACGATAATCCGGTTTGCACCTCAGAATATTTAATTCATAATAATAAGTAATAATGGAATATATAATTCGTTAAGGCGAGTGAATGACCTTGCCCTTATCTGAACGGCGCGAACCTGTGGAGTCTTTCATGAACTGTTTGATACGTATTCGTCAGCGTTATCCCAATCTGGCGCAGAGCGACCGCCGTCTGGCCGAATTCATTCTGACTCATCCTGAAAAGGCCAGGCATTTAAGTTCACAACAGCTGGCGGAGGAGTCAGGCGTTAGCCAGTCCAGCGTGGTGAAGTTCGCTCAGAAACTGGGATATAAGGGCTACCCTGCCCTGAAACTTGCCATCAGCGATGCGCTGGCCGGGAACCCTAATCCTCATTCAATTCCGGTGCATAATGAAATTCTTGGCGACGATCCCCTGCTGCTGGTGGGTGAAAAGCTGATTAAAGATAATATGGCGGCGATGCATGCCTCGCTGGACATCAACAGCGAAGACAAGCTGGTGGAATGCGTTCAGTTGCTGCGCAATGCCCGGCGTATTGTATTAACCGGGATCGGTGCGTCCGGACTGGTGGCGAAAAACTTCTCCTGGAAGCTGATGAAGATCGGTATGAATGTGGTCGCGGAACAGGATATGCACGCCCTGCTGGCGGCTGTTCAGGCACTTGATGAAAAAGACGTCATGCTGGCGATTTCCTACTCCGGCGAACGCCGGGAAATCAACCTGGCAGCGGATGAAGCATTGCGCGCTGGCGCGAAGATTATCGCTATCACCGGCTTTACCCCTAATGCCTTACAGCAACGCGCAACGCGTTGTCTGTATACCATCGCGGAAGAACAGGCCACGCGTAGCGCGGCTATCTCCTCCACCAGCGCACAAATGATGCTTACTGATTTATTATTTATGGCGCTGGTGCAACAGGATCTGGAAAAGGCACCGGAGCGAATTCGGCATAGTGAAGCGCTGGTGAAAAAGCTGGTTTAATTAATCAGGGCACACTGCGCCCTGACGCAGATATCACTCAGAGAACAACACGTGCTGCAAATAACCGTTCAAAACGGTAAGTATTCTTAATGTCATTTTAAAAATAGCGAAAAACCTTTTTCAGGAACGTATGAAATAGATGTTACCCAGCGCAAAGTAATCGGGAAATTAGCTTGTGAGACGGGGTTAAAATAATATAATCCTGCAAGCTTACGGCAATATTATTAAGGATCCCCCGACTGGGCTGCACATAAGGAATGCGCTACATGAAACTCAATCCGTTGTTATTACTGCTTTTATTTTCCTCGTCTGGCTTTGCTTATGCTGTTGAGGTCCCCATGCTGGGTGATGGCAAAGCGGAAGGCCACCAGATTTGCGGAAAAGGTATTGATGTACAGATAAGAAAACTCAATGATAACTCTTTAATCATTGGTCTGGCGAATAATAAAACTCAACACCGGGATTTATTTAAATCTTTGGAACAAAACGCGGGTAATATGAAATATTCAAAATTTGTCCCGGTGCGTTTTGATAACCTGTCAAAGAATTTTATTGAAGAAGAAAAACCGGAAATCGAGATTGTTTGGGGTAGCGCCATAAATGATAAAAAAGAAGCCAGCTACACCCTGGCGCTCGGTCCAAAAGTTTATGCTTGTGGGCTTCTGCAAAAATGGCCTCATGAAGAAGCCAATATTTTATATGGTGAGAACCAATAATTTTGCCTGATGCGCCCTGTCTGTGGCGCATTTTTTTCACCACCCTCAACGCAATCCGTCACGTTTAGCTACCACAATCAGGTGGCTGCATATTGGGCGAATCCCGTGAATGTGATAAAGTGCCGTCGTTCAAAAATCATCATTTTCGCAGCAAGATAATATTGTTGCTAAGATGTATTTTGTTTGTAGATCACACTGATGAGCAACGGCGTACTCTGCACGTTTCCCTCATGCCTGAATCAGATATAGCGGTAAAGAATTAAATGGCTCTTTTAATCACCAAAAAATGCATTAACTGTGACATGTGCGAGCCGGAATGCCCGAACGAAGCCATCTCAATGGGTGAGAGTATTTATCAGATCAATACCGATCGCTGTACCGAATGCGTGGGGCATTACGATACCCCCACCTGCCAGAAAGTCTGCCCGATCCCCAATACTATCCTGAAAGATCCGGCCTATCCGGAGAGTGAAGAACAACTGTGGGACAAATTTGTTGTTCTTCACCACGCCGACAAAATTTAGCTTTCAATGATGACCGTCGCGCAGGCGTAGTGACGTTCATCAGACAGGGTCACATGCACCGAGGCAACACCCATGCGCTGCGCCAGCTGTAGCGCTTCATCCCACAGGCGTAGACCCGGTTTACCCAGCTCATCGTTAAACACTTCAAACTGGTTAAACGCCAGCCCGTTACGGATCCCCGTACCGAATGCTTTTGCCGCTGCCTCTTTTACCGCATAGCGCTTGGCTAAAAAGCGCACCGGCTGTTGATGGGCCTGATATTGTGCCCATTCATTGGCGCTTAATACGCGCTTCGCCAGCCGATCGCCCGAGCGGGAAATCACCGCCTCAATGCGGGCGATTTCCACGATATCGGTGCCGAGGCCTAAAATCGCCATTAGCGGCGCGCTTCCAGCATTAAGCGTTTCATTTCTGATACCGCTTCTTTCAGGCCGCTCATCACCGCCCGGCCAATAATCGCATGGCCGATATTGAGTTCATGCATTTCAGGCAGCGCGGCAATCGGCTGGACGTTATGGTAGGTCAGGCCATGACCGGCATTCACTTTCAGGCCTTTGCTTGCCGCATAGGTCGCCGCTTTGGCAATGCGCGCCAGCTCTTTCGTCTGGGTGCTTTCGTCTTTGGCATCGGCATAACAGCCGGTGTGGATTTCGATATATGGCGCGCCGACATCCACAGCCGCGTCGATTTGCTCAATATCCGCATCGATAAACAGCGACACCAGGATATTCGCCTCTGCCAGACGCTTGCAGGCGTCGCGCATTTTTTCACGCTGCCCGGCGACGTCCAGCCCGCCTTCGGTGGTCACTTCCTGACGTTTTTCCGGCACCAGGCAGCAGAAATGCGGTTTGGTTTCGCAGGCGATGGCCAGCATCTCTTCCGTCACCGCCATTTCCAGATTCATACGAGTATCGAGGGTTTGACGCAGCACGCGCACATCGCGGTCGGTAATATGACGGCGATCCTCACGCAGGTGAACCGTAATGCCATCCGCGCCCGCTTGCTCGGCGATAAATGCAGCCTGAACCGGATCGGGGTAAGCCGTACCGCGCGCATTACGCAGCGTAGCGATATGGTCGATATTGACGCCTAACAGTAATTCAGCCATGACAATCCTCGATAATCAGCACAAAGTGTGCGGCAGTTTACACCCGGCAAGGAAAGCATGGCTACGGGTAGCGGTGATTAGGCATCGGAAGATGAGGAGGACGTCGGTTTTTTAGGCACGAACTGGCGGAATAGCTCCCGGCTCTTTAGCGGTTTGCCGCCAAGATAGGGTTTGAGGGCAATGCGGGTAAAGCGTTTAGCCGCACGCAGCGTGGCGGCATCAGGGAATTCCCGGCTGGCCAGCGCTTGCAGTTCATGGCCGGTAAACGAAAGGTTATCTACCACCAGGCTGGCGATAAACCCTTTTTCTTCGCGGTAACGGTAAGTCATATCCGGGCTGACCGGCTCGCCGCTTCCGGCGCAGTGCAGATAATCTACGCCGTACCCAAGATGCCCCAGCAACGCCAGTTCAAAACGGCGTAATGCCGGTTCCGGCGAAGCATGGAGGCCCGCCAGAGCCTGGATGCAGTGCAGATAATCGAAAAATAGTTCTGAGAAGCGGGTTTCCTGTTCCAGCACGCGGCTCAACAACTCATTGACATACAGCCCGCTGTACAGCGCAATACCGGAAAGGGGGAGCGCCAGTGAAACCGCTTCGGCGCTGCGTAAAGTTTTCACCTCACCGCGACCACCGAAACGGATTAACAACGGCGTAAATGGCTGGAGGGTGCCTTTAAGATTAGAGCGCCGCGAACGGGCGCCTTTGGCGACCAGGCGAACCCGGCCCGACTCTTCGCTAAACACGTCAAGCAGCAGGCTGGTTTCGCTCCAGGGGCGACTGTGCAGCACAAAGGCGCGTTGCCAGCCTTCCATTAGCGTGTTACTCAGAGATCGTCGACATAACCGAGGCTACGCAGCGCGCGCTCGTCGTCCGCCCAGCCGGATTTCACCTTCACCCACAATTCAAGGTGAACTTTGGCTTCAAACATCTCTTCCATGTCCTTACGGGCTTCGATACCGATGGTTTTGATTTTGGCCCCTTTGTTGCCAATCACCATCTTCTTCTGCCCTTCGCGCTCAACCAGGATCAGGCCGTTGATGTCATAACCACCGCGCTCATTGGTCTGGAAGCGTTCGATTTCTACCGTCACCGAGTACGGCAACTCCGCGCCCAGGAAACGCATCAGTTTTTCACGAATGATCTCCGACGCCATAAAGCGCTGGGAACGGTCAGTGATGTAATCTTCCGGGAAGTGATGAACCGCTTCCGGTAGATGCTTGCGCACGATCCCGGCAATGGTGTCCACGTTCAGACCGGTTTCCGCAGAAATCGGCACGATATCGAGGAAATTCATCTGGCTGGCCAGGAACTGCAGATGCGGCAGCAGATCGGCTTTTTCCTGCACGTTGTCCACTTTGTTTACGGCCAGGATAACCGGCGCTTTACCGTCGCGCAGTTTGTTGAGCACCATTTCATCGTCCGGCGTCCAGCGGGTGCCTTCTACCACGAAAATAATCAGCTCAACGTCGCCAATAGAACTGCTTGCCGCTTTGTTCATCAAACGGTTTATGGCGCGCTTTTCTTCCATATGCAGGCCAGGGGTATCGACATAAATCGCCTGGTACGCCCCTTCGGTATGAATGCCCACAATACGGTGGCGCGTGGTTTGCGCCTTGCGTGAGGTGATAGAAATCTTCTGGCCCAGCAGATTATTCAGCAGGGTCGATTTGCCAACGTTGGGACGCCCAACAATGGCGATAAATCCGCAATAACTTTTTTCGTCGCTCATTCCAGCTCCAGTTTTTTCAACGCCTGTTCGGCGGCAGCCTGCTCCGCCTTACGACGGCTGGAACCTGTGCCAACCACCGGTTCACTCAGGCCGCTGACCTGGCAGTGGATAGTAAATTCCTGATCGTGTGCTTCACCGCGCACCTGCACCACCAGATACGAAGGCAGCGGTAAATGACGTCCCTGCAAATATTCCTGCAAACGGGTTTTCGGATCTTTTTGTTTATCGCCCGGGCTGATTTCATCCAGCCGGGTCTGATACCAGGAGAGGATCAGCCGCTCAACTGTCTGGATATCGCTGTCGAGAAACACGCCGCCGATCAACGCTTCAACGGTATCAGCCAGAATCGATTCACGACGAAAACCGCCGCTTTTCAACTCCCCTGGCCCTAAGCGCAGGCACTCGCCTAATTCAAATTCGCGTGCGATTTCCGCAAGGGTATTGCCGCGCACTAGCGTGGCGCGCATACGGCTCATATCGCCCTCGTCTACACGCGGAAAACGATGATAAAGCGCGTTAGCAATAACAAAGCTTAAAATGGAGTCACCCAGAAATTCGAGACGCTCGTTGTGCTTACTGCTGGCACTCCGATGGGTTAACGCCTGCTGCAATAACTCCTGATGAAGAAAAGTGTAGCCCAGCTTACGCTGCAGCCTGTTAATTACGATGGGATTCATGCGATACCAATTAATAAATGCGTCAACTATGCAGCACACGGAACAGAGCTGAAAAAACCAAAGCTGTTTCGTGTGCCGTAGCCTTTAGTACAAAGGCTAACCTGAAATCTTCGGGGGAATATTCTATACGCAACGCCAGGGGATGTCGTTAGTGATTCCTGATTTATGACTTAAATAATTTAAGGGGACGTAGATAACAGGGTTATTTATGGCTGGAATGAATATTTGTCATTACCGGGAAGGGTAAAAAGGCCGATTAACGAAGCGCTAACCGGCCATAAATACGATTTAGTGAATACCGCCGATACGGTTCAGACGCACGCCGGTTGGCCATTCGCCTTCTTGTTTTTCAAAGCTCATCCAGATAGCCGTCGCTCTGCCGACCAGATTGGCTTCCGGCACGAAGCCCCAGTAACGGCTATCGGCGCTATTATCCCGGTTATCGCCCATCATAAAGTAATGCCCGGGCGGTACGATCCAGGTCGCCAGCGGCTGGCCAGCCTGCTGGTAATACATGCCAAGCTGATCCTGAGCAATCGGCACCGTCAGAATACGGTGGGTCACGTCGCCGATGCTCTCTTTGCGCTCGGTAAGGCGAATACCGTTATCTTTGGTTTCGTTTTTTGGCACCTGGAAGAACCCGCTGGATGCCTCTCCCGCGTTGCGGCGCGAAAACGTCTGCACGAAATCGCTCGGCTCAACCGCGGAATAGGTCACCGGCAAGGCATTGCCGCAGGCCTGGCCGGAGCTGCAATTCGGCTGAATAGTGACTTCCTTGGCGACCGGATCGTAGCTCACGCGGTCACCCGGTAAACCGACGACGCGTTTGATGTAATCCAGGCGCGGATCTTCCGGGTATTTAAACACCGCGATGTCGCCGCGCTTCGGATGCCCGGTCTCAATCAACGTTTTCTGATAGATCGGATCTTTCAGGCCGTAAGCGTATTTTTCGACAAGTATAAAATCGCCAATCAGCAGTGTTGGCATCATCGAACCGGAGGGGATCTGGAAAGGTTCATAGATGAATGAACGCACCACCAGCACAATCGCCAGCACCGGAAAGACCGATGCGCCTGTTTCCAGCCAGCCCGGTTTGGGGCCGACTTTCTTCAGGGTTTTGCTGTCCAGCGCATCACCCGTTGCCGCCTGCGCCGCAGCCTGACGCTCGCGACGCTTCGGGGCAAAGATAAATTTATCCAGACACCACAAGATACCCGTCACGCCTGTCGCGATAACAAGGATCAGGGCAAACATGTTCGCCATGCCAACTCCTTAGATTATTTGCCGTCTTTACCGACATGCAGAATGGCGAGGAACGCTTCCTGCGGCAGTTCGACGTTGCCGACCTGCTTCATGCGTTTCTTACCTTCTTTCTGTTTTTGCAGCAGTTTTTTCTTACGGCTCACGTCGCCGCCGTAGCATTTTGCCAGTACGTTTTTACGCAACTGTTTCACGGTGGAACGGGCGATAATATGGTTGCCGATAGCCGCCTGAATCGCGATATCAAACTGCTGGCGCGGGATCAGTTCCTTCATCTTCTCAACCAGTTCGCGGCCACGGTACGGGGCGTTGTCGTTGTGGGTGATCAGCGCCAGCGCGTCGACGCGCTCGCCGTTGATCAGCACATCCACACGCACCATGTTGGAAGCCTGGAAGCGTTTGAAGTTGTAATCCAGCGACGCATAGCCGCGAGAGGTGGATTTCAGACGGTCGAAGAAATCCAGTACCACTTCCGCCATCGGAATTTCATAGGTCAGCGCCACCTGGTTGCCGTGGTAGACCATGTTGGTCTGTACGCCGCGTTTCTCAACGCACAGCGTAATCACGTTGCCCAGATATTCCTGCGGCAGCAGCATATGACATTCGGCGATTGGCTCACGCAGTTCGTCGATATTGTTCAGCGGCGGCAGCTTGGAAGGGCTATCGACATAGATCACTTCTTTGCTGGTGGTCTGGACTTCATAGACTACCGTTGGCGCGGTGGTGATCAGATCGAGATCGTATTCACGCTCCAGGCGCTCCTGGATGATCTCCATGTGGAGCAGGCCCAGGAAGCCGCAGCGGAAGCCGAAGCCCAGCGCGGTTGAGCTTTCCGGTTCGTAGAACAGGGAAGCGTCATTGAGGCTCAGCTTGCCCAGCGCGTCACGGAAGTTTTCATAATCGTCGGAGCTGACCGGGAACAGACCGGCATAAACCTGTGGCTTGACCTTTTTAAAGCCAGGCAGCGCTTTATCCGCCGGGTTACGCGCCTGAGTCAGGGTATCGCCCACCGGCGCGCCGAGGATGTCTTTAATGGCGCAAACCAGCCAGCCCACTTCCCCGCATTTCAGTTCGGTACGGTCAACCTGTTTCGGCGTGAAGATACCCAGACGGTCGGCGTTGTACACTTGTCCGGTACTCATCACTTTGATTTTGTCGCCTTTGCGCATGGTGCCGTTTTTAATACGCACCAGAGAGACCACGCCCAGGTAGTTATCGAACCAGGAGTCGATGATCAATGCCTGTAATGGCGCATCCGCATCGCCCTGCGGCGCGGGGATTTCGCGCACCAGGCGCTCAAGCACGTCCTGCACGCCCACGCCGGTTTTCGCCGAGCACCGCACGGCATCGGTGGCGTCGATGCCCACGATGTCTTCAATCTCTTCGGCAACACGTTCCGGATCGGCTGCGGGCAGATCGATTTTGTTGAGGACCGGCACCACTTCAAGATCCATTTCCATGGCGGTGTAGCAGTTTGCCAGGGTCTGAGCTTCTACGCCCTGCCCGGCATCCACCACCAGCAACGCGCCTTCACAGGCGGCCAGCGAACGAGAAACTTCATACGAGAAGTCGACGTGGCCCGGCGTATCGATAAAGTTCAGCTGATAGGTTTCGCCATCAGAGGACTTAAAATCGAGAGTAACGCTTTGCGCTTTGATGGTGATCCCGCGTTCACGTTCCAGGTCCATGGAATCAAGCACCTGGGCTTCCATTTCACGATCAGAAAGGCCACCGCAAATCTGAATGATGCGGTCAGAAAGCGTCGACTTACCGTGGTCGATGTGAGCAATGATAGAGAAGTTTCTTATGTTCTTCATAAATGAGGATTTTTTAACCCTAACGCAGAGCGATTGTCAGTTTATGGATATAACGGCTAACACGTTGTGGCAGCGGCCAATCCGTACATTGGCGTGCATATTACACTGTAGCGGCCAAATCGTCAGCATAGGATGATTTGCCGTGAAGACGTAAGCGGATTATGACAGGAAAAATGTAAACTTAAGCCAGCGCGCGGCCAGTCCGTTAGCCGCGTGATTCAGGGAACCCTATCCGCCAAAAACGTTGATAGCGCTGGTCAGGCGGTTGCCGCGCCGGTTCAGATCGCTGGCGATTTGCGCAGAGTGATGCACCATTTCGGCGTTATTTTTCGACATGGTTTCAATTTGCGAGACCGATTCATTAATCAGCCCCAGCGCCATGGTTTGTTCACCGGTGGCGTGGCCGACTTCTTTGATCAGTTGCGACATCTGGCGGATCTCGCTTGCCATCTCGCTGATGTGTTTCTCAGCCAGTTCGACCATTTCCACGCCAGAACGCACGCTTTGCACGTTACGCTCAATCAGCGTTTTGATCTCTTTGGCCGATGAGGCGGAATGCTGCGCCAGATTGCGTACTTCCGCGGCGACGACTGCAAAACCTCGACCCGACGCGCCCGCGCGCGCCGCTTCAACCGCGGCATTGAGGGCGAGAATGTTGGTCTGGAAAGCGATACTGTCAATCACGCCAATAATATCGACGATTTGGTCGCTAATTTTAGAAATCGACTTCATCACGTCGATAGTCTCTTCCATTACCGACGCGCCTTCCTGCGCGACAATACTGGTTTTTTCCGCCATCGAAATCGTCATTTCCGACGTCGCCGCGGTTTGCTGCACCGCGCTGGTGATTTCTTCTATCGCCGCCGCTGTTTGTTGCAACTGGGCAGAGGTTTCGTCAGTGCGTTCATTCAGCGCGGTACTGTTCACCTCGAGCTGCTGGCTGATTTCACTGATTCCGCCAGCCTGTACGCTGACGTCATTTACCAGCGAATGGAGATTCAGTCCCGCCTGGTTAACCAGGCGCATCATCTTGCCGATTTCATCCACGCGATTGAAATGTATATGCCCGGCTTTGCGGCCCGATACGATTTTTTGCATCTGGCTGACGATGATTTTCAGCGGGCGCGCCACCTGGGCATGCATAAACCCACCCGCCGCGACTGCCGCCACAACGGTAATCAATGCCTGCAATCCGTAGTGCAGCCCTGTGAAGGGCAGTAAAAGAGTCATCAGCGTGAAAGCCAGTAACGGCAGCGCCAGCCGCCAGGCAACGGAGATTTTTTGCAGTAGCGAGAGCGGGCTAAGCCATTTTCCACGCACCACCAGCCCTTTAAAAAAACGCAGACTCCCGGCTCGCTTCTCGTTGACGGCCTGGTAAAGCTGCTCCGCAGCCTGCACCTCTTCACGTGTCGGCACATTACGCACCGAGATATAACCGGTAAGCTCGTCATGGCGATAAACAGGCGTCACGTTGGCGCGTACCCAGTAGTGATCGCCATTTTTACGGCGGTTTTTAACCAGCCCGGTCCAGCTCTCGCCTTGCTTAAGGGTAAACCACAGGTCAGCAAAGGCCGCCGGGGGCATATCCGGGTGGCGAATATGGTTGTGAGGCTGCCCCATTAAATCTGCTTCACTAAAGCCGCTGGACTCGATAAAAGCAGAGTTGGCGTAGGTGATGTAACTCTGGGTATCGGTGGTGGACATTAATGTCGCATCATCGGGAAGCTGATATTCATGTTGAGTGACAGGGTTGTTTATTCTCATAGCCCGTCCTCATTTAACAATAGAAATTCACTCATATATCCCCTGGCTGGGTGCGATAAGTTTTTCGAATAGATTATTATTGGTTTTAATAAAACGTGTGCGTCCGAGCGGTCTCGCGAATTCTCAACGGAATTTATTAAGCTGTAAATAGGGATAATTAAAAAAGAGTATCCGTTAACCAAATAATTCTTTTAAATTTACATCCTGATAATAATATTCGATACCCATCTTTGCAAAATACGCACCTAAGGCAAATTAATGGTTTGTTATTACTCTCATTCGCAATCGCCTTTTATTACTTATAAAGCGTTATATGACGCTAATATGACAGCAATAAAAATCCCAAGGGCCATAGGGGCTCCCTACTTGTTTTGGTAGTAGAAATTTATTTCTGAGGAATGCCCGTCAGTGCAGGCTCACTCTTGCGCTGCCTTACTTTTATTAGCGATAAGCATTACTAAGAAACTATTTTGCAAAGCGCGATAACAAACGACCAGCATAAAACCTGACGACTTAAAAACAGTCCGCCTGGATCATATCAATATAATCCAGAACCACATCTTATTGCGTCCGGTTATTGGATTAAGGATATAAGACAATGAGCATTGTAGTTTGTGGCAAGGAAGAAGAAATTTAGTTTTGGGTAACATTCAAAGGAGAGATTAAATTAAATTTAAGTCTGACAATGCTCGTCAGGCATTGTCAGTTGAAGAAGTTGCTTCAACGCGCAGTGCATCTGGCGGCAACCCAATGCTTAAAATAACCGGCTGCCATCTTTCACGCCGACTCAATGCTGGAGACAGCCCTTTTGCCAGCAGGAAACCGCCCACGCCGCCTAATACCGCACCAGCCATTGCGGCCAAATCGGTGTTAAACAGCATCTGGAAAAGCCCCGCCACGATAAATAATCCAACCAGCGGCGACATATACACCAGCAGCGCAGAGCCCAGCAGGCTGCCTTCGGCAATACCAAGTTCCACTTTTTGGCCGGCGACCAGAGGCTGATCGCAGGGAACAATAATTGAATGGCTGGTCTGCGGGCCGAGTTTGTTCAGGATGCGGCTGCCACAACCAGCCCGGGACGCACAGCTGCTGCACGAGGATTTAACATCACAGCTGACGACCGCTTCGCCGTTTTGCCACGAAACTACCGTGGCCCACTCTTTCATCATTGCGGAGAAGCCCTGAATTTTACGCTGTCTGCGATACGTTTAGCGGTTTGCGGGGGCAATTCGCCCACGATGGTGATTTCGGCGTTATTGCGCACATCGGAACTCACCGTACGGCGGCCGGTACGCAGCATCTGGCTGGAACTGGTCGCGCTGGCGCGGTTCACATTCACCGAGAAAGTGAATAAGCCGTCGGTATAAAGACGAGACTCGACAGGCACGTCAACGCCCGGAAGCGGACGGCGGCTGCCGGAAACCTCGTTAAACCCTTGCGGTAGCCAGGTCGGTGCCCAGTTAAAGTTGACTTTTTCGGTACCCGGAACAGAAAGCAGCGGCGGCAGCGTCGCTTTTGCCAGATTTTGTATCACGGTGCCCGGCGTATCGTTAACGGTAAACGACACCACCCGGAACTGTTCAAGCGTTTCGCCATCGCGGTCCAGTAAATCAACGCGCATGGGCAACTTAGTTTGCGAATCCAGCCAGACAATGTAGCTGTAACGTGTTCCGTCCCGCGCCACTACCCGAATCACATCGCACAGGCGATCGGCAATTCGCGTTCTGCCTACGGCGATAAAATCGTAATACGCCGCCAGACGTTTAAAATCGGTGTAGACCAGAGAAGGTAAGGAATCGACGATATAATCGCCATTCAGCGTGAAAGGCTCGAGGCCTGGTTCAAAGTAGCTCACTTCATTGCCACGCTGCACAACTTCACGGCGTGGGCCATCCATCTGCAGAAGTTGAGCCATTGGCTTGTTATCCAGGCGGGCATGCCGATAACGCAGTGATTCAACACCCTGCTTATTGATACTGATAAAAGCCAATTCGTAGTTAAGCGACTGACTGGCCTGGTTCATTTGCTGCAACAACGCCTCGGTTGAAGGATCTGCCGAGGCGTTTGCAGAAAATAACAGGCTGCCAGCCACTAATGACATAGCACACCAAAGTTGCTTCATTACTGCGGTTGCGTTCCTAACGTTTGGGTTCCTGGCACCTGAACAGCGGCTTGCTGTGTCTGGGCCTGTTCAAACTGAAGCTGCTCTGCATGCAGGCGACGCTGAAGTTCATAGTCCTGAAGCATAGCGTTAATGCGGCGACGCTGCTCCTGAACCTGTTGCTGGCCTGTACCACCCGTGGCGTCAGAAGGCACGCCCAGGCTCACCGGGCTGGCCTGCCCCATCATGGGAAGGGTGTTGAACACGGGTGTTTCAGGTTGCCCAGTGGCTTCGCTCGGGGCGTTGTATTGCTGAACGCCGACGATAACGGCCAGGGAAACACAGGCAGCAACGCCAATCTGCGTAATCTGGCTGGCCCAGGGGCGCAGTTTTTTCCAGAACGGCATAGCCTGCCACTGCTGTGGAGCTGGTTGTGACTCTGGAATGAGCGGTGCGGTCCGATGTACAGGCTCGTTTTCGATTGCCGCCATCACGCGGGCGGAGATATCGAAGTGAATCACATCACCCGTGTCACCCCGTAGAGTGTCGCGAATGAGGTGATAGCTCTCCCATGACTGCTGAAGCTGTTTGTCGTTAGACAAAGCGCTCAGCACTTCACTATCCAGAGACTCACCATCCATTAAAGCGGAAAGTTTTTCTTTCTGCATGCCTAATACCTTTTCCAGTATCCCGCTATCGTCAACGCCGGATAAGCGGTTGAACTTTATTATCAATAGCTTCCCGCGCACGAAAAATACGCGAACGTACCGTACCGACCGGGCAATCCATGATAGCGGCTATCTCTTCATAGCTCAGGCCATCCAGCTCCCGCAACGTAATTGCCATGCGTAAATCTTCCGGGAGTGACTCTATGGTACGGAAAACTATTTGTTTCAGTTCTTCAGACAACATTAAGTTCTCAGGGTTCGAAATTTCTTTCAGTGCACCCGCACTTTCGAAATTTTCTGCGTCAATCGCATCGACATCGCTGGACGGCGGACGACGCCCCTGAGCAACCAGGTAATTTTTTGCTGTATTGACGGCGATACGATACAGCCAGGTATAAAACGCGCTATCGCCGCGAAAGGAATCAAGGGCGCGGTAAGCTTTAATAAAGGATTCCTGCACTACATCAGGCACATCCCCCGATGGCACATAGCGAGAAACCAGGCTCGCCACTTTATGCTGGTAGCGGACTACCAGTAAGTTAAACGATTTCTGATCTCCCTTCTGGACCCGCTCAACAAGGACCTGATCCGTTAACTGCTCGCTCATCCGAGGTAATATCTCCCCAAACCTAATATCCTCGCGTAATCAGAACCACCTAAACGCTGCACGTCGTGAGCAAGCAGGAGATTGGATTCTCATTAACCGGTAAAGTTCCGTTACGCCTTTGTTTTCTGTCAGCTTTTCCCGGACCGTTGATTTTGATTCATAGGGAGTCCGCCTCTTTAAGGCTAGCGCTGAAAATTCAAGCTTGCTAATCCGCCAGCAGAGTAACGCAAGCACACCTTTTTTTCACCCTTTAATCGTAGGCTAACGATCTGCTTCGCAAATATTTTTCTGGTTTTTATAAGCCTGCTACAACACGCCCTGATAGCCGGTCGTGTTTAGCCACTGCAACTTAATGCAAAAAAAATGTGCGAACTGACAAATTCCAGTGCTATGCTGGCCCAACACTGTTTAGTAAATTAAACACACAGCATGAACACAACATCTGAAATGAATTGTGACGTTTTGATTATCGGCAGCGGCGCGGCGGGCCTCTCCCTGGCGCTTCGTCTGGCGGATAATTGCCAGGTTATGGTTCTGAGCAAAGGACCGGTTAACGAAGGGTCAACGCTATATGCCCAGGGCGGTATTGCGGCGGTATTCGATGAAACAGACAGCATCGATTCCCATGTTGAAGACACGCTCATTGCCGGAGCTGGAATTTGCGATCGCGACGCGGTTGAATTCGTCGCCAGCAACGCCCGCCATTGCGTTCAGTGGCTAATCGACCAGGGCGTATTGTTTGATACTGAAGTACAACCAAATGGCGAAGAGAACTACCATCTGACCCGTGAAGGTGGGCATAGCCATCGCCGCATTCTGCACGCCGCAGACGCCACGGGGAGAGAGGTCGAGACTACCCTTGTCGGCAAAGCGCTGGCGCATCCTAATATTCAAATTATCGAACGTAGCAACGCCGTTGATTTAATCGTCTCCGACAAAATCGGTCTGCCGGGTACCCGCCGCGTGGTCGGCGCATGGGTCTGGAACCGCAATAAAGAAGAAGTGGAAACCTGCCGCGCTAAAGCGGTGGTGTTGGCGACTGGCGGCGCATCTAAGGTGTATCAGTACACCACTAACCCGGATATCTCCTCCGGCGATGGGATCGCCATGGCGTGGCGCGCCGGTTGCCGCGTCGCCAATCTCGAGTTTAATCAGTTCCACCCTACCGCGCTGTTCCATCCACAGGCACGCAACTTTCTGCTGACCGAAGCGCTGCGTGGCGAAGGGGCTTACCTTAAGCGTCCCGACGGCACGCGTTTTATGCCTGATTTTGATGAGCGAGCCGAACTGGCTCCGCGTGATATTGTGGCGCGCGCTATCGATCATGAAATGAAACGCTTAGGCGCAGACTGCATGTATCTGGATATTAGCCACAAGCCAGCGGAATTCGTGCGCCAGCACTTCCCGATGATTTATGAAAAACTGCTTGGTCTGGGGCTCGATTTGACCCGCGATCCGGTGCCTATCGTACCCGCTGCGCACTATACCTGCGGTGGCGTGATGGTTGATGACAATGGCCGTACTGACGTTGACGGGCTGTATGCCATCGGCGAAGTGACCTACACCGGCCTGCACGGTGCCAACCGGATGGCGTCCAATTCGCTGCTGGAGTGCCTGGTGTACGGCTGGTCGGCGGCGGAGGATATTCAAAAACGCTTGCCGTTCGCCCGTGGACCGAAATCACTGCCTGCCTGGGATGAAAGCCGGGTAGAGGATCCCGATGAACTGGTGGTGATCCAGCATAACTGGCATGAGCTAAGGCTATTTATGTGGGACTACGTTGGAATTGTGCGTACCACGCGCCGCCTGGAACGGGCGTTGCGCCGGATCACTATGCTTCAGCAGGAAATTGACGAGTATTATGCCAATTTCCGCGTGTCGAATAATTTGCTGGAGTTGCGCAACCTGGTGCAGGTGGCGGAGTTGATTGTGCGTTGTGCGATGATGCGTAAAGAGAGCCGCGGACTGCATTACACCCTCGACTATCCCGATTTACAGGAAAACGCTGGGCCGTCGGTGCTCTCCCCACTGGTTCACATAAACAAATAGAACTCCTGGGTCAGGCCGCACCATGCGTCCGAGTAGCGCTGGTCTGGCCCACGGATCGCCAGCCGGTCGATAAACAGCTCGCCCGGCATCGGCGAAAACGCCAGTAGCACGCGGTGCGGCAGCTTAGTATCGTTATCGCACACATCGGTTCTCAGGCGAATATGCCACCCCATCTCCTGCGCTTTTTGGGTGAAAGCAGAGCCCACGGCTTCCGGCAATACCACGCAGAAACAGCCCTCTTCGGTAATGAGTTGCGCCGCGCCGCGTAACAGCGCTTCATGTTCCAGTGAGGTGTTATAGCGGGCAAGTTCACGCTGCGATGAACCACACTCCACGCCTTTATCATAAAATGGCGGGTTGCTGACGATCAGGTCGTAACGGTGAGATGCGTCCGGCGTCCAGCTTAAAAAGTCTTCCTGATGAACTTGAATGCGCGCAGCCCAGGGCGACGCCTGGGCATTGTCAGCGGCCTGCCCGGCGGCTTCCGGGTCCATTTCAACTGCGTCGATAAGCGCGTCATTTGCGCGCTGGGCCAGCATCAGAGCAATAAGCCCACTGCCGGTACCGATATCCAGAATGCGCTTAACGCCTGCCACTGGCGCCCATGCGCCCAGCAAAATACCATCAGTCCCGACTTTCATTGCGCAACGATCGTGGGCAACGAAGAACTGCTTAAAAGTGAAACCATCGCGACGAAGAAGCGTTTTAGTCGTTGTCATTATTACAACCTGGCAGGGAAACCGTTGTAGCATAGGGTAAAGCATTCGCCTGGAAAAGAGCATAACCATACTAAGTGATGAACATTGCTGCCTTAACGTCTATAATCGGCGGCCCATACTGAGGTAGAAAATGACTGTAACCACTTTTTCCGAACTAGAACTTGATGAAAGCCTGCTGAAAGCCCTTCAGGATAAAGGCTTCACTCGCCCGACAGCCATTCAGGCTGCCGCCATTCCGCCTGCCCTTGAAGGGCGTGATGTACTCGGTTCTGCGCCGACAGGCACCGGTAAAACGGCGGCGTACCTGCTGCCGGTGTTGCAGCATTTACTCGACTTCCCTCGTAAAAAATCCGGCCCGCCGCGCGTTCTGATCCTGACTCCGACCCGCGAGCTGGCGATGCAGGTGGCGGAACAGGCGCGTGAGCTGGCGGCGCATACCCACCTGGATATCGCCACCATTACTGGCGGCGTGGCATACATGAACCACGCGGAAGTGTTCAGCGAAAACCAGGATATCGTGGTCGCTACCACGGGCCGCCTGCTGCAATATATCAAAGAAGAAAACTTTGATTGCCGCGCCGTGGAAACGCTGATCCTGGATGAAGCCGACCGTATGCTGGACATGGGTTTCGCGCAGGATATTGAACATATTGCCGGGGAGACCCGCTGGCGCAACCAGACCATGCTGTTCTCGGCCACGCTGGAAGGCGATGCGATTAAGAACTTTGCCGAGCGTCTGCTTAACGAGCCGGAAGAAGTCTCTGCCTCGCCGTCCACCCGCGAACGTAAAAAGATCCACCAGTGGTACTATCGCGCCGACGATATCCAGCATAAAACCGCACTGCTGGTGCACCTGCTGAAGCAGCCGGAAACTACCCGCGCTATCGTTTTTGTGCGCAAGCGCGAGCGTGTGCATGAGCTGGCTGGCTGGCTGCGCGAGGCCGGCATCGCTAACTGTTTTATTGAAGGCGAAATGGTGCAGGCTAAACGTAACGAGGCCATCAATCGCCTCACCGATGGCCGCGTTAATGTCCTGGTCGCCACCGACGTTGCCGCGCGCGGTATTGATATCGCCGACGTCAGCCACGTCTTTAACTTCGATATGCCGCGCACTGCCGATACCTATCTGCACCGTATTGGCCGTACCGGTCGTGCCGGGCGTAAAGGCACTGCGATCTCATTGGTTGAAGCGCACGATCACCTGCTGTTAGGTAAAGTAGGCCGCTATCTGAATGAGCCGCTGAAATCCCGCGTGATTGACGAACTGCGTCCAACCACCCGCGCACCAAGCGAGAAATTGCAGGGCAAACCGTCGAAAAAAGCGCTGGCGAAACGCGAAGAGAAGAAGAAAGAGCAGGAAAAAGAAAAACCGCGCGTTAAAGTGCGCCATCGCGATAAGAAAAATATCGGAAAGCGCCGTAAACCGAACGAAGCAAAAATCGATAATGCAGAATAAAAAAACGCCAGCGAAAGCTGTAATGCTTGTCAGTTAAGCTTTGAAGGTGGCCGCAGCGCGTAGCGCTGTGGCCTCTTTTTTACCGCCCGCGGATAATGCCTTTCCCGCCTGCCCGGAAGAACCAGCCCTGAAGCCATATTCAGTATCTCTTCCATTATGCGCGGCAGTTTCCCCGGCGCCACTCCCGGCAGGATACTCAGCTGGCTTCTCAGGTACAGCGCTGACTGCTTAAAGCTCATCTGGTAAGGCTCCACGCCCTTCAGACTGTATGCCATCTGCGCCATCATGAACCGCAACAGGTTATAGGCCAGCACCACGCCCCACAGCTCCTGGCGCACCAGTTCCGGCTTTTTACTCCGCAGCGTCAGCTCATTATTCAGCAGATGCTGCTTCATCTCCCTGAAGCCGTGTTCTATTTCCCAGCGATGACCGTACAGATCCACGATATCCGCTTTCGGGTATCTGAGCGGATCGCACATCGACGTCAGTATCTGCACCGTTTTACCCCGGACTTCCTTACTGACAAGCCTTGCCGTCAGGGTCTCCGGTGCCTCCGGCCATTTCTTTCTGGCCTGCGGCGACAGCCTTAACTCCACCAGCTCCTGCCCGGTGCCCAGTTTTCTTGTCACCCGGTACTGTGCCCCCTTACGCAGCGGGATCAGCCAGTGCCTTTCGGTTCCGGCAGTTTGCCAGGCATGCAGCAGCCCCAGGGCATAAAAGCCTTTATCCAGAAGGGTCAGGGAATGGTCAGGCGTCTGCGCGATGAGCTTTGCCGCAAGGTCCGTTTCCCCGCACTCAGAGACACTGGCGAAGGCCGCGCCCGTCAGCAGATGGCTGGTCACTTCCATCTGGCAGACCATACGTACCTGCGGCCACTCAGAGCGGGCATTAATATTCGCGGTCCGCCCGAAGGCCGCATCATTTTCAGGCGTGTCAGGCGTTCGCCATACCGTGCCATCCACAGCCATCAGGGTGAGTCCGTTCCAGTGCGACACCGGGGTTTTTTCGAACCACAGACGCTGTGTTTTTTCAAACATCAGCCGGATAACGTCCTCCCCGAGCCGCTGGCGGGCCTGTACCACCGCGCTGGGTGCAACAAACGGCCTTTTCCCGGGCAGCAGGATGTCCAGATGGGAGACAAGCTGGTTCATGGAGTGGGAGCGGAACAGCGCCATACCGGTCACGGCCCAGACCATCATTTCCATGGAGAGGCGGCGCTTACGCAGGGTGACCACGCCGGTATCAGTCAGACACTGGTCAATCAGCTCAGGAGAGAGAAGGTCAGAGAGCGCAGCGAACTCCTGCGGGGTAAATTTGTGGACGGTATCAAGTGCCTGGCTGAGTAGCATAAAAAAATCCGTAATCCCTGTGAGATTACGGATTTTTGCACAACTGCCGGATCGGTCAACCGATCCTTAACTGATCGGCATTACAGCGAAAGCTGGCGTTTTTATTTACCGGATAAGAAACCTTACAGGCTTTCGGTAAAGGTACGAGCGATAACGTCGCGCTGCTGTTCCGGCGTCAGAGAGTTAAAGCGAACCGCATAACCGGAAACACGGATAGTCAGTTGCGGGTATTTTTCCGGGTGCTTAACCGCGTCTTCCAGCGTTTCACGGCGTAGTACGTTAACGTTCAGATGTTGACCACCTTCAACGCGCACTTCCGGTTTAATTTCCATCGGAATTTCACGGTATTCGAATTCACCCAGCGCGTTCAGTGCAACTACTTCATCTTCAGCGAAACCGGCTTTGGCGCAAACGCAGCGCGCTTCGCCTTTCTCGCTGTCCAGCAGCCAGAAAGAGTTCAGAAGATCGTCGTTGGCGGCTTTAGTAATCTGGATACCAGTAATCATTATATTTCTCCCTATGGGCAAATTTTGTTGATTCTCGTTGGGCCTGTATTGGCTCATTGGTAAAACCTTTGTTGCGTTACTGTACTGTATACCAATCGCCAGGCCGGCATTCTTTGATTTAAATCAATAAAAACCATATAGCAAATAGGGTCATGCTGGCATTTATTTGTTTTACATCAACTTACGCGATATATCCTGAGTTAAAAACTTTGTAAATTTTCAAAATTTTTTAGTTTGCCAGGACAAAACCGGCGCAGGATTTTGTGTAGTGCAAATAAGACGTTAAGCTATATCATTACCCTTCGCAGGAGAGCGAAATGACCCATACTCTCACCTGGCACGACGTGCTGGCCGATGAAAAGCAACAGCCCTATTTTATCAACACGCTGAAAGCCGTTGAGGATGAACGCGCCGCTGGCGAGACGATTTATCCGCCAGCCAAAGACGTCTTTAACGCCTTCAGGTTTACCGAACTGGGTAACGTGAAAATCGTGATTCTGGGCCAGGACCCGTATCACGGACCGAACCAGGCGCATGGCCTGGCTTTTTCCGTCCGCCCTGGTATTCAGCCGCCGCCGTCGCTGGTCAATATGTATAAAGAGCTGGAAGGCTCGATTCCTGGTTTTGTCCGTCCGTCTCATGGTTATCTCGAAAGCTGGGCGCGCCAGGGCGTGATGCTGCTCAATACCGTGCTGACGGTGCGTGCCGGGCAGGCGCATTCCCACGCCCGTCTTGGCTGGGAAACTTTCACTGATAAGGTGATTTCAATTATTAACGAACATCGCGAAGGCGTGGTGTTTATGCTGTGGGGATCACACGCCCAGAAGAAAGGCGCGATGATCGACAGGGAGCGCCATTATGTGTTGCAGGCACCGCATCCCTCTCCGCTCTCGGCCCATCGCGGCTTTTTTGGCTGCGGCCACTTTGTGAAAGCCAACGACTATCTGGCGCAGCGCGGTGAAACCCCGATTGACTGGACGCCGGTATTACCGGAATAGCAGGCATAAAAAAGCCAGCAAATTTGCTGGCTTCTCTTTATCAGGCTTTATTCTGCCGCCACCATTCGGCTAACAGAACGCCGGTAGCGACCGATACGTTTAGGCTTTCAACGTTGCCTGAGCCGGGAATAGCAATGCTCATATCGGCATTATCGAACGTGGCATCGGAAACCCCGTCACGCTCCTGCCCCAACACCAGCACCATTTTCTTAGGCAATTGCGCGTTATACAGCGCGGTGCCTTTATGGCTGGATGTCGTCACGATGGCGTAACCCGCTTGACGGAAGCGATCCAGACCGTCGCTGAAGGTGTCGCCGCTGATTGCCTGGACATGCTCTGCGCCGCCTTCCGCGGTACGCACCGCCGCGCCGGATTCCAGCAGGGAGGCATCCTCTACCAGCAGGCCTTTCACGCCGAAATGCGCGCAACTGCGCATAATGCCGCCCAGGTTATGCGGATTGCCAACGTCTTCCAGCGCCAGTATGCAGTCATCTTCACCCGCATTTTCCAGCCAGCTTTCAACGCTCATACCGTTGCGCTTTTTGATAATAAAGCACACGCCGCCGTGATGCTCCGTGCCTGACGCTTTTGCCAGCTCGGCATCATCCACCACGTGATAAGCCTTACGGTTAGCCGCCATCCAGCGCAGCGCTTCTTTGAAACGCGGCGTGACGCTCTGGATAAACCAGGCGCGCACTATGGAATCCGGACGGCTCTGGAACAGCGCCTGGCAGGCGTTTTCACCATAGACGCGCGTTTCTTCAGCGCGCTGGCGACGGATCACTTCCCGATCGACATACCCTTTTTCAGGTTGTTCAGCCTGATCGACACTCTCGTCGTTATAGTCGCGCGGCGGACGTGAAACCGTGCGCCACGGGGATGATGACGGAGCGTCGCGATCGCTATACCGGTCGCGGCCAGCGCCAGGCTTATCATCACGACGCGGACGACGCTCGCCCTTACCTGACGCGGCAGGACGCCCGCCTCCCTTCCCGGTACGCGGGTTCTGGGTACGTTTTTCGCTGTCGTCATCGCTGCGGACATACATCACTTTGACCTTGCCGCCTTTACCTTTAAATTCTTCGCTCATGCTCTTCTCCACCTGGCTGCCGCGTGGCGCGCAGATTACCCGATGTGACGCCGCTTCGCCATCTACTTCGGTCAAAAGTCAGGAACTATCATATTCATTGGAGTTATCTCGTTGTCGATGTCAAATGAATAAACGATAATATTTAACATCTCAGAAACAGATCCATCTCGTCGACAACTCGACGCCGCACTTTAGAGGTTAGTTATGAATACCGTTTGTGCCTCCTGTCAGGCTGTAAATCGCATACCTGACGACCGTGTTAATGACGGGGCAAAATGTGGCCGTTGTGGTCATGAGCTGTTTGATGGCGAAGTGATTAACGCCACCAGCCAGACGCTGGATAAATATCTTCAGGACGATCTGCCGGTCGTGGTGGATTTTTGGGCTCCCTGGTGCGGTCCCTGCAAAAACTTCGCGCCGGTATTTGAAGACGTAGCGGAAGAGCGCAGCGGCCAGGTACGTTTCCTGAAAGTGAACACCGAAGCGGAACCCGCGCTTAGCGCCCGCTTCCGCATCCGCAGTATCCCGACCATCATGGTTTTCAAGAAGGGTCAGATGGTGGATATGCTCAACGGCGCTATGCCGAAAGCGCCGTTCGACAGCTGGCTCAACGAAAACTTGTAACCCGCGCTAACGGGGCATCTTCCGGATGCCCCGTTTTGTTATCTACGCTAGAATAGCGTTTTTACGTTAATTCCCCCTGATGACTGAAAACGCCGTCCTTCGACTTCGCGCTGAACGCCTGGCGCGCGCCACCCGTCCGTTTCTTGCCCGAGGCAACCGCATCCGCCGCTGCCAGCGCTGCCTGCTGCCGTTAAAACAGTGCCTGTGCGAAACATTGCAGACCGTTGCGGCGCGCAGCCGGTTCTGCCTGGTGATGTTTGATACCGAACCGATGAAACCCAGCAATACCGGACGCTTGATTGCCGATGTATTGCCCGACACCGCTGCCTTTCAATGGTCGCGCACCGAGCCGCCGCAGGCGCTGATCGACCTGGTAAACGATCCGGTTTATCAGCCGATGGTGGTGTTCCCGGCATCCTATGCCGATGCGCAGCGAAAAGTACTTACTACGGTTATGCCACACGCCAAACCACCACTGTTTATTATGCTCGATGGCACATGGACAGAAGCGCGTAAAATGTTCCGTAAAAGCCCGTATCTGGATGCGTTACCCGTCATCTCGGTCGATCTCAGTAAAACCTCGGCATACCGACTGCGTGAAGCCCACGGCGACGGCCAGTATTGCACGGCCGAAGTGGCCATCGCCCTACTTGAACTGGCAGGCGATGCGCAGGCGTCACAAGGTCTGACCGGCCATTTCACGCTATTTCGCGAGCGTTATCTGGCGGGTAAACCTCATCATCAGGGAAGCGTCACAGCAACCGAGCCCGAAAGCGTTTAAAATCATTCATTCACATCCTCGGGGGGAATGTTATGAGTCAACGTGGGCTGGAAGCGCTACTTCGACCGAAATCCATCGCCGTGATTGGCGCGTCCGTGAAGCCCGACAGAGCGGGCTACCTGATGATGAGAAATCTCTTATCAGGCGGTTTTTCCGGGCCGGTATTGCCCGTTACGCCAGTCTATAAAGCGGTGTGCGGGGTGATGACCTGGCCGGACATCACCAGTCTGCCCTTCCCGCCCGATCTGGCGGTAATTTGCACCAACCCCAGCCGCAACGAGGCGCTGCTCAACGCCCTCGGCGAAAAAGGCTGCAAGACCTGTATCATTCTCTCCTCGCCCAAAGAGCAGCAGGCCACACTGCTGGAATGTGCTAACCGCTGGCAGATGCGCCTTCTGGGGCCGAATAGCCTGGGCCTGCTGGCACCGTGGCAAGGACTCAACGCCAGCTTTTCCCCGGTGCCGATCCGCAAGGGCAAACTGGCGTTTGTGTCACAATCTGCCGCTGTTTCAAACACGATTCTCGACTGGGCGCAGCAGCGCGAAATGGGGTTTTCCTACTTTATCGCCCTGGGGGACAGCCTTGATATTGATGTCGACGAGCTGCTGGACTATCTCTCGCGGGATACCAAAACCAGTGCGATTTTGCTTTACCTCGAACAGCTTAGCGATGCGCGCCGTTTTGTGTCCGCCGCGCGTAGCGCCTCACGTAATAAACCCATTCTGGTGATCAAGAGCGGACGCAGCCCGTCGGCGCGCCAGTTATTGAATGCAGAAACCGGATTAGACGGTGCCTGGGATGCCGCCATCCAGCGTGCTGGTCTGTTGCGCGTGCAGGATACCCATGAACTGTTCTCTGCCGTTGAGACCTTAAGCCATATGCGCCCGCTGCGCGGCGAGCGGCTGATGATTGTTAGCAACGGCGCTGCGCCTGCCGCCCTGGCGCTGGATGAACTGTGGTTACGTAACGGCAAGCTGGCAAGCCTCGGAGATGACATCGTCAGCCGCCTCGCTGGCGTGGTGCCTGCGGGCGTGAACGTCGCTAATCCTCTGGATTTACGCGATGACGCCACCACGCAACGCTATGTCCAGACGCTGGAAATTCTGCTGGATAGCCAGGATTTTGACGCGTTAATGATTATCCACTCCCCGAGCGCCGCTGCGCCGGGCAGCGAAAGCGCAAGGGCGATTATCGAATTGCTGGCGCGTCATCCTCGAGGACGTTACGTGACGCTACTTACCAACTGGTGCGGCGAGTTTTCGTCTCAGGAAGCGCGCCGCTGGTTCAGCGATGCCGGTATCCCTACCTATCGCACACCAGAAGGCACCGTCACGGCGTTTATGCATATGGTGGAATATCGCCGTAACCAGAAGCAGCTGCGTGAAACGCCGTCGCTGCCGGCAAACCTCACCGCCAATACGGCTGAAGTGCATCAACTGATTACCCGGGCACTGGAAGATGGTGCAACGCATCTGGATACCCATGAGGTACAACCCATTCTTCAGGCGTATGGTTTGCAAACCCTGCCGACCTGGATTGCTGGCGATAGCGCCGAAGCGGTGCATATTGCTAAGCAGATCGGTTATCCCGTTGCCCTGAAGCTACGCTCGCCGGATATTCCCCATAAATCCGAAGTCCAGGGGGTTATGCTGTATCTGCGCACAGCGACTGAAGTACAACAGGCCGCTGACGCCATTCTCGACCGGGTGAAAATGACCTGGCCTCAGGCGCGTATTCACGGCTTACTGGTGCAGAGCATGGCTAACCGTGCGGGGGCCCAAGAGTTACGTGTCGTCGTAGAGCAGGACCCGGTGTTTGGTCCATTAATTATGCTTGGCGATGGCGGTATGGCGTGGCGCCAGGATCAGGCGGCTGTAGCGCTGCCTCCCCTGAACATGAACCTGGCGCGCTATCTGGTCATTCAGGCGATAAAAAGCGGCACGATCCGCGGGCGCAGCGCATTACGCGCGCTGGATATTGCGGGTCTGAGCCAGTTTCTGGTGCAGGTATCGAACCTGATTGTCGATTGCCCGGAAATCAAACGGCTGGATATTCATCCGCTTTTGGTATCCGGCAATGAATTTACCGCGCTGGATGTGACGCTTGAGCTGGAAGCCTTTGAAGGCGATGCGGATGCGCGGTTGGCGATACGACCATACCCACATCAGTTGGAAGAAACCGTTACCCTCAAAAATGGCCAAACCTGCCTGTTCAGGCCCATTTTGCCGGAGGATGAGCCGGAACTTCGGCGCTTTATTTCTCAGGTCACCAAAGAAGATCTTTATTATCGCTATTTCAGCGAGATCAATGAATTTACCCATGAAGATTTAGCGAATATGACCCAGATCGACTACGATCGTGAAATGGCATTTGTGGCGGTATTCTCCCATGAAGGCCAGGAACAGATCCTGGGCGTTACGCGCGCAATCTCAGACCCCGATAATGTGGATGCAGAGTTTGCCGTGCTGGTTCGCTCCGATCTAAAGGGTCTGGGATTAGGCCGAAAATTACTTGAAAAACTCATCGCTTATACGCGAGATCATGGTCTTGAACGCCTGAACGGCATTACGATGCCCAACAACCGAGGCATGGTAGCGCTGGCGAGAAAACTGGGTTTTGCTGTCGACATCCAGTTAGAAGATGGCATCGTTGGACTGACCTTAGCCTTGAATAAAACGCGGGATTCGTGAGTAAGGTATTGGAAATGTTACTCACATTCCTGAGTAGTAATGTTATTATCCACCGCTACCGTCGTCCGCCCCTCAGGGATGGCCACCTACTGTATAGAGAAGATATGCACTGTGATGTTGTCTAAATTTAAACGAAACAAACATCAACAACACCTTGCCCAACTACCTAAGCTTTCTCAGTCTGTTGATGATGTAGCGTTTTATTTCTCTCCGGCCGACTTTCGCGCCACATTGCTGCAAAAGATCGCCAGCGCGACGAAACGCATCTGCATTATTGCCCTTTATCTTGAACAAGATGATGGTGGGCTCGGCATTCTGTCAGCACTCTACGACGCTAAGCGTCAACGCCCTGAACTGGATGTCTGTGTACTGGTTGACTGGCATCGCGCACAGCGTGGCCGTATCGGCGCTGCCGCTTCGAACACCAACGCCGACTGGTATTGCCGGATGGCGCAGGAAAACCCGGACGTTAAAATCCAGGTATACGGCATTCCCGTTAATACCCGAGAAGCTCTCGGCGTTTTGCACTTTAAAGGCTTTATTATCGATGACAGCGTTATCTACAGCGGTGCCAGCTTAAACGACGTTTATCTACATCAGCATGATAAGTATCGTTACGATCGCTATCAGTCGATCCGCAACCCCCGTCTCGCCGACATTATGTATGATTGGGTGAACACCAACCTGATCCAGGGGCGAGCGGTAAACCGGCTCGATACACCGGAGCGCCCGAAAAGCCAGGAAATCAAAAATGATGTCCGGCTGTTCCGCCAGGAATTACGCGACGCGGTGTATCATTTCGCGGGTGATGCTGACAACGAACAACTGTCCGTCACCCCACTGGTCGGGCTTGGGAAATCCAGCCCGCTCAATAAAACCATCTTCCATCTGATGCCCTGCGCTGAGCAGAAGCTGACGATTTGCACCCCTTACTTCAACCTGCCTGCTATCCTGGTGCGTAATATCATTCAACTATTGCGCGATGGCAAACAGGTCGAAATTATTGTTGGCGATAAAACTGCGAACGACTTTTATATCCCGGAAGATCAGCCGTTTAAAATCATCGGCGCATTGCCATATCTGTATGAAATTAACCTGCGCCGCTTCCTGAGCCGTCTCCAGTATTATGTCAATACGGGTCAGTTGACCGTACGGCTATGGAAAGATGATGACAACACGTACCATCTGAAAGGCATGTGGGTCGATGATGAGTGGATGCTGCTGACTGGTAACAACCTTAACCCGCGCGCCTGGCGTTTGGATCTGGAAAACGCGATCCTTATCCACGATCCAAAACATGAGCTGGCGGCGCAACGCGATAAAGAGCTTGAGCTGATCCGCACGCATACTACGGTGGTTCAGCATTATCGGGATTTGGAAAGCATCGCGGATTATCCGGTGAAGGTCCGTAAACTGATCCGTCGTTTACGGCGCATCCGAATTGATCGCTTAATCAGCCGTATTCTGTGAATATTCGCCCTGCATGCAGGGCTTTTTTATGAGCACCGTAATGCGCCGATTTTTATTGATTACCTTGTTTTCTCTGACTGGCTGTAGCCATATGGCGTACGATCGATGGAGCGGGCAGGATAAGGCCCAGCACTTTATCGCCTCAGCGATGCTATCTGCCGCTGGCAACGAATATGGGCAGCATCAGGCCTGGTCGCGGGATGCCAGTGCAGGATTTGGATTAATGTTTTCGGTAGGTCTAGGCGCATCAAAAGAGCTATGGGACAGCCGCCCAGCAGGAAGCGGCTGGAGCTGGAAAGATTTTGCCTGGGATGTGGCGGGCGCGGCAACTGGCTATTCTATCTGGCAGCTTGCGCAGTATTAGTTTGCTCATCCCCACTTCGCCTGATGCTCTCGTTTACGTTTTAAATAGTCTTCATCTTCGCGGATCTTATCCCACCAGGTTTTAAATACCGCAGCGGCGGCAGCCTTCACCGGATCGTTACCGCGCTCATGCAAACTTCCATCTTCGGTATATTTTTTACCACCTTTGTAATTGGCATATCGTCGGGCGCGGGTATATCCCATCTGGATAAATTTACGGGCCATATCCATGCCGACGAAATCGTCCTGCTGCCGATACGCTTCAAATAACTGGTAAATCTTTTCCGCTGATTTAATCGCCGACTCTTCATCTTTATAGCGCCACCAGGGAAGGATTTCGCCTTTATAGGGTTCAACCAGCAGCACGCCTTGTTCACCACGGCCCACCTGATATTTTTCAGGGTGCTTTCGAAAATCGATTTGCGAGAAATCCTGCTGATAGTCGAACTCTTTTTTGGTCATTCGCTTCTCCATTGCGGTTGTTTCAAACCTCTTAAAGATAGTTTATTGATGTTAACGCAGGGAGATTATCGGAGAAGGAGTGGAATATTGCAGACAGCAAAAAGCCCATCCGTGAGGATGGGCTTCTGCTTGTTTGATG